>NZ_CP119676.1:0-369166 GCF_029318635.1 Varunaivibrio sulfuroxidans | reverse complement strand
CCCCTTGCGCCATCAGGCGCGAGTACAACGGCACCACGATTTCCATATGCTTGCCGTTCTTGATCATATCGCGCATGCCGAAATCGACCGCCTGGCTGAGCGAATTGACCATGTTCTTGCCGTAATGATTGAGCACCAGAACGTCGGCGTCGGAATTGATCACCGCGGTCAGGTACTGCGAGAAATCGGTCGCCTTGAGCGGCGTCATGATATTGCCGACCGTGGTCCAGCCCTGCTTTTCGGTGAATTCCTTCATCGATTCGTACTGGGTGTGGCCCCAGCTGTAATCGGCGGTCAGATGGAAGGCGCGGCGATCCTTGCCGTAGGTTTTCGCCAGCACGGGGGCAAGCGCCTTGCCGGTCATGTACGCGTTAAAGAAATGACGGAAACCGTAACGACGCTTATCCTTACCCGTGGTGTCGTTGGAATGGGTCAGGCCGCACATGAAAATCACGCCGACTTCTTGGGCCAGATACTGTTGGGCGATCGCCACCGAACTGGACGACCCTCCGCCCCACATGATGACCTTGTCACGCTCGATCATGCGCCGGGCGCTGGTGCGCGCGGCGTCGGGGTTGGTTTGGGTGTCGCCGACCACGAAATCGACTTTCTTGCCGAGGACGCCGTTACCCTTCAAAGAACTCGGCTTGAAGGTCTCAAGCATGCCGCCGCCGCTGTTGAGGTGCTTGACGGCAAGTTTATAGGCGCGCAGTTCATCCGCGCCCTCGTCGGCGTAAGCCCCCGTTTGCGGCACGTTAAAGCCGAACATTACTTTTGGCCCGTTAACGGGGAAATTACCCAACGCATCCTGCGCCCAGGCATTTTTCATGAAAAACGCCGGTGTCCCCAGCGCCAGGGTCGTCGCCGCGCCCGCCTTCAACAGACCGCGCCGCGAGACATGTAATATTTTATCGTCACTCATAATGGTGTGTTCTCCCTGTTCTTAAGAACGTGATCATGGCGGGGCGTTTTCGCTCCCGGGCGCGCCCCGTCCGAGGGCGCGCATTCCGGTTGATCCGGATATGGCGGGAGTAAATTTTTCACATATCCACACGAACGACAACAACACATTGATTTATCTTCTATTTTCATGTAAATATGAAAATTATTTTTTTGTAAAAATGAAAATATTGTAAAATCACAATTCCCAACCCAAGAAGATAAACCCAATGTCCAAAACGCCACTTCTCGGTCATAAGGTCAGACGCCTGCGTATGGACCGATCCATGAGTCAGGTCCAACTCGCCGAACGCTTGGGCATTTCGTCGAGTTATCTGAACTTGATCGAGCATAACCAGCGCAATCTCACCGTCCATCTTTTGCTTCGAATCAGCGCGGCGCTCAACGTTTCTCCGCAAATTTTCGCCACGCAAAACGAAACCAAGTCGATCGCCGAACTTACCGAAATTCTGAAAGATCCAATGTTCGAGGATCTTTCCATAGACGAGCGGGAAATTAATGCGATCGCGAGCGAACATCCGTCGATTGGCGTCGCTCTATCCAAGACCTACAACGCCTTCCGCACGATCCAAGAGGACTATCAAAATCTCAACGAACGGCTTTCCCAGGATTCTCTTTTAGCCACCAACACTCATCGCCTGCGCACGCTATTGACGTCGATCGTCTCGTTTTCCGAGATTCTCCACGACAACGTCGATTTGCCCCCCCACGAGCGGCAGAATTTTCTCAAAATCGTTCTTGGGGAAAGCGAAAATCTCACCCAGACCGTCAATACTATGGTCGATCTCGTTTCCGGCGAGGGCATGACCGCCAAGGCCGTCAATACGTCCCCCAACGAAGCGGTCACAGATTTCATGCAGGCGCACAACAATTACTTCGACGACCTGGAGGTCGCCGCCCAGGATTTACGCCGCGAAGCGGGGATGGACGGGCTTTCCGTGCGTGCGCGCCTAATTAGTTATCTTATGGAAAAACATGGGGTTAGCGTCGAAATCGCAACCACCGACACCCACCAGAGCCGCGTTTCCATTTTCGATCAGACCAAACGCCATCTGGTTCTGTCGATGTCGCTGTCGCCGCCCAGCGTCAATTTCCACCTGACGCTGTTGATCGGTCACCTTTGCCACGCCCCCCTCCTCGAACGCTTGAGCGACACCGAGGCCTCGGAACTGACGAGTCCCCAGGCCCGTCTGAAGGCGCAGGGCGCCCTGGCCAATTATTTCGCGGGCGCGTGCTTGCTGCCCTACGACGCCTTCCTAGAGGCCGCCGAGGAAACCCGTTACGACCTGGAGCGCCTGCAACACCGCTTCAACGCCAGCTTCGAGCAAATCGCCCACCGTCTGGTCACCCTGAGACGCCCCGGCGCCGCCGGAATTCCCATGCATTTTGTTCGCGTCGATATGGCGGGTAACATCTCCAAACGGTTCAGCGCCTCGGGCCTGCGTATCCCGCGCTACGGCGGCGCATGCCCGAAATGGGTCATGCACCGCGCTTTTTTGACGCCGGGGAAAATCTGTCGGCAAATCGGCGAAATGAACGATGGCAGCCGCTTTTTTTCGATCGCCAAGGCGGTCTCCAAGCCGAGCCTCGGATATGGGCAGGATAAGAGTTTTTATTCGATCAGCATCGGCTGCGAAATCAGCCAAGCCAAACGGATGGTCTATGCCGACGGCCTGGACACTCAATCGCCTACCGTGGCCGTTCCCATCGGCGTCGCCTGTAGGCTGTGTACGCGATCGGGTTGCGCCCAACGCGCCGCCGCCCCACCTCCAAAAGCTCAAACCGAACAGCCGGACAACTGGCGCAATATATCGCCCGGCATCGGCGATACTTAAGGCTTCCGGTCGCCTCCAGCGGATCGACCCCGGTCTCTCTTTTTGTTGCGGTTTGATTTCTCCACACATTTGAGTCCAATGGCATCGGACTCAAAAAAAACAAAGCCCCCGAAAAAATCCGAGGGCTTCGTGAAATTGGTGGGCACTGCAGGATTCGAACCTGCGACCGTTCGATTAAAAGTCGAATGCTCTACCAACTGAGCTAAGTGCCCTTAAAAAAGAACCGCACGAATACCCCCTTGGGCTTTGGCGGGGTAACGCGCGCGTTGGTGGGCGGAACTTAAGCATCCGCGGCTTCGCGGTCAATACCCGAAAACGACCTCATCGTGGAAAAGCCGAAGAAAGGCGAAAAAAGGACCCGCCCCGTTATAGGTCGAAGCGCTCGCGTACCTTTTGGGCGACCCTGGGTGAAACGAAATGTTCGATATCGCCGCCCAGGCGCGCGATTTCCTTGACGAATCGCGACGAGATAAACTGATAGCGATCGGCGGACATCAGGAAAACGGTCTCCAAACTTGGGTCGAGCCGGGAATTCATCCCCGCCATCTGGAATTCGTACTCAAAATCGGAAACCGCGCGCAATCCACGCACGATCACGTTGGCCGACATATCTTGTACGAATTTGACCAGCAGGGAATCGAACGCCACGACCTCGATCCGTGCGCGGCGGTCCTCGCCCAAGGTCGCGATTTCCTCGTTCAACAGGGCGACTCGATCATCGACCGCAAACAGCGGATCTTTGCCGTCGTTCACCGCCACGGCGACGATCAAGCGATCGACGATCCGGGTCGCCCGCGCGATGATATCCAAATGGCCGTTGGTCACCGGATCGAAGGTGCCGGGGTAAACCCCGGTACGCTGTCCCGTCATAGTATTTTCTCCCTGATCACGGTTGGTTCCGCCTTACCGACATCGCTCGACGAGGAATGTCGGGAAACGATTTATTCCGACGAAATCCCGTCCCCGGGCGAACCATCGGAAGGCGTCCCCGCATCTTCGTTCCCCGCTTCCGTGGATGGCGCGTCCCCGCCGGTTTCCTCGGCGCCGTCGTCTTCATCCTCGTCTTCGTGTAGACGGGTCACCGAGACGACTTTTTCGCCCTTGGCTATCTTGAACAAGGTCACGCCCTGGGTATTGCGCCCGGCGATGCGCACCTCGGCGACACCGGTGCGGATCAACTTGCCGCCGTCGGTCACCATCATCACATGATCGGTGGCCTCCACCGGGAACGACGCCGCCACGGGACCATTGCGCGAGGAAGTTTCGATATTGGTGATCCCCTGCCCGCCACGTCCTGCTATTCGGTACTCGTACGCCGATGTGCGCTTGCCGTAACCGTTTTGCGTAATACTCAAGAGGAATTGCTCGTCGCGCGCCATTTCGTCGAAACGCTCGGCGCTCAATAAGCTTTGAGCGAAATCGGGCGCGACGGATTCTCCGTCGTCCTCTCCCCCATTCCCACCATTTTCGGCGCGCCTTTGGGCGTTCGAAATTTTCAAATAGGCATCGCGTTCGTCGGTATCGAAATCGACATGCCTGAGAATCGACATCGAAATCACCCGATCCTTCGCCCCTAGGCGCATGCCACGCACTCCGGACGACGCCCGGCTGGCGAAAACGCGCACAGCCGTCACCGGGAAGCGGATGCATTTTCCACCCTGCGCCGCGAGCAAGATGTCGTCATCCTCGCCGCAAACCTTGACCCCGACGAGCTGTTCGCCTTCGTCGAGTTTCATGGCGATTTTACCGTTCGACTTGACGTTGACGAAATCCGACAGGCGGTTGCGCCGCACCCCGCCCGACGCGGTGGCGAACATGACGAACATGTCCGACCATGTGCTTTCATCCTCGGGCAGCGGCATCAAGGTGGTGATCGTCTCACCCTTGTCCAGCGGCAGCAAATTGATGATCGCCTGCCCCCGGGCCTGCGGACTGCCCAGAGGCAGCTTGTAGACCTTCATTTTGTAGACCATGCCATTGGAAGAGAAGAACAAAACCGGCGTATGGGTATTGACGACAAATACCTTATTGACGAAATCTTCATCCCGGGTGCTCATCCCCGAACGTCCCTTTCCGCCCCGGCGCTGGGCGCGATAGGTCGATAGCGGCACCCGCTTGACATAGCCCGTATTGGTCACCGTGACCACCATGTCTTCACGCTGGATAAGGTCTTCAATATCGTGTTCGAATTCGCTGTCTTCCAACGCCGTGCGCCGAGGGGTGGCGAACTTGTCGCGCATTTCCAACAGTTCTTCGCGCATCACATCGCGCAACCTGCCCGGGGAATCCAGTATCTCCAGATAGCTTTCGATCTCGGCGCCCAAATCGCGCAAATCACCGGCGATTTTATCGCGTTCCAGCCCGGTCAGGCGCTGTAGGCGCAGTTCCAAGATGGCCTTGGCCTGGACCTCGGAAAGCCAATAAACGCCGCCATCTTCAACCTGGCGTCCCGGCTCATCGATTAACGCAATCAAGGGGGCGACATCGCTGGCGGGCCATGAACGCGCCATCAATTGCTCGCGGGCAATTGTCGAGTCGGGAGCCTTGCGGATCAGGGCGATGACCTCGTCGATATTCGCCACCGCGATTCCCAAACCGACCAAGACATGCGCCCTGTCGCGCGCCTTGGACAAAAGAAAAATAGTGCGCCGTCGGATCACTTCTTCACGGAAATCGACGAACGCCTGAAGCACGTCCTTTAAGTTCATCAACTGCGGTCGGCCGCCGTTCAGCGCCAGCATGTTGATGCCGAAGCTGGTTTGCAGCGGGGTATAGCGATAAAGCTGATTGAGGACGATCTCGGCCATCGCGTCGCGCTTGACCTCGACCACCACGCGTACGCCGTGACGATCGGACTCGTCGCGAATGTCGGAAATTCCCTCGATCCTTTTGTCGCGCACGCACTCGGCCATGATCTCGACCATGCGCGACTTATTGACTTGATAGGGTATTTCGGTGATGACCACGGCCTCGCGGTCCTTGCGGATTTCCTCGATCGTCGCCCGGCCGCGCATGATCACCGAACCGCGTCCGGTGTGATAGGCGGAATAAATCCCCTGACGCCCCAAGATGGACGCTCCGGTCGGGAAATCAGGTCCCTGAACATACGCCGTCAGGGCGTCGATGGACAGATCGGGGTCGTCGATCAAGGCCATGCAGGCGTCGATCACCTCACCCAGGTTGTGCGGCGGGATATTGGTCGCCATGCCGACCGCGATACCACCCGCTCCGTTGACGAGAAGATTGGGAAAGCGGGCCGGAAGCACCGTTGGTTCATGCGCGCTTTCATCATAGTTGGCGCGAAAATCGACGGTGTCCTTGTCGATATCGGCGACCAGGGCGTGCGCCGAATGGGCCATGCGCGCCTCGGTATAGCGCATCGCCGCCGCCCGGTCGCCGTCCATCGAACCGAAGTTGCCCTGACCGTCGATCAGCGGCAGACGCATCGAAAAATTCTGCGCCATGCGCACCATGGCGTCGTAAATCGCCGAATCGCCATGCGGGTGGTACTTACCCATGACGTCACCGACGATGCGCGCCGACTTGCGAAACGGCTTGGTCGCGTCGAATCCGCTCTCGTTCATGGAATGGATAATGCGCCGGTGCACGGGCTTAAGACCGTCGCGGACGTCGGGCAAGGCGCGGCTGACGATTACGCTCATCGCGTAATCCAGATATGAGGTCTGCATCTCGTCTTCGATCGCGATTGTCGCGATGGGAGAATCTGAAATGGGCGGCAAAGAGGTCGGATCAGACGTCAAGACTTTTATCCAATGCTTTCAATGATATAAACGGCCCTGAATCGGGCCGCTCACAGAGGCGAATTCTAGCCCACAACTGTAGCATGACACGTGCGGGACCTCAACCTCGCCACGCTCCGACGGCGGGAGACTTTCAGACACACCGAGTGGTGGAAAAACATCCCCACGAAAGCCCCTCCCGCCCCTTAATCATTCGACATGCACGCCTCTTCTTCACAGGGCAAAATTTCCACGGTAACATGGGATAGATCCCGCACTTCTTTCAGCAACGCCTTGTAATGGGCGGGTGGACGTTGGTGGTGGGTGACGACCGAGATCACCGCCCCCAAATGACCCGCCCCGATCTTCCATATATGTAAATCGGAAATTTTGTTATCGGCATCGGACTCAATCAACCGGCGCACCCGTTCGACGGTATGTGCATCGACGTCGCCATCGACCAAGACCCGCGCGCTATCGCGCATCAACGTGACGGCCCACCGTGCGATCATCGCCGCGCCCACCATGCCGATCACCGCATCCAACCAAGCCCAGCCGAATAACCGCCCCATCAACAGGGCGGCGATCGCGAGGATAGACGTCAGGGCGTCGGCGAGGACGTGCAGATAGGCCGCCCGGCGGTTCTGGTCGGTGTGATGAGGCCCCGAGCCGTGAGCTTCTCCGGCGGCGTGGGAGACGGGATGGTCGTGGGGATGGTCGTGGGTATGTCCCCCCGTTCCCCCGTGCAGGATCGCGGCGCAAACGAGATTAACGACCAGGCCGAGCGCGGCGACCGCCATCGCCTCGTCATAGCGGATGGTCAGCGGCGCCAACAGGCGGGACAGCGAATCCCATGCAATCAGCACGGCGACCATGGCCAGGGCGACGGCGCTGGCGAAGGCCCCCAGGTATTCGACCTTGCCGGTGCCAAAGGTAAAGCTGGGGTTGGCGGCATGACGCTGAGCATAGACGTAGGCGAACAGGGCGATCCCCAGACTGCCGGCGTGGCTCGCCATGTGCCAACCATCGGCCAGCAGAGCCATCGAATTGAAAACGGTCCCCGCCGCGATTTCGAGCGCCATGGTGACAACGGTCAGGACGATCACGATGCTCACGCGCCGTCGTCCGTCACGGATCGATTCCAGGTCGATGAACTCATGCTCGTGCCTCAAGCGTTCTATCGTTTTGCTGTGCATGGCGTCCTTAATTTCTCACGAAAAGCCATCTAACTCTTGCTGCGATACGATCACTTTACGCCATCGAAGCGCACCCGAGAAATAAGATCGAGGGGGAGGGATGCAACGCCCTCTCCCCCACGGTCATCCTGCGCCGAGAAGCGCCGGCATTGTCTTGGCCAAAGCCTGCCGCCGTGCGGTTTGCGATCCGCTCAGGGCAAACCCCAGGGGGACGCCGCCGCCGCCTTCGAATAGGGCCGCGCAGTCCCGTCCCGAACGTTCCGTCAGGACCCATTTCCCCTGCGCCCCGGGTTGGGGTGGGCAGACGACGAGCGCCAGACAGGGCGTCTTTACCGTCACCGGCATCGCCGCCATCTCCAGGCGCGCATCATCTCCCGACAGGACCTTCGCCAAGGCGCGCGCCTGGGCCATCAACGGCAGGACGAAAGGCTGCACGCCGGCCTCGGTCTCGCAACAATCGCCGAGGGCGTAAATATGAGGATCGCTGGTGCGCAAATTTTCATCGACGCTGATTCCCGTCGCCACGTCCAACCCCGCGTCCCGGGCCAGTTGGGTGCGGGGCAGCAGGCCGATCGCCGATAAGGCATGATCGAAAACAACTTTCCGTCCATCTTGAAGATGGGCGATATTTCCTCCGGTTCCCTTTTCCATACGGATCGCGGAATTTTCCATATGCAGATTAACCCCGGCTTCCGTCAGGGCTTCGCCGAGAAGCGCGCCCATTTCCTGGGGAACCAGACGCGACAGCGGCCAGGACGCGGGATCGAGCACGGTAATCTCGTGGCCACCCAACGCCAAATCGTTGGCGAATTCGCAGCCGATCAGGCCCGCCCCAATCAGCAATATCCGGCTGTTTTTCCCGATTCGTTCCCGCCAACGTCGATAATCGCCCAAGTCGTTGACCATCATCACGGGAACGGCGTCGTCCCCTTCGACTCGGTATGTCCGCGGATCCGCACCCATGGCGAGCACCAAGGTCGCGTAGCTTAATCGTTCGCGCCGACCATTTCCCCGGTTCAGCGTGATCGTCTTGGCGCGTCGGTCGATGGCCTCGACACGGGTTTCGGCCTTAATCGTGACGTTCAAGTCTTGCGCCGCATCGATGGATGCTTTCTGCACCAGTTGCGCGGGAACCTTGCCCTGGGCGAAGGCGTTGGAGAGCATCGGCTTGGAGTACATCGCCCCATCATCGGCGCTGATCAGGGTGATCGGCCGCTTGCTATCTCGTTTGCGCAGTTCGCGGATAAGCGTGTAGCCCGCCATCCCGCTGCCGACGATCACCAGTTCTTCTTTTTTTCGGTTTTTTTGCATACTCATACCTATCGCTCCTCGTCTTAAGTTCCGCCACGTAGGGAAACCGATGACCCCAAAGTGGGGCCATCGGTGCGCGCTCAATCCATCGGTTCAAAATCTTCTTTGGAAACGCCGCAGTCGGGGCAACACCAATCGTCGGGAATATCCTCGAAGGCGGTGCCCGGAGCGATACCGTCCTCGGGCATTCCCTGGGCTGGGTCGTAGACGTAGTTACAAACGACGCAAATATACTTTTTCATGTTTCTCTCTCTTTCGTTTCCAGGCCTCGAAGGGCGTTCGGCGCGGTGGCTTAGTCGTTTTTAGCGCGCGTCTTTTTCAAGGTTTCGCTGTAGTGATTGGCGTGGCGTTCTTCAACCTTGGCCAAGGCGGCGAAGCGCTTTGCCGCCTTATCGAGAACCGCGGCGAACATTTCGGCGTGCTCTTTCGATTCTTCGATCTGCTCGTCCATTTCCTTGACTGCGGCGTCGTTTTTCTCCTCCATCGCCAGGTGGCGGAACTTGGGGTACATCTCGGTGTATTCGTAGGTTTCCCCTTCGATCGCCAGTTCGAGCATCTTCTCGACGCTCAATTCCTTGGACGGGTAAAGCAATTCGAGATGACCGAAGGCGTGGGCCGTCTCCTGCTCGGCGGTTTTTTCAAAAACTTCGGCGACATCGCCTGCCCCCAACTCCCGACAACGCCGAGCGAAATACAGGTATTTACGGTTAGCCATGGATTCGCCGGCAAAGGCCGCTTCCAAATTTTCGATCGTGACCGATTTGGGATTACTGCTCATCGTCAATTTCCTTTCGTTCGTTGCGCCGCGACGCGTCGTGCGTTTTGGCTCTGGAAGGAAGATGACAGATCGTTTATATTCGATCCAACCGATTATTTATATTTCTGTGATTGGAAAAAACGATTATGATTCTCCCCACCCTGCGCCAGCTCCAGTATCTTGTGGCGGTGGTCGATCTGCGCCATTTTGGCCAGGCGGCACAGCGATGCTTCGTCACCCAATCGACCCTCAGCGCGGGAATTCAGGACCTTGAACACATTTTGGGCGCGGCCCTGATCGAACGGACGAAACGTAAGGTCTTACCCACCCCCCTAGGGCGCGATATCGCGGCCCAGGCCAAGGACGTTTTGAACCGTGCGGAATCGCTCGTGGATGCGGCGAAAGGCGACACGCTTCCCCTGTCGGGACGGTTTCGTCTTGGGGTTATTCCCACCATCGGGCCGTTCGTGCTGCCGTGGGTGCTTCCCGAATTACGCCACGCCTACCCCGATTTGCGCCTGTACCTGCGCGAGGAACAAACCGCGCGCCTGCTGGAAAATCTGCAATCGGGCGACCTCGACGCCGCCCTGCTCGCCCTGCCCTACGAGTTGGGCGGCATGGAAAGCGTCGTTCTCGCCGAGGACCCGTTCTGGGTCGCCTGTCCGAAAGACCATTCCTTGGTCCGCTCCGTGGGCAAGGGCGCGGCGATCGACGCCGGGGCGATCTTAGTTGATGATTTGCTGTTGCTTGAGGACGGTCATTGTCTGCGCGATCACGCCCTCAGCGCCTGCCACCTGGAAGACGCAAAAAAACGGCCCGAGGCGTTTCAGGCGACCAGCCTGTTGACCCTGGTGCAAATGGTCGCCAACGGCTTGGGGGTGACCTTTTTGCCTGAGATCGCCCTCAATTCGGAAATCGTGCGCACCGCGGATATTGTCGTACGCCCCCTGGGAGGAACGTCCGCGCCGCGGTATCTGGGATTAGTTTGGCGGCGCTCCTCGCGCCATAAGAAAGAAATGAATTTACTCGCCGATTTTCTTCGCCGTGCGCTAGCCGACTTTAACGCAAAATATCCCGCCGGAGACCTTCCCTCCAAAAAATCGGAGCGACGGTCATGATCGGATTATTGGTCTAACGCGCGATGCGCGGGGGGGGTCTAACGCGCGATGCGCGGGGGGGGGGCCTAACGCGCGGCGCGCGCACGAGCGCGCGGGCCTAATGTCCGGCGCGGACCGGCGCGATCGTCGCCAACCTTGGCGACAAGATCGACAAAGGCGCCGACGACGTCGTCGGCGCTGATTTTTTCAATCAGGCTATTGCGCCGTGAACTGAAGAACATCTGCGATAAGCCGCGCCCACGCGAACGATCGAGAAAAACGTCACGAGGATTGTAGGGCAGGTACATATGCGGGCCAGGACCGAAAATGATGAGGCTGGGAATATCGACGAGATGGGCAAGGGTCGCAGGCCCGCTGTCGATACCGATAAAATAATCGCCCTCGTCGAGAACGACCATCAGTTCGGCAAGGTTGATATCGCCGATCAACGAAAGGGTCGGCGCATCAATCCGCTCGGCGATATGCGTATAATCCACGCGATCCCCCTCCGTACCGATAAAAATAAACCGATACGGACCGCTATCGGCGATCTTCCGCAAGGCGTCGATCCACCGTTCGTTGGGAAAACGTTTCATCACCCAGGGCGTTCCCGTGTGCACGATCACCGTTTTTTCACCCTGCGCGAAAGAGGCGATACGCCCCCTGACCCGGTAATCTTGGACGGTTGGGGCGAACATCTCACCGAAATGCATGTCCGGCGGCGGCGCGCATCCGGCGACGCCACCGAGCATTTCGAAATTAACGGCCCTCCACTGCTTCGGAGTCTTGCCCCGAATCAGACAAAACGACAGATGTAGACCGTAGCGCAGGAAAAATCGAAATGACGTGCACAAGGCCTTGGCGCGGACGTTCTTGACCAAGGCAAACGCCTCCGGGCTCATACGCAAGGCAATTATTTTTTCATACCCATCCGGCGGCGTCATGTTTTCTTGAGCAATCGCTCTTTCGCGTCCGTACACCGAAAGCGTGACATAGACCCTCTCCACGCCGATGATCCTCTCCGCGAGGGGACGCGCCGCACCCGTTACCACAAGGTCAACCGGCGTCTTTGGATGACGTGCGATGAAATCCCTAATGGCTGGGACGGATGCACCAAACTCGCCAATCAGACAGGGGTTGACGATAAGAATGCGCCCATTGCCGTCGCTTTGCGGTTTTTTCGTAACATTCAAAAGAAGAAGGAAAATAACCTCCTTCCACAGCTTAAAATATTCCGAATTAAACCGTAGCCGTGGCTTTTTCGCCGCGCTCATACCAGTAACTTTCGCATACGGACGATTTGAACGACAAACTCAAAGAACGAAACCGTCTGAAAGATATCACGCCACATAAGCAGTTCGCCGCGAACGCCGCGCCAAAACCCTCTTTTGTGGAATTTAAAATCGTTAAGAACCCCATCTAACATAACCGTGCGCAAGCGCAATTTGCGACTCACGACGAGACGGTTCAAAAACACTTCAAGCCCGAAACTGGACATCGCCTCCAATTCGTCCAAGTGCGCGTCGCACAGAGCACGTGGCAACACGCGTTCGCCGCTCATGATATCCAGCCCCCCCATTTTCATCCACAAGGGCGTGTTTTCCCGCATACTTATGGCGACATCCGCCTCGCCGCCACGGATCGGCGCGATTAAATCGCGAATGCCCCGCGCCGTCAGACCGATCAAGTCGGCGTCGAGGAAAAGCACGTATGCGCCCCTCGCCTCACGCACGCCGCGCGCCACGGCGCAACTTTTTCCGCGGTTTCGATCCTGCGCGATAAGCCGCACGGTCTCGTAACGCTGCATGGTTTCGCGCACGATATCGCAGGTGGCGTCGCTCGACCCGTCGTCCACCACGATGATTTCCTCAAGCTCGTCGCCCACGGCGGCGATCGCTTCGAGAATTCTGGCGACCGAACGTTCCTCATTAAAGGCGGGAACGATACATGAAATGGTAACCTCCGAGGCGGTGGCCGTCGAATATTGATTTGTTCGGGTCATCTTTTGCCGTTGCGTTCCCTTGTTTCCCGATCATTCGGCGCATGGGGGTGTTTTTCGCCCTCGTCGTCTGCTTCGCAAATAGCCCCATCTTCTTTCCCGAGGGCATCGTTTTTTTCGAGAACTTCTTCTTCCATAACGTCAATTTTATGGCGCGCATACCTGCCGACGGCGACATGAACGATGATAAAGGCTATCACGCCACCGGCGAGCGCGAAATACGCCAGATCGACGTAATTCAGCGCCATCGCGTAAGAGTTTCCCAGCACGTAACCGAGCACCATCAATACGCCATATTGAAAAAATGTGACCGGCGCCGCGTATTGGATGAATTTCCCAAAAGGAAGTTTGACCGCCCCGGCACTTGCGAGAAAGGGTAAGCCCATCCCATATGCTAACTTTCCGAAGAACATGGTGAGACGTCCGTGGCGCGTCCACAACCTCCCCAGCCCCTTTACCTTTTCCCCGGAAAGGTATGTATTCACGAGATCGATCTTTCCTCCATAGTAGCCCAGCGCATAAAAAAGCGCATCGGGAATGATATCTCCCAGGATAAGGATTGCATATGCCAACCAAAAATCGAGAACCCCGGAATGGGATAGAAAACCCGCAATCAATGCGATCAAAGGCCCCTCAATCATACCGAGGGGGAGAAGCACCAGATATTTATATTTAACGAGGATGCCAAGCGACCATTCCATGGTTTACGCATTCACCATTTTAAGTCGCGGCAATAGAGCCGAAAATTGAAGAGATCGAACCAACACAATGCACTTATATATTGAGCGATACAAATCCTGCCTGAAAAATCCAAGTTTCATTTTCTCCATTCTCGTTTCCGTAGCCCTGCTCGGCCTCAGCTTGACGATCAACTACTATGCGGGCACCTACGCCACCGAAAAGGCCAGCAACGCCGTCACCGACATCATCTTGAATAACATCCCAACCTACGATGTCGATGGGTTTTTCGTATACGGTTCTGTCGTCTTTTGGGCCTTCGTCATGCTGATCTGCATGCTCAACCCTAGTAAAATCCCCTTTACCCTTAAGACGGTCGCGCTTTTCGTGCTCGTGCGTTCGGTCTTCATCACCCTCACCCATATCGGACCGTTCCCCGTCGAGGCGCCGATCGATTCCAATTTGATCGAGGATTTCACCTTTGGCGGAGACCTCTTTTTCTCCGGCCATACCGGGCTTCCCTTTCTCATGGCGCTTATCTTTTGGGAGAACTTTCGCCTACGCATCCTGTTTATCCTCGCCTCACTTTTCTTCGCCGCGATCGTCTTGATGGCGCATTACCACTATTCGATAGACGTTCTTTCCGCCTTTTTTATTACCTACACGATCGCCCAACTGGCCGAGAAATTCTTCGCCGCCGATCGGCGCATTTTCCGCGACGGGCCGTGAAGGGACGCGGATAAAAAAACGCGAAACCGCAAGGGGTTTCGCGTTTTTCTTAATGTTTTTTGACAGGCTGAGATCAGAAAGGAATTTCATCGTCCAGATCGCCGCCGGGAACGTTTCCAGCGCTGCCGCCGGCGCTCCCCGTTCCTCCGCCGGACGCGCCGCCCTGATCGGGGCCGCCCCAGTCGGGGCCGGAACGGCCGCCGGAAAATCCGTCATCGCCGCCAAACCCGGAACCGGAGCCCCCCGCGCCGCCGCTCTCGCCCCGACCGTCGAGCATGGTCAGGTTGGAGTTAAAGCCCTGCAAAACGATTTCCGTGGTGTATTTTTCGACGCCGTCATTGCCGGTCCACTTGCGGGTTTGCAGCGCGCCTTCAAGGTATACCTTCGATCCCTTGCGCAGATATTTTTCCGCAACATTGGCGAGGCCTTCGGAAAAAATGACGACACGATGCCATTCCGTTTTTTCCCGCCGTTCGCCGCTGTTGCGATCGCGCCAGCTTTCCGAAGTGGCGATGCTCATGTTGACGATCTTCTTGCCGTCCTGGGAAAAACGCACTTCGGGATCGCGTCCCAGGTTGCCCACCAAAATCACTTTGTTCACGCTACCGGCCATCTGAAACCCTCTCGTCCTTAGCTCGAATCCGTGTTGCGGAGTCTACACAATGCGCGCGAGCACACCAGCTTTCTTTGCGCCGCGCGCACGCCTCTTGTGGATAATTCGGGCACCCTGTGAAAGAAGACCTTGAAAAGAACATATAGCGAACATACAATTTTTCTAAAAAGAATCGAGCGTCGCCCGCTTTACGCCCCTATCTTTCGGGTCTATCTCTTCGCGGCGTGCGTCCAACTCAGACTCAAACGGAACAGTTCATGGTTCAGACCATCCATGTGCGCGGTGCGCGCGAACATAACCTGAAGAATATCGACGTCGAGATTCCCCGCGATCGCTTGACCGTGATCACCGGGCTGTCCGGGTCGGGTAAGTCGTCTCTGGCGTTCGACACCATCTACGCCGAGGGACAGCGACGCTACGTCGAAAGCCTGTCGGCGTATGCGCGTCAGTTTCTCGAACTGATGTCCAAACCCGATGTCGAATCGATCGAAGGGTTGTCTCCGGCGATTTCCATCGAACAAAAAACGACCTCGCGCAACCCCCGCTCCACCGTCGGCACGGTGACCGAAATCTATGATTACATGCGCCTGTTGTTCGCCCGCGTCGGAGTGCCCCATTCACCCGCCACCGGATTGCCGATCGAAAGTCAGACCGTCAGCCAAATGGTCGATCGCATTATGGCGATGGGCGAGAACGCCCGATTGTTGCTGTTGGCTCCGATCGTGCGCGGACGCAAGGGGGAATATAAAAAAGAGCTTCAGGATTTCGCCAAACGCGGCTTTCAGCGGGTTAAAATCGACGGCGCGCTGTACGAGATCGACGACACCCCGACGCTTAACAAAAAGGTCAAGCACGACATCGATATTGTCGTCGATAGGTTGGTTGTGCGCGACGGGATCGAGACGCGCCTCGCCGACAGCTTGGAGACCACCCTGGCCCTGGCCGACGGCCTCGCCTTTATCGAAAATGCCACCGGCGGCGCGCGTACCCCCTTTTCCGCCAAGTTCGCCTGTCCGGTTTCGGGTTTCACCATCGACGAGATCGAACCGCGCCTCTTTTCCTTCAACAATCCTTTCGGCGCGTGCCCGGCGTGCGATGGGTTGGGCACCGAGATGTACTTCGATCCCGCGTTGGTGATCCCCGACGACAGGTTGACCCTCAATCAGGGGGCGATCGCGCCGTGGGCCAATTCGACCAGCCAATATTACGTACAGACCCTGGAAAGCCTGGCGGCGCATTTCGGCTTTTCCCTGACCACGGCGTTGCAGGACCTGGGCGACGAGATCCGCCAGCTTTTACTGTACGGCAGCGGCGAGGATGCCGTCACCATGCGCTACGACGACGGGCGCAAGGCCTATCAAATCGCCAAACCGTTCGAGGGCGTCATCCCCAACATGGAGCGGCGCTGGCGCGAGACCGATTCGTCGTGGGTGCGCGACGAACTGGGTAAATACCAAACCGTGACGCGGTGCGAGACCTGCGCCGGTCATCGCCTCAAACCCGAGGCGCTGGCCGTCAAGATCGCCGGTCTGCATATTTCCCAGGTTGCCGAAATGTCGATCGAACAGGCCGCCGGGTGGTTCGCCGACCTGCCCCGCCAGCTTGGCGTCAAGCAGATGGAAATCGCCCAACGGATCTTGCGTGAGATCAACGAACGCCTGGGATTTTTGATGAATGTCGGCCTCGATTACCTGACCTTGTCGCGCGCCTCGGGAACGTTGTCGGGCGGAGAGAGCCAGCGCATTCGCCTGGCGTCGCAGATCGGCTCGGGGCTAACCGGGGTGCTCTACGTCTTAGACGAGCCGTCGATCGGCCTGCACCAGCGCGATAACGACCGCCTGTTGGGCACCCTGATGCGCCTGCGCGACTTGGGCAACACGGTGATCGTCGTCGAACACGACGAGGACGCCATCCGCAGCGCCGATTACCTCATCGACATGGGGCCGGGAGCGGGCGTGCACGGCGGGTCGGTCATCGCCCGCGGCGCCCCCGAGGACGTGATGGCCGCGTCCGACAGTTTGACCGGCCAATATCTGACCGGGATCCGTTCCATCCCCGTACCCACACGGCGGCGCAAGTTCGATAAAAAACGCCTCCTTAGCGTCAAGGGCGCCAGGGCCAACAATCTCGATAATGTCACGGCGGACTTCCCCCTCGGCTTATTTACCTGCGTCAGCGGCGTTTCGGGCGGGGGGAAGTCGAGCCTCGTCGTCGAAACCCTATACAACGCCCTGGCGCAACGGCTGAACCGGGCCCGTTTGCACGCCGGCGACCATGACGAAATCACCGGCATCGAAGGGATCGATAAAGTCGTCGATATCGATCAAAGCCCGATTGGGCGCACCCCCAGATCCAACCCCGCGACCTATACCGGGGCGTTTACACCGATCCGCGAATGGTTCGCGGGCCTACCCGAAGCCAAGCGCCGGGGCTACAAACCGGGCCGCTTTTCGTTCAACGTCAAGGGCGGTCGCTGCGAGGCCTGCCAGGGCGACGGCGTGATCAAGATCGAGATGCATTTCCTGCCCGACGTCTATGTCCAATGCGACGTCTGCAAGGGCAAACGCTACAACCGCGAAACCCTGGAACTGACGTTCCGGGGCAAATCCATCGCCGACGTCCTCGATCTGACGGTCGATGAGGCGGTCGAATATTTTAAGGCGGTCCCGGCGATCCGCGACAAGATGATGTCCCTGCAACGGGTCGGCCTGGGCTATATCCACCTCGGCCAGCAGGCGACGACACTCTCGGGCGGCGAGGCGCAACGGGTTAAGCTGGCCAAGGAACTGTCCAAGCGCGCCACCGGAAAAACCTTTTACATCCTCGACGAGCCGACCACGGGCCTGCATTTCGAAGACATCAAGAAATTACTCGAAGTCTTGCATACCCTGGTTGACGCCGGCAACACCATGGTCGTCATCGAACATAACCTGGAAGTCATCAAAACCGCCGATTGGATCATCGACATGGGGCCCGAGGGCGGCTCAAAGGGCGGCAAGATCGTCGTTGCCGGAACGCCCGAAGCCATCGCCGCCACCAAGGAAAGCTACACCGGGCATTACCTGAAACCCTATCTGGCGGCGGCAAAAAAGAAGAAAAAACGGATCGCGCGGTAAGCCGGCGGCGGCGGTCTTGTTCGAGCGGCCGTTTTCTACGCCGACCAGAAGGGCGCACGGCGGCGAAAGGACTTCCAGGCCGAGAGCAGCTCTTGTTCTTGACTGACCTGTAGATGACCATACCACCCCGAAACTTCACCCACGGCGCGCCGGAAACTTTTGTCCCTGATGGCGGGCGTAGCCGCGCCGACCCGTTCAAGCAGGCGTTCGGCGACCACCCGATCGTTCAAATGACCGAGAACATCCTGAAGCCGTCCCAAGGCCTTGAGGTAGGGATGCGTCTTATCGGCATCGAACAACGAGGCGAACAGCTCGCTCGTATAGCGGGCCTTTTTCACTGCGATGCGCAAACGATGGCGATCGGCTGCGGATAATTTTTTTAATCCCCGCCCCCTTTTCATCAGACGCGCATGTCCGCGAGCGAGGACTCGGTAGGCGAAATCCGTCGCGGGAGCCCCGAGATCAACGTCCCCACCAAGCGCCGCGCCGTCCGGGCCTATTTCCTTCTCCCCATCGCGGTGCACGGTGGAGCATGCCGCCAGTTCGACCAACAGGCAACCATATTCACGCGAACCGAGGTAGGCCTGCGCCCGTTCGTAGGCCTCGTCGCGCAGGGCCGAGGACCGGCGAAGCAGCGCCTCACTTCCCGGGGCGGCAGCCTCGGAATACCGCACGGCGGGTAGCGTCGTTCCGATAAAGACGTCCCAATCGCGGGCATCGCCCAAGGCGGCGCTGGTTTCGCGGATCATCCCCACCAGATCGCGGGTTTTTTGTATGCCCACGCCCCCCCGATAAAGACTTAACGCCGAACGCATGCGTCGCAGCGCGACTCGCATCTGATGGACGCCTTCCTCGTGGCTGCGCGCCAGAACACACGGCGCGTTGGCCAGTACCTGGCGCAACCCCAGCTGCAGCGCGCTTCGCAAGACCTCGCCATTGCTGGCGCCGCGCCGCGGTTTGGGATGGCGCGCGCGTTGCCAATGCGGCATGGTCCCGCTGGCCAGGGAAAACCCTCGACACGCCTTCGAACACAAGGACAACCGCACCGGAACGCTTTGCGCAATCTTGCGCGCGATATCATAAAACGTGGTGATTTCGCCGGAAACGAATTCCAATTCCATTTCATGGATCGTCACGTCGGCATCGCCCGCCACGATGCGCCCCCGGTCAACCTCACATTTCATGCGGGTGCCGTCGGCGCACACCAAGACTCGGCTTTGGCGCGTGATGTCGGTTTCGAACACCGCCGTCAAGGTGTCGATATCGATATCCGCCAGCGCCCTCCCGGCCCGTGTATCTTTTTTCAGCAGATCCGGATCCAGGCGCGCCCGCTTGACGGGCCATTCCTTTTCTTGACGGGAAAACCCGTTACAATCGGATGCGGTGTTCGATTTCAAGCACTGCACATAGGCACGGCTCTCCTTGCGCACACGCAGGGAAATACGCCGGTCGGCAAGATCATGGGCGGGGGTGTCGAAATACAGGGCGTGTAGGGATTGGCGATGCACCTTGCCTTCCTGAAGCGCCTTCAACCACGGCATCCGGCAAAGCTTGCGCACGTCTCCCGGACTTAGGTCGAATTTAAGCTCCAACTCAATGCCCGGACGTTCGTCCGGATGGCTTTCACCTGGCGCGTGCACGCTCACGGCATATCCCCCATTCCTGGGTTACTCGTATCATATCGTGCGGCATCTTTCGAGAGGGAAGAGCCATTTTTGTCGCAAAAAAACACCTCGGCGAACCTGGCGTCCACGACCGATCCGACAACACCCCCTGGACCACACCGGAAACCGGGAACATACTGGAGTCATGGAACTCTTGGCCAATCAGGAAACATTGGGGCGTTTGGCGCTTGCCCTGGGGATCGGCCTTTTGGTCGGCATCGAACGGGGATGGCACTCACGCAAGGCGAGCGGCGGCGCGCGCGCCGCCGGCGTGCGCACCTTCGCGCTAAGCGGACTACTCGGTGGTTTCTGCGGTTTGCTCACGATGCGTTACGGCGCCATTGTCCTGGGGGTTTCCCTAGCCGCGTTCGCGGTCCTACTCGTCTTTTCCTATGTCAACTCCAGTCGCCTCAGCCAAGATTTCGGTTTGACATCCGAGGTCGCCGCCCTGCTGGTATTCATTCTTGGCGTTTATGCCGTCCTCGGCAACATGGCGCTCGCGGCAGCCGGCGGCGTCGTCACCGTCGCCTTGTTGGACGCCAAAAGGTATTTGCACCGCTGGGTCAGACATCTCAACAAACTGGAACTGGACAGCGCCATAAAGTTGCTGTTGATTTCCGTCGTCGTTCTTCCCGTCGTGCCGAATCAAGGGTTCGGTCCCGGCGAAGTGCTCAACCCATATCGGATGTGGTGGATGGTGGTCCTGGTCGCCGGTCTTTCTTTTTCCGGCTACATCGCCATGCGCATCGCGGGGCCGCGACTGGGGGGCGTCCTCACCGGATTTTTCGGAGGCCTGGCGTCCTCGACCGCGCTGACCGTCGGCGCCGCGCGCATCGCACATAAAAACCCACAACTCATTCCCATGTTGAACGGCGCGGTGGCCATCGCATCGGCGGTGATGTACATGCGTATTCTCGTGATCGTCGCCTTTTTCAACCGCGCCCTGGCCTTTCAGCTCGCCCCCGCCCTTGGCGTCATGTCTCTTTTTTGCGCCATCGGCACGGCGTTTCTACTCTATAAATCCCGACGGCGCGGCGCGGCGGCCCCGATCGAGATCGACAACCCCTGCGATATTTCGATCGCCGTTAAATTCGCCCTCCTGTTGGCCGTCGTCGCCTTGCTGGCGCATTATGCCCGCATCCATTTCGGGAACAGCGGGCTTTACGTCCTCGGCGCAATTTCGGGTTTGGTTGATGTCGATGCCATTTCCCTATCGCTCGCGGAAATGACCAAAACGGGCCTAACCGAAAATCTCGCCGCCAACGCCATCTTTGTCGCCACCGTGGTCAACACCCTTGTCAAAGCCGTCATCACCGGATTTCTCGCCGGCCCAAAAATGGCGCTTCCCCTACTCGCCTTGTTGATCGTCGCCTCAACCGCTGGTGTCGTTGTTTTAGAGATATTTTAGGGGGATAACGTTCTTTCTATAGTCTCTATAAGATAATTTATTCTTATTTCTCATAGAGATACTTGAAACAACATGAGACAAATGTAATTCTTTCGCAAGGCGAGGAGAGAGCTATTTTTTCCAGAGACAACGGGGGGGTCCCATGAAGGCGAAGACCATGGGGTGGAAAGCAAAATACACCACCGGCATCACATTGCTCGACGACGAGCACAAGGAACTTCTCGAACTGGTGAATACGCTTATTTCGGCTCTGGAAAGCCCGAATGAGGGCGCCGCCACCCACGCTCACGTCATCGACGGTTACCGCAAGGTTCACGATCACATCGTCGCGCATTTCGCCGACGAGGAACGGCTCATGCACAACATCGGCTTTCCCGACGTCACGGAGCACATCACCCAACATGAAGCATTGCGCCAAGAACTCGAACAACTCGGGAAGATGATCAAGGAGGGCCGTACGCCCGAGAATTGGGAACCGCTCGCCAGCATGCTGAATGTCTGGGTCTTGCGCCACATTATGTCGCATGACGTCAAGATCCGCACATATCTCCACCGCAGCCCTTCGTAGGAAACAACCTTAAGCTTCCGGCCCAACGTCCGGCGGTACATTCTTTTCCCAATACGGAACGGGACCGAACCGCCGAGTCAAGTAGTCGATGAATGCGCGCACCTTGGGCGATGGTCGCGCGCCGCCGGGATAGACCGCCCACACGTCGGCGCGCGTCGCCGTCTCGTATTGCGGCAACACGGCTTTCAGTTCCCCGCTCGCCAGGTAGGGACCGACATCCCACAGCGCACGGAGCACGATCCCCAATCCGCGAAGCGCCAGATCCCGCACCACGACGCCGTCGTTACTGCGCACATTTCCCCTAACCACGACATTTTCTCGCACGCCATGGCGCGTGAACGCCCATGTTTCGCGCCCCGACGAAACGAGGCAGTTGTGCGCCTTCAGATCCTCAAGACACAAAGGCCGACCGCGGCGTTCCAAGTAAGACGGCGCGGCGCAAACGACGCGCCGCACACCGCTGAGTTTGCGCGACATCATCCGTGAGTCCGCGAGCGCCGCAATGCGCACCGCGACGTCGATACCCTCGTCAACGAGATCCAAAAGCGATTCCGACAAGATGAGGTCGATGTTGACGTCGGGATACAGGCTCAAAAAATCCGGCAACGCCGGCGCGATATGGGCCTGGCCAAAAGAGATTGGCGCGGTAATTCGAAGCGTGCCGCGCGGCGTATCGCGGTAAGCGGACAAACTCTCACGGGCGGTTTCCATTTCCTTCAAAATCCGCTGGGCGTGGCGCAAAAAAACTTCGCCATCCGCCGTGAGCGCGATGCTTCGGGTGGTCCGATACAGCAATCGCGTTCCAAGCACGTCTTCGAACGCGGCGAGGCGGCGGCTCGCCGTCGCCGCGGACATTCCGACCCGGCGGCCCGCCGCCGATAGGTTGCCCAACGCCGCCGCCGCCACGAAAAGGGAAATATCGCGAAGGTCAAGCATATTAATTTTCAATTAAATTGCAATTCTATTTTTTCAAGTTTCGATATTATCATGGTCCCCGATTAACACAAGTATAGCTGTCACGTTGAAACGATAAAAAAGCGCACAGGAGTTTCCATGTCCAACACCGCGCCTCGATCCACGACAGCCGATACGCCCATCAATCACCTATCATTCTCACATCTGGTCGCCGTAACGACGATGGTTCTCGGCGTGGCTCTTGTAATCACCGCCTCGATCGCAAACCTGAACATTCTTGGCGAGGCAAACATGCAACGCGCCGCCGGCATCATCGTTTTCTCTCTCGGTTTGTGGGCCACCGGCGTCGTGCCCGAATTTTTCACCTCGCTCGTTTTTTTGTTTCTCTGCGCCGTCTTCGCCATCGCCCCTCCCGGCGTCATCTTTTCGGGCTTCCAGGCCAGCGCCATGTGGTTGGTTTTCGGCGGTCTCGTGATTGGCCTGGCGGTTCATGAAACGGGATTGGCCAAGCGCCTGGTGCACGCCATGGTCGCCTATATTCCGGCCAACTACTTCGGCATCTTGGCGAGCGTTATCGCCGCCGGGGGCGTACTCGCCTTTGTCATCCCCTCCGCACTCAGCCGCGCCGTTCTGATTACGCCAATCGCCATGGAACTGGCGGCGCGACTGGGATTTGCGGAAGGATCGAAGGGGCGGACCGGCATCGTACTGGCGGCGGGCATGGGCACGACCTTGCCCGCCTTCGCCATCCTGCCTTCCAATGTGCCCAATCTCGTGCTTTCGGCGTCCGCGGAAAGCCTATTCAACATCCATTTTGAATACGGCCACTATCTGGCGCTGAATTTTCCCGTCCTCGGGGTCTTCAGCATGCTGGCCACCTTGGGTTTGAACTGGCTCTTTTTTCGTGAGGCGCCGACCCGGGACGGCGCACCATCGCAAAGCGGCGGCGTGACGGGGAATGAACGCAAGCTCGCCGTGATCTTAATGATCACGGTCGCCTTATGGGCGACGGATTTCATCCATGGCGTCTCGCCGGCCTGGGTCGCGATGGGCGCCGCGCTGCTGTGCGCCGCGCCCGGGGTCGGGGTATTGAAGACTCAGGACTTGGTCAAGAAAATCAATTACGCCCCATGGCTGTTCGTCGCCGGGGTGGTCGGACTCGGCGCGGTCGCCTCGCATTCGGGACTTGGGGCGACCCTGGGCAAGGGACTTCTGGCGCTCACCGGACAAAATATCGGCGGCGGCCTGGCGGGCTTCTCGACCCTGGTCGCGGTCGGGATGTCGGTCGCCTTCGCAACGACCCTGCCCGCCGTTCCCGCCATCATGACCCCGCTCGCCACCACGTTGAGCAGCGCCACCGGATGGCCGATCGACACCGTGCTGATGGCGCAAGTTCCGACCTGGGTGCTCATTCCCCTGCCCTACTTAGCGCCGCCGATCCTGGTCACGCTTTCCATGGCGGGGATCACCGCACGGCGCGCCGCGCCGCTCATGATCGTTTATTTTATCTTAGGCGTCGTCATCGCCCTACCGCTACATTTCTACTGGGCGCGCTATTTAGGGGTGTTCATGTAACGACAAAGCGCACGGTGACGCCGTTTTTGGGCCGGGTCAGCGGGTTTCGCGGGGCAGGCCTTCCCTTTTCCAACGCGCCATGCCGCCGTTGAGAATCTGGACATTGTTCAGTCCCGCATTCTTCAAAAGCTTAGCCGCGCGCGGTGAGCGGTTTTGTGTGCGGCAGGTCACGAAAACGGGGGCGTCTTGGTACGCCGCGAGGGCCGCCCCGTTTTCCTTGAGCGCATTCGACAGTTCGCTGTAGCCAAGGTTCAGCGCGCCGGGAATATGCCCCAGATCACCGCTGTATTCACCCGGCGTACGGACATCGATGACAACGACATCCCGCCCTCCGTCCATCAGGTCCTTAAGGGTTTGCGGATTGGCGAAGGGAACCCCCCAGGCCATCAAGCGCGGCAACCCGATACGCATGAAGACGAAAAACCCCGCCGCGATTGCTATCGGAGCAAGAGAATGAAGGTCGAAAGAATGAAGATCGAAAGACACGGGTGGGCTCTCCGTTCGTTGTGGCGCTGTCGTCGGCTACTGGTAGCGAACCCCCGGAATAAAGTCAATCGACGCTCCTTTATTGTTCACCTTCGCCGCGCATCGCCGGATGCGTGAAAAAACGCTTGCCCATTGCATGAGCCGCCGCCACCGGGTATGAGTTCGGCCATGAAAAATACCGTAGACTCTCCCGTTCGTGTTGTTGGCGCAGGATTGGCCGGCTGCGAGGCGGCATGGCAGCTCGCCGAGCGCGGCATCGGCGTCGTTTTACACGAAATGCGCCCGGTGCGCGCCACCGATGTGCACAAGACCGACAACCTGGCCGAACTGGTCTGTTCCAACTCGTTTCGGTCCGATGACGCCCAGGGCAACGCCGTCGGCGTGTTACACCGGGAAATGCGCGCCCTCGGGTCATTGATCCTGGCGACGGCCGACAAACACAGGGTGCCCGCGGGGGGCGCCCTGGCGGTGGACCGTGAGGGGTTCAGCACCGCGATCACCGAAACCCTTGAGGCCCATCCCCTGATCACCATCGCGCGCGAGGAAATCGACGATCTTGGCGCGCTGGGCGACGGCCCGGTCATCGTCGCCACCGGACCGCTGACCTCCGATGCGCTCAGTCAATCGATCCGCGCCCTGAGCGGAACGGACCATCTGGCGTTTTTCGACGCCATCGCCCCGATCGTCTATAAGGACAGCATCGATTTTTCCAAGGTCTGGTACCAGTCGCGCTACGACAAGGGAGACGCCAAGGATTATATCAATTGCCCCCTCGACAAGGCGCAGTACGACGCCTTCATCGACGCCTTGGTGAACGGCGAAAAAACGACCTTCAAGGAATGGGAGGCGAACACCCCCTATTTCGAAGGCTGCCTGCCGATCGAGGTGATGGCCGAACGCGGCCCCCAAACCCTATCCTACGGCCCCATGAAGCCGGTGGGCTTGACCAATCCCCACGCCCCCACCACCAAGGCCCACGCCATCGTGCAATTGCGCCAGGACAACGCCCTGGGCACGCTGTGGAACATGGTCGGCTTTCAGACCAAGCTGACCTACGGCGAACAAAAACGCATCTTCCGCACCATCCCGGGGTTGGAAAACGCCGCGTTTGCCCGCCTCGGCGGCATTCACCGCAACACCTTCATCAAAAGCCCGGTTCTACTGGACAACACCTTACGTCTGAAAAACCGCCCAAATATTCGCTTCGCCGGGCAAATCACAGGCTGCGAAGGGTATGTGGAGAGCGCCTCGATCGGTCTTCTGGCGGGAATGTTCGCCGCCGCCGAGATTCGCCGCGTTTCTTGTCCGCCGCCACCGAAGGAAACCGCCCTGGGCGCGTTGCTGGGCCACATCACGACTGATGCCGAAAGTGAAACGTTTCAGCCGATGAACGTCAATTTCGGCCTCTTTCCTCCGATCGAAGCCGAGGGCGGAGAGAACGGGGAGAAAAAGCGCCGTCTCAAGGGGCGCGATCGCAAGCTCGCCCTATCCTCGCGCGCCGAAATCGCATTGATGCGATGGATCGAAAAAAACCGGGTGCACCCAGGCGCCTCATAAACCGACGGGTCCTCAACCCGGCGCATTTCAACCTTCGCCGCCCGCGACAAACGGCGCCGATCGGTCGTTTTTCGCCACAATCCCCAACATTGTCGTCCCGGCGCGCCCCGGCGCTGTCCCGGCGCTGTCCCGGCATGCGCGAATATTGACGTTATTTTAGGATTACCACGAATATGATTTTTCTATATAACTTCCTCGAAATCAAAAAAATGAAAACGATCGACAATGACCTTAAAAATACAATGATCTTAAAAAATATACCGAGCACGATGGGGCCTTGTTCGGTTTTTCCGCTTTCCCTATGAAACCAAAGGTTCCGACCCTATGGAATCAAAGGTTCTGGGAAACTATATGTTGAGTCCATGGACAGCCTTGGTATCATGCCCCGAACCTACGCACGCACCGCGAATACCAGACGCAGAAAGACGTTGCCCCATAACGTCAAGGTTCAACGGAGCGTGCGCTCGGTTGCCTTTGGTCCGCCTGTTTTTCGATCTTTTTTCGGCATCCGATCGTCTAAAAGACACCGCATGAAACGCATCTTACCCATCGCCATTTTTTTTATTTTCGGCAGTTTCGCGGTTACAGGGACAGTGCCGGGATTGACGCTCGTCTCCCATGCCCGAGCACAGGCGCCGGCGGACACCCCAACCGACCGGCTGTTTGCGGCGATCAACGCCAACGACCTTGGCAAAGTAAAAGAGGCCGTCGCGGCGGGGGCCGACCTTGAGGCGTTCAATGCGCAAGACATCCAACCCATAGACCTTGCGATCAACAAGGGGGCCTTCGACATCGCGCAGTATCTGCTTGACGTGCACGACGGCAAAATCGCGGTGTCCCCCCCCGAGCCAAACACGGCGCTTTCACCACCTCCTCCCCCGACGCCAACCCCGCCCAACACAGTCCCAACGCCCACGAAAACGCCCAAAGAACCCTTTAATGGTGATGTCCTGGACAGTGCGCCGGCCCTGAAAGAAGCGCAAAAGGAAGCCGATTCGATAGACAGCGCGCAATCGACGGCGGCGGTCAAGTCTCTGCAAAAGGAAATCAAAGCCAATAAGGATGTCCCGCCCTCGCAACGTGGCGAGAAGCCGGTGCGTTTTTTCCAATCTCTCGTCGATTATTTCTTTGCTCCGAAAACCCCGTCTGCGGGAAAGACGAAACATACGGACACGCAAGTTTCCGCCCTGCCAAAAACCGCCGCGTCGGTCAAGCACGCCGCCCCAAGCACGCCGCCTGAGACCGTTCCGAGCTCATCCCCAAGCGTAACGCCGCCCCCCGCTAAGGGGAACGGGATTACGGAAGAACAGATCATCAAGGAACTCAGCACGGTGCCGCCCAATGCGTCATCTCCCGCAGCCCTCAACGTACCCATGCCGTCCGTTCCGCCCTCGGCGGCGCAAACGCCAAATGCAAAAACACCAACCGCCACCACGTCCTCTCTCGGGGCGAGTCCGCGCGTTCAAACTGGACCGACGACGTCATCTGAAAAAACGCCGCGAAGCCTCTCCGCCCTGGATGCAAAAGTTCCCTTGCAGGCGACGAACACCACGGGTGACGTCACGGGAGAAAAACCCGTCGATATCCAAGCCTACCGCGATAAGATCATGCCCAGCGACGCCCAATTGTCAAAAATCTTACGGCTCGTTCTACAAGGCAAGGGCAACACCCCCGAAGCCTACGCCATAACGGGTGGAAAGTCGCAAACGGGCGTTACCGAAGCCCCAACGCCCGACGTCGCTGTCCCCGGGGCGCAAAGCGCGGCCTCCTCGTCTTCGCAGCCCCCGCCATCCACTCCGACGTCCACGGCCACGGAGCAGATTGGGCCAAAGGAGCTCGACGCCCTGCTCGCCACACTACCCGACCAGCCCGTAACGGGAAAAACATTCAATCCCCTCGACCGCACTCCGCTCAAAAACACGGCGACGCCCCCCTCGCCTAACGTCAACCCAAGCGGAAAAATTAAAGCCGCGGCCACTCAGCCCACGTTGCCCACGTTGCCCGCGACCATCGTCAAGGATCACGGGCCGGGCGCCACGATCCCACCCGAAACGGAGGCATTAACGACACGGCCCACCCCGCCCAACGCCGACGCGGGATGGGACGTTAAATCGGTACAAACGGCGAAACTGTCCCCAAACGACGTCATCGGAAAACCGATCAAGGCGCTGGGAAAACTTCTCGATGGGGCGGCCCTGGGAATAACCGACAGCGCGCGATTGGGCGCGCCGATCTCTCCGACCATGCTCTCCAATCTCGATCAGCACGATAGTTGCGTCAGCAAGCAGGGAAAGGATATCATTTTTTGCGTTGTCCCCGTGACCTGGCCAAGCAACCTCGCCAAGGATTTTCAAGTCGATACGATCATGTATCAAGGAACGAAAACGATCGTGCGCTACGATAATGAACGGGCGAGTTCCTATCAAACGTTGTTTCTGTCGAAGGCGTTTGACGCCGTGGTCTCTCATTATATCGACCTGTATGGCCCACCCACCCGAAAACTGGCCCGCGCCATAGCCCCCCTGGCGCAAAAGAGGCGGGACAACCCCGTCGTCATCTGGCAAAGCAAGGAAGCGGGCACCGGGGACGTCGTCACCTTGGAAATTCGTAAATTTGACGATACCGGAGGCAGCTTTCCCGATCTTCAACGCGGGGTTATTTTACTGTATAGATCCTCATCCGCGCCAATTTTCCCGGTCATCTCGAAGCTGGACCTGATGGTTTTAAAAACTTCGGTCGCCCCCATAACGAAGCCGACTCCGCAATCGGTATGGTGATTTATACGTTTTCAGACGTCAAAAACGGCCGCGCCAAACCGCCCACCCCAACCGCGTCAACCGCCAGGGGGTAAGGCGCGCACACAAAGGCCTTGAACGGCGCAAGGCGCCCGCCCCAACGCCGTGCTTGCGAACATCGAAAAGGACCAATCGCCCCAGAGTAATCGCCACCAAGGCGGGGCGAAGTTTTTTGTCCACCCCCGCCGACAAGGCGGCTGCGGTAACGATCGCCTCTTCGGCGCACGCCAACAGGGCGGCCTTGAGGGGTTCCCCGAACGCCTTCTCCCCCAGAGCGCGCTCGCTGAGACCGGCGAGCGCCTCCAAGGCGCGTAAAGCGTGAAATAAGGCATCTTCATTTACATCGAGATTATCCGAGCCGCCCCCCATTAGAATGCACCTCATCAAGGCGCCTTGCGCCCGCGCCACGGCGGTAGCGCGATTTTTCAAGAGATCCACATCCGCAGGAGACACCGGGGTAAGCTTATCTTGCGCGGCGTCGATCAGCGCGGCGGCGGATGCGCGCGCAAGACCGCCGGGGAGCGTAGGATCGTCCAAGATCCCCGCCAGCGCGCGCACCAAAGGAGGAGACCCCACAGGCATGTCGCCGGACGCGCCACCAAGCATATCGCGCCACCACTGATAGCGCATCGCCCCCAGCATCGGCTCTTTTACTTTGTGCGGGATCCGCCGCAGTTCCGCGTCGAACGCCAGCAGCGCCAGCATTGCACGGCGGCGGCGCGGGGGGGAAAAAACGGCGATGGGCCATAAATGCCGACATCCTTGTGTGTATTCACCAATCCACGTATCGTGATCCATTCTTTACTCGTAAAAATTGAATTTAGAATAATTGTGATATTTCATCGTTCTGCCCTTTAAATTCGTCCATCATGTCCATATTTCATGCGCAGTTTAACGCATTCAACTCGTGAGAGGCACAAAATGGCATTTGAACTTCCTGCACTCCCCTTTGCTCAAGACGCATTGGCGCCCCATATCTCGGCAAACACTCTTGGCTTTCATTACGGCAAACACCACAACGCCTACGTCACCAATCTGAACAAATTGATCGACGGAACGGATTTCGCCGCCAAAAGTCTTGAAGATATCATGAAGGCGACGGCGGACGATGCTTCAAAGGCCGGGGTTTTCAACAATGCTGCCCAGGTCTGGAACCATACCTTCTATTGGAACAGCATGAAGCCCAACGGCGGCGGTTCGCCGAGCGGTGAATTGGCGACGAAAATAGACGCCGCATTCGGCTCGTTCGAGAAATTCAAAGAAGAGTTCAAAACCGCCGGCATGACGCAGTTTGGTAGCGGCTGGGCTTGGCTGGTCGCCGAGGGTGGAAGCCTGAAAATTGTTAAAACCGCAAATGCCGCCTGCCCGCTGACGGACGGCCAGACGCCCCTTTTGACCTGCGACGTCTGGGAGCACGCCTATTACCTGGATTACCAAAACCGTCGCCCCGACTATATTCAGGTCTTTCTCGACCATCTGGTGAACTGGGACTTCGCCGCGGAAAACCTGACCAAAGCCTAAGCCCTCCGTTCCCCCACGCCAAATACGTGTCGAAGACCGCGCGCTGACGTCTTTTATGGGCGTCAGCGCTTTATTTTCGTTCCCGTCCGTTATCGCGGAGGCGAACCAAAAATCGGCGCTCCAGATTAATAGGCCCTGACCCTAATCATATAGCCGCCGTGACACGTGACGCATAAATTAGTGAGGCGGGCGAATTGCCTTAAGATGGCATCCCTAGGCGCACCCCGTTCGGCCATGTTGGCGAGCGCGTCAAATCCGGTTTGCGTCAATGTCATCAATTGCTTGTATTCGAGCGGGAGCTTAAAAGAGAGCGCCTCGGGTATTTCGTGTCTTCCCCGCGCCCGGCCCAAGGCGCGCGTCACTTCGATCAGATGCGGCGAATCGTTATCGGCCAGGGCGGAAAGGGTATCGCTCACGCCTTGAGTAAGGGTCCCCATCTGCTTCAAAACGGTTAGGCGTTCCGCCTCATTTAGAGTAATCGCATAGCGCCGATCGGAATTTTTTTCGACCCGCCCCATGGCGTAATAATATCCGGCGGCGACGAGGGTAATGAGCCAAAGGCCGATCGAATAAGCGAACAACTTTTTAAAATTCATCGTTCTCATCGCGCCAACCCTTCATATTTCGGTCAAATCCGCGGCCTTCATCCACTCATTCGACGGCAATGAATACTCCGGCGACGCGACGCCCTTCGATCGCGAGAATATTATAGGTGCGGCACGCCGCCCCTGTCGCCATCCATTCCAGGGCGATCGCATTACGCCCAAGAAAGGCATGAAGCGCCGTATTGGGCAGAACGAAGCGCGCCCCACACCCAAACACCAAGATGTCGATTTCGTTTTTGTATTGTAAGATATCGTCAAGGTCGGCGGGATCGAACCCCTGTCCCGCGCCCAAGATACGTTCGGCCTTGGGCCATAAAACGGTTTCGCGTTCGCATATGAAAACCGAGCCCGCATAGTCGCGTTCGGAAATGCGGAATTCCCCCTCGCCATATCCTTGAACGATTTGGCGGGATGGGTCGGCGATGGGGGTTATGTCTAAGGAGATTTTTCCTTACGCCGCCCCGTGGGTCGGCGCCTCCTCTGTATTTTTATCGTCTTTGCCGCCGCGACGTTGCAGGTTCATGTACAAAAGCATCGGAACCGCGACGCAAATCGACGAATACGTTCCCACGACGATGCCCCAGATCATCGCCAGCGAGAAATCGTGGATCACCGGACCGCCCAGAATAAACAGGGCGACCAGGGCCAACAGCGTCGTCAAGCTGGTAATCAGGGTGCGCGACAGGGTTTCGTTGATCGCCCGGTTGAACAGTTCCGGCAGGGGCATCGTCTTGTACTTACGTAGGGTTTCGCGAACACGGTCGAACACGACAACGGTGTCGTTGATGGAATATCCAGCGATGGTCAAGACAGCCGCCACCGTGGTGAGGTTGAATTCCAAACCCAACAAGGAAAATAAGCCAATCGTCGAGGTGACGTCATGGACCAGGGCGACCACGGCGGCGAGGCCGAACTGCCATTCGAAACGCACCCACACGTATCCCAAGATCGCGATCATCGCCGCCAAGACCGCATACACCCCGTCCATGAGCAATTCGCTGGAGACCTTCGGGCCGACGAACTCTGTGCGTCGATACTCAATCCCTTTACCCAGGGCCGCCTTGACCGTCGCCACGGCTTTTAGCTGCGCCGTCTCGCCGCCGCTCTGGCGCCCAATGCGGATCAAAACCTCGTTCGGGTTGCCGAACGTTTGCAACGATACGTCGCCTAAACCTAAGTTCCTCAAATCGCTGCGCAATTGTCCGATCTGCACGTTACCTGGGGTGTGCACTTCGATCAATATCCCCCCCTTGAAGTCGATGCCGTAACTCAACCCCTTGATGAAGAAGATGGCCAAAGAAGCCACGACCAAGGAAATGGAGAATGCGAAAAAGAACTTCCGCAAGGGAATGAAGGGGATGTTGACATCATCCGGAATTAATTTCAGTCCGCGCATGCTTCTTGCGGTCCTTATTCTCTAGAGAGGCAACGTGCCGGGGCGCGTGCGTTTAAACCAAGTGACGACTATCAATCTGGTCAACATGACGGCGGTGAACACCGAAGTCACAATTCCGATCGCCAAGGTCACGGCGAAACCGCGGATCGGCCCCGAACCGAATTGATACAACAGCAACGCCGCAATCAAGGTCGTCACGTTGGCGTCGATAATCGTGCTCAAGGCCCGGGAATAGCCGGCGTCGATCGCCGATATAGGCGTGCGACCGAGGCGAATTTCCTCGCGTATTCGTTCGAACACCAGAACATTGGCGTCCACCGCCATGCCCATGGTGAGCACGATACCCGCGATGCCGGGCAGCGTCAGCGTCGCCTGAAGAAGGGAAAGCAGCGCCATGATCAACACCACGTTCACCGCCAAGGCGGCATCGGCCATGATCCCGAACAGGCCATAGGCCACCACCATGAAAACCACAACGAAGACCAGACCAACGATGCTGGCGATTTTTCCGGCCTGGATCGAATCGGCGCCAAGCCCGGGGCCGACACTGCGCTCTTCAAGAATGGTCAATGGTGCGGGCAGCGCGCCGGCGCGCAGCAACAACGCCAAATCTTGCGCGCCTTGGACGGTGAAACCGCCGGTAATAATGCCCGAACCGCCCAGAATAGGCTCTTGAATCCGAGGCGCACTGATCACCTTGCCGTCGAGAACGATCGCGAACGGCTTTTTGACGTTATGGGTCGTGACCTCGCCAAAGCGCTTAGCGCCCAGGGCGTCGAAACGGAAACTCACCACCGGCTGCCCCGTGCGCTGATCGAAGGTCGGCTGGGCGTCAACCAGGGTATCGCCGCTGACCATGACCCGTTTTTTAACTAGGATCATGACCGGTTTCCCGTCGGGTCCAACCTCGTTCGCCATGGGCAACAGGCGCGACCCCGGCGGCACATGCCCGGCCATGGCTTCGGCCACCGAGGTCGAACCGTCCACCAGATGAAATGTCATCTTCGCCGTTTTCCCGAGCAACCGCTTGATCCTTCCGGGATCGTTGATACCGGGAAGCTGGACTAAGATTCGGCTGTCTCCCTGACGTTGAATAGTCGGTTCGCGCACGCCGGTTTCATCAATTCGGCGCCGTACGATTTCGATCGACTGCTGGACCGCGGCGATAGAGCGTTTTTTGACCGCCGCATCGCTCAACATCAACGCGATTTTTCCATCGGCGCCCAACGTCGCGTGCATGTCTTGATCGAGGGAACGAACAAGATTGTAAGCGTCCTCGGCACGCGCCGGGTCTTTCACGGTGACGACGACCCCATTTCCCTCGACCCCGAGGTTGGTATAGGGAATCCGCGCCTTGCGCAACGTAGTGCGCACGGTATCCACCATCGAATCCAAGCGTTCGCGGATAACCGCGGAGACCTTGACCTCGAGCAGAAGATAAGAACCGCCGCGCAGATCCAGCCCTAGGCTGATCTGCTTGTGAGGAACCCAATCGGGCAGTTCCGCGGCCTGCTTGGCGCTGATGAAGTTAGGCGCGGCGAACGCCACCCCCAAAAGACACAGGCCGAGGACCAGAGATATCTTCCATTTGGCGAAATGAATCATTGTCAAACTATCCGGCGCTTATGTGCTTACGTTCTTATGTGTCGTCTTTACCGCTCAACAGCTTTTTCAGGCCAGACAACCCTCCTTTGGCGGACTTCGCCGTATCGTTGGCGGGCGTCGTACTCCCGGCGCCGGAACGGCTGACGGGTTCGGGCTTCGAGACGACGGCCGAGATTGACTGACGCTGGACGCGCACCCTGACGCCATCGGCGATTTCGACCGTCACTTCGTTCTCGTCGATCACTTTGACGACGGAACCGATGATGCCGCCGCCGGTCACCACGGTATCGCCGCGACGTAAGGCGTCGAGCATGGCTTTATGCGTCTTCATTTTCTTTTGCTGTGGGCGGATCAGCAAAAAATAAAAGACGGCGAAAATCAGAATCAGGGGAAGGAAGGATTGAATCCCACCGGCCAGAGAGGCCGCGCCCCCGGCGTCCTGGGCGAAAGCGGATGAAATCAGCATGAAGAACTCCTACACATACGAGGCATAAAGCCAGGCGGACTATACCCGCCTTACCGTCAATTTCAAACGCAAAGAACACATGGTGAGAAACGCGCCCGTCAAGCGCATGCCCCATGGCTTCCATCCACCGCGACATTCCTAAAGAAATGAGACGAAAATGTGGCGTATCCCCATGCGTCGCTTACCCGCGATACGAAACGCCCGCCGCGCCCGCGTCGCCGTGGGTGAGAAATTGGTCGCGAAAAGATGTTTTGTCTTCGATCTTCTCGAACATCACGTCCAATTGCTTGCGAATGATCCCCTCATCGGTTTCGACGATCCCGCCAAAGCGAACATCCCATTCGCCCTGACAATGAAGCGCCAACCAATCTTCAATGCTGTCCATAGACCGCGTCGTTTTAAGGCGAATCCCCGAGGTCAGTTTCCCCATCGCTCAAACTCCTGAAAATTCATAAAATTTGCCGTTATTACCCTCTTTTGCGAGACGCCGGAAATTTCCGGTCATGCACCCTTGGGGCAAAGTTATAATTATATTAAAAACGCGTCCTTGAATTTAGGGCATGCGGGATGCCGAACGCTTCTTTCTGGATACGCCGCTTTACTGCAAAAATCAAACTATCTTTAGCATTAGCTTGTTTTGTCAACGTGTTGTTTTTAATATGTAAATATTGACTTTAACAAACGATGGATCCTAAAGTTTCCCTTTTATTGCGCGTTCACTTTATTCCACCTTCATAAGGCCCGATCCATGTCCGATGAAATCCCCACGCTTTGCGATGTGTCCACCGTCCTTGAGCGCATCGCGCGCGCGCTTGAACGTATCGCCCCACCGCCACGCGCCGACGACGCCATGGGATCGCAAGACGCCTATGTCTGGCAGGCCGACACGGAGCGCCTTCACCCCGTCCCCCGGGTCAACCGGGTCGCGTTTGGGTTGCTCAAGGGCATCGAGCGCCAAGGCGAAATCTTGATGGAAAACACCCGCAGATTCGCCCGGGGCCTACCGGCGAACAACGCCCTTTTGTGGGGCGCACGGGGCACCGGAAAAAGCTCCCTGGTCAAAGCCGTTCATGGCGAAATCAACGCCACGACGCCCCACGCCCTTATTTTGATTGAGATCCATCGCGAAGATATCGCCACCCTCCCCCACCTGCTCGAACGTATTCGCGGCACGGAACACCGTTGCATCGTTTTCAGCGACGATCTTTCCTTCGACAGCGAAGATGCATCGTACAAATCCCTAAAGACCGTCCTCGAAGGCGGTATCGAGGGGCGCCCGGAGAACGTTCTGTTCTACGCCACATCCAACCGCCGCCACCTGATGGCGCGCGACATGATCGACAACGAACGGGCGAGCGCGATCAATCCCACAGAGGCGGTGGAAGAGAAGGTTTCCCTTTCCGATCGTTTCGGCCTGTGGCTCGGCTTTCACAATTGCGATCAGAAAACGTATCTGGCCATTGTCGAGGGGTATGCGCAGCACTACGCCATCGCCATAGCGCGCGAGCGCCTGCACGCCCTGGCGAACGAGTGGTCGATCACCCGTGGTGCGCGTTCGGGCCGCGTGGCCTGGCAGTTCATCCAGGATCTTGCGGGAAAAGAGGGGCTCACCCTGTCGTGATGGCGCGCACGCCGAGAGCGAACTCTTGAACCACGCCCTCGGATTGATACACCTCAGCGTATCCCGTCCTTGTACACCTCGGTACGGTTGCGCCCCGCCTTTTTCGCTGCGTATAACGCTTCATCGGCGCGTGCAAGCATACCTTCGAAGCCTGAATTCTCTCCGGTCCGGTCGTCTATCCCAATACTTACGGTGAATTTTACAATATCCCCATCGATGGAAAGCGGCGCCTCGGCGACCGTCGAACGAATACGCTCGGCGACGGCAACCGCGTTGTCGCCCGTCGTTTCGGGTAAAACGACGGCGAATTCCTCACCCCCAATGCGCCCAAATATGTCGATATCGCGCAAATTTTTCTGAACGCTCGACACAAAGGCTTGTAGCACCCTGTCCCCCACGCCGTGGCCGTAGGTGTCGTTGATACGCTTGAAGTGGTCAAGATCGAAAATCATAACGCTCAAGGGACGTCCCACACGCTGGGCGCGCCTGAATTCACGCTCGCCGTCGTGAAGCAGAGAACGGCGATTTTTGATTCCGGTCAGGCCATCGGTGTTGGCCAGAACGATAAGGTCTTTTTCCCGCTGTTTATGCTCGGTAACGTCAACCGCCGAAATAACGACATGGGCGCGCATCCCCCGGTGGCTGACCAGTTGTATGGCGGTACTCAAGAATGTACGTTCCCGCCCGTCCTTGCGACGAATCCGAACCTCCGTTTCGCGGTGTTCCGCACTGCCCTGAACGTTGACCAACATGGCCTCGAACGCCGCCACGTCATCTTCGTTGCAGAGCAACCGACGCATCGGCGTATCCAGCACCTCCGCAAGAGCGAACCCGGTGGCGGCCCGCGCCATACGATTGAACCGGACGATCCGCCCGTCGGCATTCAACACAATCAGGATCGACCCCTCCATATCCAGCAGGGCCGACGTGAATGCGACCTCGGCTTTGAGGGTTTTACGCGCCTCGCTGAGGCGGCGCACATAGCGGGAGAGGAAAAAGCCGAAAACGGCGACGCCAACGAAGGCGATGGTGAAAAGCGGCAGCAAAATCCTTAATTCGGAATTCCACAGAGCCCTATTCCAAGAATCACGCACGCTAACCGTAACGACAAAAGGCGTACCGGAAACGACCCGGTGCGCGATGCGCCGTTGGATTACGTCGGCGCTTTTCGGGCCTTGAGTAACCCCAACCGGCGCCATGGGAATGATCTTACGAAACAAGGAGGCGTGGGCGTAAGAGCGCCCTATAAACTTATCCCCAAAAGGCGCCCGCGCCAGAACGACGCCGCCGCGGGTATAGACCGTCATGCTATCGAGACCGTCCAAGGTAAAAGAATGGAAAAAGCGGTCCAAAAATGAGGGCGACATCACCGCCATGACGATGCCGGCGAAACCTTTTTGACTGTATACCGCCCGGCTGATAACGATCACCACCGCCGCCCGCGACCATGTTTCCGTGGCGTCCGGACGATACAGATCAATGCGAAAAGGCGGACGATAGTCTCGCGTCACCACGCCCCCGACATTTCTCGCGACATTTTTATGGGCCTGAAAAAAAGCCTTCTTCGCATAAGAACGACCAACATCGTTCACGTCCTTGCCGATTTCCCCCAGCACTTTCCCATCCTCGGCGATTAACTCAATCACGCTGACGGATGAAGGCAATCGGTCAAAATTACGCAAAGCCCGATCAACCGCGGCTCGGGTCATTCCCGTGTCGCGCAGGCGAGATTGGACGTCCCACCCCACGTCATCCAGGGAATCTTTGGCCTCGTTGTACGTTCGAAGGACATGTTCCTCAAGGGCCCGGGCGATACTTTCCGCGCGGATCGTGGTCTGCTTTTGCAGCGCCAAATAATCTTGCCGCACCGTAAATATGAAAAGCCCAAACAATAGAGCGGCGAATACCACACCGGCCAGAGTGACGATCATCATCCGTGATTTCAAACGCATAAAACGTGTTCCGTTTTTATTCTTTTTCTAATTTTTGATAATTCCCCGGTCCACAACCCACGCATCAACGTGCACGTCGCCTCCGCCGGGGTAAGATGAACGCGCCATTGCGACTTATTACTCCAATTTTAAGGTCAACACGGCGCCTCTTTCTCGTCGCCGTCCGAAAAAGACTATGCCCCCCCTAAATATTTTTCGGGATCGACGGCGCGCTTGCCCTTGCGCAATTCAAAATGAAGTTGCGACGTCTTGACCGTCCCGGTGCTACCGGCACGGGCGATAACCTGTCCCTGAACGACTTTATCGCCCCGCTTGACCAACAAGCGTTGGTTATGGGCGTACGCCGTCATCCAACCGCCGGCATGCTTAACCAGCAACAGGTTGCCGAACCCGCGCAGCTCATTTCCGGCGTAGACGACAACCCCGTTCTCGGCGACATGGATAGCCGTTCCCCGGGGAACGGCGATATTGATGCCGTCATTGTACAACCCCTTATCCTTGGCCCCGAAGTGAGAAATGATTTTTCCGTGGACAGGCCAAGTAAAACCTTGCGCACTTTGTGCGCCGGGGCGAGGCACGGGCGTTAGCGGATGTCTTCGCGCCGCCGAGGGCGCTTTGATCTCGACGCGCGATCGCGTTGACGTCAATGGCGCATTCGCCTTGCGGGGTCCCGCCTCCGGCGCATTTGACGTGCTCCGGGTTCCCGTCACATTTCCCGTTTCCGCACCTTGAGTTAACCCCAACGAGGGAAGACGCAATTTCTGTCCGGGATAGATGGTGTACGGCGGGCGCACCCCGTTCGCGCGCGCCAAAGCATAAAAATCGACGTGATAGCGTCTGGCGATGGCGTATAAGTAATCCCCCCTCGCCACCACATGCACGCGGGTGTGCGGCAAGGTTAGCCATTGGCCGACGCTTAGATTATAAGGCGGGGACAGGTGATTCGCCACGATCAGGGCGCGCGGCGAGACGTTATGGCGCCGCGAAATCGCATACAAGGTATCGCCGGCAGCAACCTTAACCCGCGATGCGTTGATGAAAAGGGTATCGCCCGCCGATAACCTTCCGGCCTGATTGCTGAGGTACGGCCCATTGCCGGATGACGGCCATTCGATCGAACCGCAGGCGGCGAGTCCGGAGAATAGGAAAACAACCGCCAGCGCCCGCCATGCGTTCGCCCCGCGCTCATTGTGATAGCTTAAATGCGCCTTGACCATACGCGCAGTATTCCAGGCTCGCGGGTTTGCATCAACGATCCCCTGGCGCGCACTCAATAATTTTTCGCCTTACCTTCGACAAAGGGTACGAAACGCACCGCCCCCAAATCCTTCGTTTCAACCCCATCGGCGGTGCGAGTGACGCGCAGCAAGCGCTGGTCGTGCTGATCGTCGCCGACCGGGATTACCATCACGCCGCCGATCGTCAACTGGTCGATCAATAAGGGAGGCACATCGACCGCCGCCGCCGTCACGATAATGCGGTCAAACGGGGCCTGTTCGGGCCAACCCTTCGAGCCATCGCCGAAGCGGGTGGTAATGTTCATCAACCTCAAGGCATGAAAGCGTTTTTCGGCGGCGTCGAGGAGCGCCTTATGCCGCTCTATCGTGTACAAACGCCGACACAACGGAGCCAGAACCGCCGCCTGATAGCCCGAACCCGTGCCGATCTCCAGAACCTTCATCCGCTCGCCGACATCCAGGGCCTCGGTCATCATCCCCACGACCAAGGGTTGACTGATGGTCTGATGTCGCCCGATCGGGAGGGCGACATTTTCATAGGCCCGGACGCGAAAGGCCTCGGGGACGAAAAGGTCGCGGGGCACCCGCTCCATGGCTTCGATCACGCGTGCGTCACGAACGCCACCCCGGCGCAAGTCCAGGATCATTTGCGCTTTTCTGGGATCAGGCGCGGACAAGTGAGGCCTCCTTAAAGCAATTCACCAAGGGCGGTCAGCGTCCGGGTGTGGGTCAAATCCAACCCCAACGGCGTGATCGACACCGCGCCACGATTGACCGCCTCCAGGTCGGTTCCCGCCTTGAAGCGATCTTCCTCGCGCTGCGGCCCGATCCAATAATAATTTTCACCCCGGGGGTCGCGGCCCTCCTGAAACGCCCCGCCGATTTTGCGTCGCCCCTGGCGCGTGACCTCGATTCCGGTGACATCTTTAGCGTGAACGTCGGGAAAATTGACATTCAGCAACACGCCACCGGGCAACGTCAACGCCGAAATTCGCCGCATCACCTCGCCGATCCAGTGTTCGGCCGAAGACCATTTCGGGTTTTTCGCGTCGTCGGTAACCAGGGAAAAGGCGATCGACGGCACCCCCAGGAGGGTGCCTTCCATGGCCGCGGCGACGGTCCCCGAATAGGTCACGTCCTCGCCCAGATTGCCCCCACGATTGACTCCGGACAGCACGACATCAGGAGGCCGGTTGACCATCACCTGTTTCATGCCCAACAGCACGCTGTCGGTCGGCGTCCCGCTGACGGCGAAACGCCGGGCCGACACCTTGCGGATACGTAGCGGCATGCGCAGGGTTAGCGAGTGACTGGCCGCGCTTTGTTCGTGCTCGGGCGCGACCACCCAAACCTCGCGGGCGATCTCCTTGATCGCCCGTTCGAGGACTTTCAACCCCGGCGCGTTAATCCCATCGTCATTGGAGATGAGAACCCGCGCCTGGGAAAGGTTTCCGATCGCTTTACCCGGCATCGGTCGCGATCACCTCGATCCCACCCATGTACGGACGCAACGCATCGGGGACCTCTATCGACCCATCGGCCTGTTGATAGTTTTCGATCACCGCGATTAGCGTCCGCCCGACGGCCAGCCCCGAACCGTTCAGAGTATGGGCGAATTGGGGTTTCTTGGTTTCTTGGGGGCGATAGCGGGCATTCATGCGCCGGGCCTGGAAATCGCCGGTGTTCGAACAGCTGGAAATTTCACGGTACGCCCCCTGCCCCGGCAGCCAGACCTCGATATCGAAGGTCTTGCGCGCCGAAAAGCCCATGTCCCCCGTGCACAACACGACGGTGCGAAAGGGCAATCGCAATTGTTTTAGGATATCTTCGGCGCACGCCGTCATGCGCTCGTGCTCGTTCTCGGATTGCTCCGGGGTCACCACCGAGACCATCTCTACCTTGGTGAACTGATGCTGGCGGATCATCCCTCGGGTATCCTTGCCCGCAGAGCCGGCTTCCGAGCGGAAACACCAGGTCATCGCGGTATAGCGCCGGGGAAGCGTATCCTCGCCGACGATGCTGTCGGCGAGGATGTTGGTCAATGGGACCTCCGCCGTCGGGATCAGATAAAAATCGTCTTCGGTATGAAAGAGATCCTCGGCGAACTTAGGCAATTGCCCGGTGCCGTAAAGCGCATTGGCGCGCACCAAGGCCGGGGGATTGACCTCCCGATAGTCCCATTTTTGCGTATTGTGATCGAGCATGAACGCCCCCAGGGCGCGTTCCAGGCGGGCCAACCCGCCGCTTAACAAGACGAACCGCGCGCCCGACATCTTGGCCGCGGTTTCGAAATCCATCATCCCCAGGGCCTCGCCCAGGTCGAAATGCTCCCGAGGCGTGAAGTCGAATGTCCGAGGATCCCCCCAACGGCGAATTTCGACGTTGGCGCTTTCATTTGCGCCGTCGGGGACATCATCCATCGCCAAATTGGGAATCGCGGCAAGCACGGCGTTCAAACGCTCGCCCAGGTCTTTCGCCCGTTCTTCAAGCGCGCCCTGCTGCTTTTTGGACTGGGAAACCCGATCAATGAGAGCGCTGGCGTCTTCGCCACGGCCTTTGAAGATTCCGATTTGTTTCGCCAGCGCATTGCGTTCGGTTTGCACCTGTTGCGCCTGCGCCTCGGCCGCTCTGCGTTCCTTATCCAGGGTCAGGATATCGGCGCTCATGGCGGATACCGCCCTGCGCGCCAACCCGGCGTCGAAGGCTTCGGGGTTTTCGCGGATCCATTTGATATCGTGCATCGGAGATGTGCTCTTCGTTCAGTTAGAGATGCTTCGCCCGCATCCTATACGCCGTCTTTTTCATCATCATCATCATCATCATCGCTATCGTCGTCTTGCGCATCATCGCCCGCCGCTTCGGCGCGTTTACGCTCGACCATGGCCACCGACAGGATCGACACCTCGTACAATATCAACGTCGGCACGGCCAAGCCGATCTGGCTGATAACGTCCGGCGGAGTCAAAATCGCGGCGGCGACGAACGCCATCACGACGGCGTATTTCCGCTTGGCGCGCAAACCTTTGGCGTTGACCAGCCCGACCCGGCCCAAAAGGGTCATCACCACGGGCAATTCGAAGGCCAGACCGAAGACGAAAATCAAGCGCATGACAAGAGACAGATATTCGCTGACCTTGGTCTCCAGGATGATCGGCATCGCGCCGGCCGCCGTGCTCGTGGACTCGAAGCTAATGAAAAACCGCCACGCCAACGGAAAGACAAAGTAATAGGCCAGCGCGCCACCCATGAAAAATAGGATGGGAGTCGCCACCAAGAACGGCAACAAGGCCCGTCTTTCATTTTTATACAGTCCCGGCGCGACGAATTTCCATACCTGGATGGACAGGAAGGGAAAGCCCAAAAAAAGCGCGGCGAAGAACGAAACCTTCACATAGGTGAAAAAGGCCTCATGGGGCGCGGTAAAGATCATTCGGCGGTGTTCGCCCGCCGCCGCCAGAACATCGGCCAACGGTTGAGCCAAAAAGGCGTAAATCGTTTTCGATTCGTAATAGCAAAAGAAAAACAGGATGATAATCGCCACAAACGAATAAATCAGGCGTTGGCGCAACTCTATCAAATGCGACATCAGGGGGGCTTTGCTCGCCTCGATATCGGGATCAAAATCGGGATCGTCTGCGGACACGCTAGGAACCTCTTATTTTCTGGTCACTTTACCCGGCGCGTCTCCCGACGGAAGGTCGGGCATCACGTCATCGGCAAGCTCGGGGGCAAGCTCGGGGGTAGGCTCGGGGGCAAGTCCGGGCGTTTCCGTGGCGACGGGGGACGATTGTTCTCCGGCGACGTTGTCCGGCGCAGACGCGTCATCGTCCGTCTTTTCCGGTATTTTTGCGGGCGTCGAAGGGGTATCGATGTCGCTGAGATCCAACGTTTTGGACAGCTCCCCCGTGGGATCGACATGCTCGGATATGACCTTGTGGACGTCCGTGTCCCGCGCGCTGGTGATTTGTCGGCGAAGATCGTCGAGTTCCGCTTCGCGGATCATTTCGTCAACGCCGCTTTGAAACTCACGCGCCAAGCCCCGCGCCTTGCGAATCCATAGCGTTATGGTGCGGATCGCCTTGGGCAAGTCACTGGGTCCGACCACGACGATGGCCAGAAGGGCGATGACAAAAAGTTCCTGCCAGCCGATATCAAACATGGCGGGTCGTTATCCGTTAAAATAGCGAAAAAAAACGTGACCATACCCCTTGGGCATGACCGTACACAGGAAAAAGACCGGTTACGAATGCGCCGTCTTGTCTCCGTTCGACGTCGTCGTGTCGGCAGCATCGCTTTGTTCGGCCTTGATCGTCTTCGGGGGGGTTTCGGAATCGACGTCGTCTTCGTCCTTCAAGCCTTTCTTGAAGGATTTAAGACCTTTACCCATGTCGCCCATCAACTTCGACAATTTGCCGCCGCCGCCGAATAGGACGAGAACGATAATGAGAACGATGACCCATTGCCAAATACCTGTAAAACCCATCTTTTTTTCTCGCTATAATCAGTTTGCGTTGCGCGGATAATGCGAAACTCTCTAGGCCACGTCATCGACGAAAGACCTCGGCGAGGCGCATGTCACACAAGTGTTTTAAGAGCCTTCGTCATCCGTGTCGAGTGATTCGATGATAAATTCCTCATCCCTATCGGAATTTTCGGGTAGAGCCTCATCCCCGATGTTCGCCAACATCCCCCGTACACTGTACGTTTCGGCGGCGGGGCGGGCGTCGAGAAGACCGGCGGCTTTCAAATCCTCGATCCCCGGCAAATCTTTCAGACTCTCCAAACCGAAGTGGTCGAGAAAGGCATCCGTCGTTCCCCACGTCATCGGGCGACCCGGCGTCCTGCGCCGCCCCCGGGGGCGAATCCAGCCCGCTTCGAACAAGACGTCCAGCGTCCCCTTGCTAAGGGAAACGCCGCGAATTTCCTCGATTTCAGCGCGCGTCACCGGCTCATGATAGGCGATGATCGCCAGCGTTTCGATCGCAGCGCGTGAAAGTTTACGAGAAACCTGCCGCTCCCGGTTAAGACGCGGCCCCAAATCGGGGGCGGTGCGAAACGCCCAGGCCCCACCGGCGCGAACCAGACGCACCCCACGGTGGGCGTAATGCGCGCTCAGGGCATCCAAGATATGCCTAACATCGACACCTTCGGGTAGACGCCGCTGCAAGGCGTTCTCGGGCACCGCCTCGCGCGAGGCGAAGAGAATCGCCTCAATCAAGCGAACATCGTCGTCCAAAGGCGCCGACACCGTCTCGCTCATGGTTTATCCTTCGCCGGAGCGCCGCGGGAGACCTCGCGAACGGTGGATTGAATATAGATATCCTCGAAAGCGCCGTCCTGACGCAGCGTAACTTTACCCTGTTTGGCCAACTCCAACGAAGCGCTGAATGTGGCGGCCAGGGCCGACCGTACGGCCAAGGGATCTTTGAGAGTCTCGGGTAGGAAGTGCGCCAGCCTTTTCCAATCGGGACAATAGCCGACCAGCGCGCGCAGGCGTTCCAAGGCGTCTTCCACGGAAGAAAGCTGCCATGACGTTTCGATATGCAGGGGGCCTGCCGCCGATTTGCGGCGCACTTGATCGCCATAGGCTTTTAGAAGGTCGTACAATGAGGCCTCGAAAACCGGTTTCGCGTTATCTGCGAAGGTTTCCGGCGCCCCTCGGGGGAAAAAACCTTCCCCCAAACGCGCCCTGGCCAGCAGTCTGCGCCCGGCGTCCTGCATCGCTTGCAGGCGACGCAGCTGAAAGGCCAACGCCTCGGCCAACTGGGCGCCGGTCGGTTCGTCCTCGGTTTTCAAGTCGGGCAGCAGCAGGCGGGATTTCAAATACGCGAGCCACGCCGCCATCACCAGATAATCGGCGGCGAGTTCCAGATTCGAGCGCCGGGCGCGGGCGATAAACCCCAGATATTGGTCGGCCAGGGCGAGCATGGAGACATGGATGAGATCGACCTTCTGATCGCGCGCCAGCGCCAGCAAGATGTCCAACGGTCCCTCGAAGCCTTCGATATCGACGATGAAGGATTCCCGCACGGCGGCGATGCGCGCGTCTTGTTCCCAGCCGTCTTCCATCCCGCGATCGTCGCTCATATGGTCTATTGCACCCCCGTCACGCTTGCGATCGCGCTCATCAGGGCGCGCGCGGGCTCCCCGATTACCCAAGGCAGGATGTCCAGGTTGACGCCGATCTGCCGTCCCAACCAGGGCAACACAAACAAGATCGCCAATAAAATCAGAAATCCCGATCTTTCCAATCCGGCCAGCTTGGACGAAAACGGCTGCGGCAGGACGCCCACCGCCACACGCCCGCCGTCCAATGGCGGCAAGGGGATCATGTTGAACAGGGCGAGCACGATGTTGATCCACATCGAATTGACGAAGTTTGTCGCCGACCATTGCGCGAAAGCGGGCGGCATGTATTGGATCGTGTGCAACAACAACGCCGAGACGACGGCCAAGAGGATGTTCGTGCCCGGCCCCGCCAAGGCGACCAGGACCATATCCCGGCGGGGATGACCCAGGGCGCGGAAATTAACCGGAACCGGTTTGGCGAAACCGAACATGAATTTTCCCCCGGACGCCAACAAAAGCATCGCGGGAAGGATCACCGTGCCGAAAGGATCGACGTGTCTGAGAGGGTTGAAAGTAACGCGGCCCGCCCGATAAGCCGTCGGGTCGCCCAAACGCCAAGCGATAAAACCGTGCGCAGCTTCATGCAAGGTCACCGCAAAAAGCACCGGCAACACCCAGACAGACGCCGTGTGAACGATGTCGTTTAAAGTCAGTCCCATTCATCGTTTCCTGTTCCGTCGGCGCTTCTTTCAAGACGCGCGCTTAAGTAGACCCGCCAATCGCGCCCACTGTTCCATCGTATCCTCGTCATCCGCGCGAGCGCACCGGCAGCGCATCTTTTCACCACTTTGGACGCGAAAATACGATGTCTCCGTCATTTCACGCGCCCCCTCGGCCACTGCCTGCATTTCGTCGCGATCCCCGTTGCAATGAAGCACCACGTCGCACCCCGCCGTCAACGCCTGCCGGGCGCGCTCGGCGTAATCGCCGCCGAGGGCGTTCATCGACAAATCATCACTGAGCACGACGCCGCGAAAGCCAAACTCCTCACGCACGATCCGCCCGAGGATGCGCGAAGACGTGGTCGCCGGCCCGTCGGGGTCGATATCTTTATACACGACATGGGCGGTCATCGCCCACGGCATGTCGGCAAGATCGAGAAAGGGACGAAAATCGACCCGCCGCAATTCGCCCAAGGGGGCGTCAACAACCGGCAAGGCCATGTGACTGTCAACCAGGGCGCGCCCATGACCCGGAATATGCTTGATCACGGGAACGACACCACCGCGCAAATAACCGTCGCACGCCGCGCGCGCCAGGGTCGAAACCATGCGCGGCGTCGTCCCGAAAGCGCGGTCGCCAATGATCGGATCGCTACCGGCCTGGGGAATATCCAACACGGGTGCGCAATTCACGGTAATTCCCAAATCCCGCAACACACATGCTATGAGAAAGGCATGAAGCATCGCCGCTTCCAAGGCGGCCTTGGGGTCCTCTTCATAAAGTCCGGCTATCGCGCCCGCGGCGGGAAAGAGCGGCCAATGAGGCGGCTTCAGGCGCGCCACTCGGCCGCCTTCCTGATCGATCAAAATGGGCGCGTCGGAGCGTCCGACACATGCCCGCAGTTCACTCGCCAGGGCGCGCACCTGATCGGGGTTCCGGCAATTGCGCGTGAACAGGATGAATCCCAAAGGATCGACTTCTGCAAAAAAAGCCGCCTCCTCGACGCTTAACACCGTCCCCGCGAGACCGAAAATCACGGCTCGGGGAAAGCGCCCGCCTTTCGTTCGTGCGTCGAGAGCGCAATCAGGGGCGGACAATCAGGCACCCCTCCTTACGTTTTGCCAATTCGGCGCACAATTTCTTCGCCGCGTTTTCCGAAGGCAGGGGTCCGGCGCGCAGGCGGTAAAATACACCCTTGCCGGCCAATTTAACGTCCATCACGTGTAGCTTCAGCGTCCCCAAAAGATCGGGGTTGGCCTTTTGCAGGCGGTCCCATTCCGACTGCGCCACGGCGCGGTCGCGCACCGCCGCCAATTGCACCAAATAGGCCCCCTGAAGGGAAGCGGCCGATACGGCCTTCCCCTGCGGGGCCTCGGCGGCGGGCTGTGCGGCGGCGTTCAAATTGGGCGCCGGCGAAACCACGGAGGGGGCCGGAGCCGCCGTCTCGCCGAGGACGTTTTTCAGTGATTGCGACAGGTCTTGAGGCAAAGGCGCGCCGCCGGTAACCGCCTTTGCGGTGGAGGGCGTGGGTACGCCGGGCTGCGCGGGCGGGACCGGAGGAACGGTCGCCTTGGCGATATCCCGCCCCAATTTTTGCCGCCCGCCGGCAATCTTCTTGAGGTCGGGCGTCGCGGGAGGGGGAACGGGTATTCCCTGAGCGGCGGGAGCCGGCTGGGGCGGCGCGATCGGCTGCTCCGCCGGGGCGAGCAATTGTTCCACCGGGGGCAACGGCACGTCCTGGCCGTTCATGCGATTGTAGACCAGTTTATCGCGATCGGGCACCGCCATGCCGCCGGGATCCGCCGGACGGACCTTATAGGGCGTGCTTTCGGCGTGGATGACCGGCGCTTCATACCCGGCCTTCACCGCCAACTCGTTTCCCCAGTAAAACCACGTGACGCCCCCCCCCAACACGATCAGGGCGAGCAATATAAGGACAATTTTCACCGCCGTGCGCCGGGGCGGATCGCTTTGCGCCAACGGTTCGAATTCCAAAACGTCGGAGGCGGCGGGCACGTCGTCGGGATGTTCGTTCTGTTCGTCGGACTTGGACATCACCGCATCTCCTCTACCGGGGTCACGCCAAACACATTGAGGCCCGAGGCGATCACGTCGGCCATCGCCTTGAGCAGCGCCAACCGGGCGCGGGTTAATGATAGATCGTCGGCATGAACAAATCGTAACGACGCGTCGTCCTTGCCTTTATTCCACAAGGCGTGGAACAGCGCCGCGACATCGTTCAGGTAATAGGCGACGCGATGCGGCTCGTGCGCCTCGGCGGCGCTTTCGACCAGACGCGGCCAACCGGCCAACAGGCGGATCAACTGCACTTCGGCCTCGTCGCCGAGGCGCGTAAAATCGATCGCGGAGAGGTCGTCCAAATTCACCGCGTCCGCACCCAATTCATCGGCGGCGTGGCGCATCACCGAATGGGCCCGGGCGTGGGCGTACTGGACGTAAAACACCGGATTGTCGCGCGACTGTTCGGTGACCTTGGCCAAATCGAAATCGAGCGGGGCGTCGTTCTTGCGCGTCAGCATGATAAAGCGGACGACATCCTTGCCGACCCGTTCGACGAGTTCGCGCAGGGTGACGAAATTACCCGCCCGTTTCGACATTTTGACCGGCTGGCCGCCATCCATCAGGTTGACCATTTGGCACAGCTTGACGTCGAGATCGCCCTTCCCCTCGCTGAGCGCCTTGACGGCGGATTGCATGCGCTTGACGTAACCGCCATGATCGGCGCCCCAAACATTGATCATCCGGCTAAAGCCGCGGGCGAACTTGTCCATATGATAAGCCATGTCGGAGGCGAAATAGGTCCACGACCCATCGGACTTGCGCACCGGACGGTCGATATCGTCGCCGAACCGGGTCGCCTTGAACAGGGTTTGTTCGCGTTCTTCCCAATCGTCGGGCAATTTGCCCTTGGGCGGGGTCAGGACGCCTTCGTAAATCAATCCGCGTTGTTGCAACCCGGCAATCGCCGCGTCCACCTTGCCGGCGTCCACCAGGGCGCGCTCGGACGTGAAAACATCATGATGCACGCCGAGGACGTCGAGGTCGGCGCGGATCAGGTCCATCATCGCCGCCACGGCAAATGTCCTCAGCGGGGCGAGCCAATCCTCCTCGGGCGCATCCAGCCAGCATGCGCCGTCGCGTTTTTTTAACGCCTCGGCCACGGGAATCAGATAATCGCCGGGATACAGCCCCTCAGGGATCGCACCGATATCCTCGCCGAAAACTTCGCGGTAGCGCAGATGGACCGAACGGGCCAAAACATCGACTTGGGCGCCGGCGTCGTTGATATAGTATTCGCGGGTCACGTCGTAGCCCGCCTTTTCGAGCAGCGCCGCCAAGGCGTCGCCGACCACCGCGCCCCGGCTATGGCCGACGTGCATCGGCCCGGTCGGATTGGCGGAAACGTATTCGACGTTGACCTTGCCCCCCTGCCCCAGCGTACCGTCGCCATAAGCGCGCCCGGCGCGTAGAATATCGCCCAGGCGGGCGTGCCAGAAGGCCGCCTTCAGGCGCATATTGAGGAATCCCGGTCCCGCGATCTCAACGGTCTCGACATCGGGTAAATCTTCGAGCCGCCGGGAGATCAGGGCCGCCACGTCGCGCGGCTTCATGGCCGCGGGTTTGGCGAGGATCATCGCGGCGTTGGTGGTGATGTCGCCGTGGGCGGCGTCGCGCGGGGGCTCGACCGACATTTTGTCGAGGTTAAGGCCCCGCGGCAGATCTTCGTCCGCCACCAAGGTTTCGATAATGCCGCCGATTTCACCGCGAAAGTGCTCAAAAAGGTTCATAAATATCCCTATCCGATGGAAATGTCAGACGTCCGCGCCTGTAGGTCGAACAATCGGCGGTGCTCGTCGAGCGCCGAACGGTCGGTCATGCCGGCGATATAATCGGCGACCAAGCGCGCCGTCTGCTGCGTTTCCGGCGCGCCGGCCATCGCCCGCCAATCCGTGGGCAGGCATTCGGGCTCGCTCAACAATAAGGAAAACAGATCCCTGACCACCCGGCGCGCCTTGCTGGTCATGCGATTGAGCTTGTAATGCCGGTACATGTATTCGAAAAGAAATTTCTTCAAGGCGCGGTCATTTTCCTGCATCCGCTCGGAAAAAGCCGCGATTGGGACTTTCAGATGGCGGATATCGTCGGCGCATTTCGGCGCGGCGTCGCCGATACGGCGGCGGCTTTCTTCCAACAAATCATCGACCATCGCCCCGATCATGCGCCGCACCGCCTCATGGATGATGCGCGAATTGTCCAGATCGGGATACGTTTTCATCACGTCGGCGAAGATGGGACCGACCAGGGGCACGTCGCCGAGATCGGCGATGGTGAACAATCCGGCGCGCAGGCCATCGTCGATATCGTGATTGTTGTACGCCACGTCGTCGGACACGGCGGCGATTTGCGCCTCGGCGCTGGCGTAGGTGGACAGCCACAGATCCTGACGCGCGCCATACTCCGCGATTGCCCGGGGCAACGGTTTGCTGTCCGGCCTACCGATCAGCGGGCCGTTGTGCTTGACCACCCCTTCCAGGGTTTCCCAAGTCAGGTTAAGGCCGTCGAAATCGGCGTACCGCCGTTCCAACGCGACCACGACGCGCAGCGATTGGGCGTTGTGATCGAAGCCACCGAAAGGAGCCATGACGTCTTCGAGGGCGTCCTCACCGGCGTGACCGAACGGGGTGTGCCCCAGATCGTGGGCCAGGGCCAGCGTTTCCGCCAAATGTTCGCTCAACCCCAGACAACGGGCCAAGGAGCGTGCGATTTGCGAAACCTCCAGCGAATGGGTCAGGCGCGTGCGAAAAAAATCACCCTCGTGATTAACGAAGACCTGGGTCTTGTATTGCAGGCGGCGAAAGGCGCCGGAATGAATAATCCGGTCGCGGTCGCGTTGATGGCACGTCCGGGTCGCGCTCGCGGGTTCGGCATAGAGCCGTCCGCGACTCTCATTGGGATGCGAGGCGTAGGGGGCGAGAATACTCATAAGCGGAAATTACCCCCGCCCGCTCCAGGGTGCAACGCCTTATGGCGCAATTGACAAACCGCGAAGCGCGCATAAATAATAAACGGACTTCATCCGCGTCTTTGGGGTTTCGGCGGGACGCCTTCGCCCGTTCCCCCGACGCTCCGGTCGTGCGCGACGCTCTCGCGCCCTCGAGGAATAGCAATGTCACAACACGCACCATCAGAACAAGCGATCACCATTTCCCAAAGCGCCGTCAAACGCATCGCCAACCTCATCGAAAGCGAAGGCAATGCGGCGCTGAAGCTGCGCGTCAGCGTTTCTGGCGGGGGATGCTCGGGCTTTCAATACGGCTTCGAACTGGACGAGAGCACCTCCGACGAAGACCTTATTTTTGAACTCGACGGCGTTCGGGTCGTGGTCGATAAGGTATCCCTGGATCTTCTCAACGGCGCCGAGCTCGATTTCAAGGAAGACCTGATGGGATCTTACTTCGTCATGTCCAACCCCAACGCCACATCGACATGCGGGTGCGGCTCGTCATTTTCCGTTTAGGCGCGCCACCTTCGCCGCGCGCCATTTTTCACGCACTCGGACGTTTTGTGCGCCTTCACCGTTTCGCACATCCCGATTTCGGGCATAACCGGAAACGCCCCCCGTCATGATCACCATCGCCACCTGGAACGTCAATTCCATCAAGGCCCGCCTGCCCCACGTCCTGCGCTGGCTGCGCGAATTCGCCCCCGACATCGCCCTGCTCCAGGAAACCAAGACCGTGGACGACGCCTTTCCTCGAATGGAAATCGAGGCCGAAGGTTACCGGGTCCGAGCGCATGGGCAAAAGACCTACAACGGTGTCGCCGTGCTCTCCAAAGGAGATATCGAGGTCGTCCAGGAAGGACTGCCGGGAGACGCCGACGACCAGCAGGCGCGCTACCTTGAGGTGGACACCCTGGGCCTTCGCGCCGCCTGTATCTATCTGCCCAACGGCAACCCCGCCCCCGGCGATAAATACGATTATAAACTGCGCTGGATGGACCGCCTTTACGCGCGCACCCGGGAATTGCTAAAAAGCGAAAAACCGTTTGTCCTGGGCGGTGATTATAACGTCATCCCCGAAGAAGGCGACGTTTACGACCCCAAGGGGTGGCGCGACGACGCCCTATACCGCCTGCAATCGCGCAAGGCCCTGAGGCGAATCGCCACCCTCGGCCTAACCGACGCCTTTCGCGCCCTGAATAGGGAAACGGGACGCTACACTTGGTGGGATTACCGTGGCGGCGGATGGCAAAAAGATATGGGCGTGCGCATCGACCACCTGTTGCTGTCGCCGCAGGCCGCCGACCGCCTAAGCGCCTGTGAGATCGACCGCACCCCGCGCGGTTGGGAAAAACCCTCCGACCATACCCCAGTGTGGTGCCGTTTGGACGACTGACCCTCATCGCGCAACACATCCTTCGGAAATAATCCGACATATGCATGGAGTAGACGAAGCCATGAACATCACGCTCGCCCTAAGGCTCGATGCCTTGGCCATTTTAGCCGCTTCCGTCGGCTTGCATGCGTATTTTGGCGGAAATTGGTGGGGTTTCGCGCTGTTCCTCGCCCTGCCGGACCTCGCGATCATCCCCTACGCCCTTTTCGCGAAGTCCAGCCCATGGCCCCGATGGATTTACAACGCCGCGCACACCTATGCACTGCCCGTGGCTCTGAGCCTGATTTTCTGGTCATCGGGACCCTATTTCTTATTCGGATGGGTTGCTCACATCGCCCTTGACCGTGTCTTGGGTTTCGGCATGAAGTCGTCCCAGGGGTTCAAGGTCACACATCTACAGATGCTGGGCGAATGACAGACCCTCTTTTGCCACGCAAAGGCGAGGAGGCAAGAAGGCCGCGGACTCAAGCCTAAGTCAAACGCCGATCGGCTCGCGCAACGTCGAGGTAATCATTTCCAACAACTGGCGCGCCTGTATCGGTTTTTCCAAAAAAGCGCTAACGCCGGTCTGGGTCGAACGCTCCTGCAGGATGTCGATCGAATAGCCCGTCATCAGGACCACCTTGGTCGGCAACGCCATTTGATGGACCTTATAGGCGAATTCCGATCCGTTCATGCCATCCATCACCCAATCGCAAAAAACAATATCCACCGGTCGGCGCGTCAGCCGTGTGATCGCTTCTTGCGCATCTCCAACCAGATCGAGATTGCGAACCCCGACGGCGTGCAAGATGGTCTTGATAAGGGCCCTAAAATTGGCGCTGTCATCGACAAGCATGACCCGCAGGTCTTCCAAATTTTTGGTGGGCACCAGGAACGCCATCTCGGTCGCTTGCGTTCTCGCATCGATATTATCCACGCAATGGCGACGATACGACACATCCTCACCCATGATGTGTTCCAACAACCATTGATTGAGAAACGCCTTAACATCATCGGATTTTACAGTTTCTCTATTGTACCGGAACACACGGCAAAGGTCGCGGACTTCGCCCTCCAAGAGACGATGGCTGTCTTTATGTTCTTCCAGGAGGGGATACGCGCATATTTCGAGAAGTTTTTCTTCACGACGAAAATGATAATTCGTGTATTCAAGCAAAGTGGACAATACGCTGTCCAAAACCGTGAGTTCTTCACGCTGATCAACACAACTGTGTAATTGATTGAGAAGATTAACCAAAACCCGGTGATCCGTATCGACAAAGGGAATGCCGATCTCCAGCTGCTTGTTCCAATGAATGAGAGTCATTCAGCCTCCCCCGTTGATCGCGCACAAAAATATAATTTTCTCATTATTTGAGTGTAATAAATCGCAAAAAAAGCCATGACGACGCAAGCATTATTTAACACTTCTTCATCGTAAATGTGGATAAGGCGCAAAAAATCATTCCGGCACAACCAATTGACGAGTATGCTACAACCACTCAAAAACAGTCGGTGGGCCTATCCACGCGAACGGAGGAAACCTTCCCTACGGAATATCCGCTATCGCACTTGGCTATTCCACCTGGGAAACGTCCCGAACCGCCCCACGGTCGGCGCTTGTCGTCAGGGCCGCATACGCTCGAAGCGCCGGAGACACCTTACGCGCCCGGAGAGATTCCGGTTTCCAAGCCCCACGCCCTTTTTGTTCCATGGCGGCGCGCCGGGCGCCCAGGTCGCTTTGCGAAACATCGATGGCAATCGTACGGTTGGGTATGTCGATCATGAGGATATCGCCCTCTTCGACAAGCGCGATCGCACCGCCTTGGGCGGCCTCCGGTGAAACGTGGCCAATCGAAAGCCCAGAGGTCCCTCCCGAGAAACGCCCGTCGGTGACCAAGGCGCAGGCCTTGCCCAGTCCCTTCGATTTCAGATAGCTGGTCGGGTATAGCATTTCTTGCATTCCCGGGCCGCCCTTGGGGCCTTCATAGCGGATAAGAACGACGTCGCCGGCTTCGATTTTATCGTTTAAAATCGCCTCCACCGCGCTGTCCTGGCTCTCGAAAATACGCGCCCGACCGCTGAACGTCAGGTTCTCGGCATCGACACCCGCCGTTTTCACGATGCATCCGTTTTCAGCGATGTTGCCAAACAGCACGGCAAGACCACCGTCGGTCGAATAGGCGTGCCCGACATCGCGGATGCACCCCAGGGCGCGATCAAGATCAAGGTCGGAATATTGACTGTCCTGGCTAAAGGCCTGAACCGTGGCTCTGCCGCCGGGGGCCGCCTTGAAGAAGGCGTGAATGACCGGATCCTCTCTGCGCGTCACATCCCAACGATCCAGGGCTTCGCCCAGAGTTTTCTCCTCCACGGTGGCGACATCCCTGTGAATAAGCCCCGCACGGTCCAATTCGCCCAAAATGGCGTAAATTCCCCCAGCCCTATGAACGTCTTCCATGTGGTAAAGCGCGCTCGCGGGGGAAACCTTGCACAAGTTGGGGACCTTGCGCGACAACGCGTCGATATCGGCCATGGTGAAATCGATTTCCGCTTCGTTGGCGATCGCCAGGAGGTGCAGCACCGTGTTCGACGATCCTCCCATGGCGATATCAAGCGTCATCGCGTTTTCAAACGCCTTGCGCCCACCAAGATTGCGCGGAAGGACGCTGTCGTCGTCGTGATCGTAATATCGCCGGCACAATTCCACCACAACCCGTCCGGCGCGTAAAAAAAGATCCTTCCGCGTTCGGTGCGTGGCCAACAACGTGCCGTTTCCGGGAAGCGCGAGGCCCAGGGCCTCGGCCAGGCAATTCATCGAATTGGCGGTGAACATCCCCGAACACGACCCGCAGGTGGGGCATGCGGAACGCTCAATTTGCGCCACCATTTCATCGCTGGCGTCCGGATTGGCCGCCTGGACCATGGCGTCAACCAGATCAACGGCGACGGTTTTACCATCGACAACCACCTTGCCCGCCTCCATCGGTCCGCCCGAAACAAAAACCGTCGGTATATTCAGGCGCATCGCCGCCATCATCATGCCTGGCGTGATTTTATCGCAGTTAGAAATACACACCATGGCGTCGGCGCAATGTGCGTTGACCATGTATTCCACACTGTCGGCGATGATCTCGCGCGACGGCAACGAATACAGCATCCCGTCATGGCCCATCGCAATGCCGTCATCGACGGCGATGGTGTTGAATTCCTTGGCGACGCCGCCCACCGATTCGATTTCCCGCGCAACCATCTGCCCGAGATCCTTCAGGTGCACGTGTCCGGGAACGAACTGGGTGAAGGAATTGACCACGGCGATGATCGGCTTACCGAAATCTCCGTCGCTCATGCCGGTGGCGCGCCACAGTCCCCGCGCGCCCGCCATGTTGCGCCCATGGGTGGATGTTTTCGACCGATATTGCACCATGATCCGTTTCCCAATAACCCGCAGCCGACGCCGCGTCATAACAACCGTTTCCCGCCGTCCCCCAAAACGCCTCTTCAAGGCGGCGGCCCTTCACCGAATTTTTTTTACCCCTTGTCGATCAAATCGTCGAGGGTCTTGTCCAACCTTTCTTGACGGCCGCGGCGAATGTCGCGCGCTTCGGAAGCGCTCATTTCTTCCAGCGCCGACTTCAGTTGATCGACCCGCTCGTCCAGGTGGCGTTGCAATTCTTTGATTTGCCGGTCGAACCGATCGATACGTTGGAGCGAATCGCGCCGTCGGGCGCGTTGGTAGTACTTTTCGGCCTTCCTCGCGCCCCAAATCGCAATAATCAACGCCAACGCCGCGCCGGCGCCGATTAAAATAACCCCGGCGACTTGGCGGTCCGGCGCCCGATCAATAGCCAGCGCGGTCCCCCAGACTCCCGCCGTCACGAGGGCGCTGGCGCCAACGGAAAAAGCCCGATCGACAAACCGCTGATCCAGGCGCCAATGACGTTCGGCGTCTCTAATGGCGTTGACGACTTCATGCAGCGCCAACTCCTGCCAGCGGGAGAACGACATGCCCCCATCATCGCCGCGGCCCTCACGAATGAATTTCTCCAGTCGTTTGACGATCAACCGGCCTCGTTCGCGCGGTGTCGGATTGTCCGATGCGTCCACGTCATCGGGCTTGCCGGCGAGACGGTTGTCGATAATGTTCTTTTTTCGAGACACCCCATTTCCTCGCCATTTAACGCCCTAAGGCAATAGGTTTTACAAGTCTATGGCACGCCCGTTAAAAATCGGTAAGGGGATATCGTTCCGCCCCCAGGGCTCTTGCACCAGGGGCCGTGATCTCCTAATCTGCCGCTTCGGCATTTTCAAATAGCTCCGTTACGACAATAAGGTATGACATGGCCCGCAATCTGGTTCTTTCCGTTCATGAGTTCATGACCATCATGGGCACTCTCGACGAGGCCATCACCGCCGCCGGGGGGGAAAGCGCTTCAAGCGTTTACGATGCTTGGTATATGCAATGGCGCGAAGTCGATGAAAAATTGGAATCGTTGTCGCTGATGAAACGCGCCGACATGCTTTTTGACGGTAAAATCACGATCAACAACATTTCCGACGCCCACCTAAACGAGCTGATGGTCGTCGTCGAAAACCAAATCCGCGCCAACAGGGAACTGCTCGATTCGAACGATGAGGACGCCGACGAGGAAGAGCTGGAAATGTGGGAAAAGCGGCTTGAGAATATCCTGGAATTGCGCCGCGAGGGTGAACACGGCGGGGTTTCCTGACCCCGCCGCATTCGACGAACTCAAAGATCTTCGACAATTTTTTGTAACATCGCACGAACGTCCGCGGCGACGTGGCCCAAATTTGGGTTATCGACCGCCTGCATAGACGCCATGGGATCCACTGCCGACACTTCGATTTTACCATCATCGAGTTGCTGGACGACAACATTACACGGCAGCATCGTGCCGATTTTGTTTTCCGCTTGCAGGGCCTTATAGGCAAATCCGGGATTACACGCGCCGAGAATCGTGTAAGGGAGAATATCCTTATCAATTTTTTCCTTCATCGCTTTTTGAACATCGATCGTGGTCAACACCCCGAATCCTTGCGTCTTCAAAGCGGCGGTGACGTAATCTATGGCGTCGGCGAAGGGCCGGTCCAGGGTTTTGGTGAAGTGATAGCTCATGGCGGGAAAACTCCTATAATTCGGGGTGACAAGGATATAGTCGGTTTATCGTTGACGCCAAGTCCGTGGGGAGGGAATGGTGGAAAAATCGCATCGGAGACCGTGGCGGCCCCATTAGGCAGGAAGACGCAGGATTCGAGGCGGGCGGACCTGGGAATCAACAAGGCCTGGGATCAACAAGGAATGACCCTCAGGCTTGTCCCCTCGACCCCGACGATCTCAACCCGACGGCCTGCGGCGATATCTTCGGCGCAAACGACGGTCCATGAGGTGTCGTCCAAGCGGATCTTTCCATAACCGTTGACCAGCGCGCCGTCGAGAACGACATGCCGGCCGATGTATTGCGCACCGCGTTGATTGAGAACGGGATGATCGCTCGGCGGGGTATTTTTAGACATCCACACCCGCCCGACGACGATGCTGCCTACCGACAGAACGGCGAAGGCCAAGCCCTGCGCCTCCAGTGGCATCCCCGGAACGATAAACAGGGCGACGCCGATCAGGGCGGCGGAAATACCGACCCACAAAAACACGAAACCGGGCGCGATGCTTTCAATAATGATAAAAACCACGGCGACGATCAGCCAATGCCAACCCGTGAGATGGCCTAAAAAAACGTCCATGATCCCCCGAACTTCCCAATAATTCCAGGTCCCCAACAAAAAACCGCCCGGTAAGACGTTTAGCCGCGCGTCGTCGGCACCGAGCCCCCCACGCCGGATGCGCCGCCGCCCGCGGCATCGGAACCGAAGGCGCTCTTGGCCAGTTCGGAAATCCCCGCCAGGGAGCCCAATATCCCCGTCGCCTCCATCGGCAACAAGATGACCTTTTCATTGCGCGCCGAGGCGATATCGCGCAGCGCCTCGACATATTTCTGAGCGACGAAGTAATTGATCGCCTGGGTATTTCCGGCACCGATCGCGGCAGACATCGCAGTGGTCGCGGCGGCTTCGGCCTGGGCCTGACGTTCGCGCGCCTCGGCATCGCGGAAGGCCGCCTCCCTGCGTCCCTCGGCCTCAAGGATCGCCGCCTGTTTTTCGCCTTCGGCCTTCAGCACCGCCGCCTGACGCGACCCTTCCGCCTCTAGAATTTGTGCGCGCTTGACGCGTTCCGCCTTCATTTGCCGCCCCATCGCATCGACCAAATCGCGTGGCGGAGAGATGTCCTTGATCTCGATCCGGGTCACTTTCACCCCCCACGGCGAGGTCGCGTCATCGACGACGGCGAGCAGGCGGGCGTTGATCGAATCGCGTTGGGAAAGAAGCTCGTCTAAATCCATCGCACCCAAGACGGTACGCACGTTGGTCATCGTCAGGTTCAAGATCGCGATTTGCAGGCCGCTGACTTCGTAGGCCGCCTTAGCGGCGTCCAAGACCTGATAGAAGACCACGCCATCGACCTGAACCATGGCGTTATCGCGGGTGATCACCTCCTGAGATGGAACATCTAGAACTTGCTCCATCATATTGATCTTAAACCCAATTCTATCGACTACCGGAACGATAAAATGCAAGCCGGGGGCCAACGTCCGGGTATACCGGCCAAAACGTTCGACGGTGTACTGCATCCCCTGGGTGACCGACTTGACCCCCAGAAACACCATGACGAAGGCCAAAATGACAATGAAAACGACGAAAGAAGAAAAACCGGCCATAAACAACATCTCCCAACGGGACCAAAAGTATTTCGCAGGAGGAGGCGCAAACGCATACGCGCACAACCCGCGTTAAAAAACCTTTCGCGAACATCGACATTAGACCATGTCTTTTTCAGGTCAAGGTTGATAACGACGTCGTACCGCCCCGGGCGCTCTTCCATGCAGGGGCACGTACAGGCCCGCCAAAAACGAAATCGCCCCTTTGTCTGCACATTATCGGCACAAAGGGGCGTTCTCTCGTCGCGCGAAGGCCTTATGCCATGGCGGCCAATCGCGCCAGGGCTTGGTTCAAGGTTTCGCGCGTTTGCACCATATCCTCAAGGCGAGCGCGCTGTTCGGCGACGACCTCCGCCGGGGCCTTGGCGAGGAAGCCCGCGTTGGACAATTTCTTTTCGTATTTAGAGACATCCGCATTCAACTTGGCGATTTCTTTTTCCAGGCGCCGGCGCTCGGTCGCGATATCGATAATTCCGGCGAGCGGCAGGATCACCGTGGTCTCGTCGAGGACCCCCTGAACCGCGCCCTTAGGCGCCGCGTCGTTCGAAAGCGTCGCCTCGGACAAGCGCGCCAGATGGAGGATCGCGTCACGGTGAACGGCGAGTTTTTGCGCGCTCTGGGCACTGGCGTCCTTAAGCAGCAACGGCACCTTGGCCCCAGCGGGGACGTTCATTTCCGAACGCAGGGCGCGCACTTGAGTGACCAGACGAATAAGCCAATCGACATCCGCCTCGGCAGCGAGGTCGCGGTCACCCTCGCCCAGATCGGGCCAAGACGCGCCGATCAAGCGCGTCGCCCGCATGCCGGTCTGCGCCCACAGCTCCTCGGTGACGAAAGGCATCACCGGATGAAGAAGGTGCAGCAGCTGATCGCGCACCCAGGCCACAGCGGCGCGGGTTTCCGCCTTGGCGGTTTCATCCCCGCCCTGAAGGTACGGTTTGCTCAGTTCCAAATACCAGTCGCAGAACGTCCCCCAGGTGAAATGGTAGAGCACATCGGCCAGTTCGTTAAAGCGATAGGCGTCGATCGCGGCGGCGCAATCCATCGCCGCCTGCGCCAGCTTCGAGACGATCCACCGATTGATGCTCAGGCTGCACGATTTGGGGTCAAATGCGCCGTCATAGGCGCATTCGTTCATTTCGGCGAAGCGCGCCGCGTTCCATAATTTAGTGACGAAATTACGATAACCCTCAATGCGGTGTTCGGACAATTTAACATCGCGCCCCTGCACCGCCTGCGCGGCCAATGTAAAGCGCAGGGCGTCGGCCCCGTATTTGCCGATGATCTCCAGGGGATCCATCACGTTGCCCTTCGACTTGGACATCTTCTGGCCCTTTTCGTCGCGCACCAGGGCATGAATATAAACCGTGCGGAACGGCGCCTCGCCGGTGAATTCAAGCCCCATCATCATCATCCGTGCGACCCAGAAAAAGATGATGTCAAAGCCCGTGATCAACACATCGGTCGGGTAATAGCGCGCCAATTCCGGCGTTTGCTCCGGCCACCCCAAGGTCGAAAAAGGCCACAGCGCCGAGGAAAACCACGTGTCCAAAACATCGGGATCGCGCTCCAGGGGGGTATCCTCGCCATAATGCGCGCGCGCGGCGTCAAGGGCGTCCTGCTCGGTCATTTCGACGAAGGGCCGACCGTCGGGGCCGTACCAAGCGGGAATCTGATGTCCCCACCAAATTTGGCGCGATACGCACCAGGGCTGGATGTTGTTCATCCACTCGAAGTAGGTATTTTCCCAATTTTGCGGGACAAATTTCGTTTGGCCGTTTTTTACCGCCTCGATCGCGGGAACGGCCAAGGTCTCGGCGTCAACGAACCACTGATCGAGTAGCCACGGCTCGATCACGACGCCGGAACGATCGCCGTAGGGGACCGTCATCGGATTATCCTCGATCCTGTCGAGCAAACCTAGACTTTCCATTTCCTCGACGACCAAACGGCGCGCCTCGAAACGATCCAGGCCACGGTATTTTTCCGGCGTATTTTCGTTGAGGCAGGCGTTGTGATCGAGGACGTTGATCAACTCCAGACCGTGACGACGGCCAACCTCGAAATCGTTGAAATCGTGCGCCGGCGTCATCTTGACGGCCCCTGTGCCCTTCTCGGGATCGGCGTAGTCGTCGGCGACGATCGGGATATGGCGACCGACGATCGGCAACACCACGCGCTTGCCGACGAAATCGCGATAGCGGTCATCGTCGGGATGGACGGCGACGGCGCTATCGCCCAGCATGGTTTCCGGGCGCGTCGTCGCCACCGTGAGGAAAAGCCCGTCTTCGCCTGCGATCGGATATTTAAAATACCACATCTTACCGACGGTTTCGCGCTGCTCCACCTCCAGGTCGGAAATCGCGGTATGCAATTTCGGATCCCAGTTCACCAGACGCTTGTCACGGTAAATCAGGCCCTTTTTATGCAGATCGACAAAGACCTTGCGCACCGCGGCGGACAGCCCGTCGTCCATGGTGAAGCGTTCACGCGGCCAGTCGCACGACGCCCCGAGGCGGCGCAACTGCTGGGTGATCGCCCCGCCTGAGCTCTCTTTCCAAGACCAAACCTTTTCGATAAAGGCGTCGCGGCCCAGATCGTGACGGGATTTTCCGTCGGCTTCCAACTGGCGCTCGACCACCATCTGGGTCGCGATCCCGGCGTGGTCCGTGCCCGGTTGCCACAGGGCGTCGCGTCCATTCATCCGGTAGTAGCGGATCAGGATATCCTGCAGGGTGTGATTGAGCGCATGTCCGACGTGCAGATTTCCCGTCACGTTCGGTGGCGGCATGACAATCGTAAACGGTTTCGCGTCGCCACGGGCGCCGGCGCTGAAATCGCCGTTCTCTTCCCACTGGCTGTAAATTTTCTCTTCGACCTCTGCGGGGCGATACGTTTTGTCCAGCATTGCCGAACGGTCCTCTCTTTTAATCTCGGGGTGTCGGGTGGGGTGACATCGGGATGGCGCGCGCCACGTGGGCGTCACGGGACGGCGACGGGAAAAATCTTAATCTTCCAGACGCTCGGCCCGGTTAATCATCCGGTCGATCTCTTTCTTGACCAGCCGCTCGATCAGATAAGGCAGGTTTTGATCCAACCACTCTTTCAGCAAGGGACGCATCATTTCACGCACCATGCCTTCCAATGTGACCTCGTGACCACCGACCGCCAACTCCCGCTGACTGAGAATCGCACGCGCCAAATCGCCGAGAATATCCTCGCTCAACTTCACCGCGGGGGCCGACATGATGCTCTTATCCTGGGGCAAATCGGCAATCATTTCTTCGGTAAGATCAAAAATATTCGCTGCAGGCGCGGCCTGGGGTGGCGGAGGGGGCGGAGGAGCCACGACTCGTGCGGGCTCGGGCTCGGGCGCCGGCTCTGGAATGGGATCGGGTTCCGGAACAGGCTCGGGCTCGGGCGCTGGTTCGGGCGCCGGCTCAGGTTCAGCCAATTCTATCTCGGGCGTATCCTCCATTTCCGCCATCGCGGCGGCCATGTCCATTTCCGGCTCCGGCTCCGGCTCCGCCGCCATTTCCTCCATGGCGGCGGCCATGTCCATTTCCGGCTCGGGTTCGGACTCCCCCGCCATCTCTTCCATGGCGGCGGCCATGTCCATCTCCGGTTCTTCCTCGGCGGAAGCGGCGGGCTCTTCTACGGGCGTCTCGGCGGATGCCGCGCCCTCGCCCCCCTCCTCTTCCTCATCCTCGGACAGAATTCTCCGAATGGATGCGAGGATATCCTCCATCGAGGGCTCTTCGCCCGCTTCTTCCTGCCCAACTTCTTCGCTCATTGACCGCTCACTCGGTTGGTGTCCCCCAAAGATGATATCCGTTGTGCGCCGGGCGCCCGCTACTGCACGGGACGATTATCTTCGCCGCTCGACGAGGTTCCGACCCACTTGCCGCGAACCTCACGATAATGCCCTTGGTTATCGTATAAATCCACCTTGAGGTTTAAATTACGGGCGGTGAGTTGCCCCATGGATTCCTTCAAGCGGAAAATGGCGACTGTCGCGTCGCGCTGGGCACGCACCAACTTGACGCGCGCGTTCAGCAACTCCTGCTCGGCGTCCAAAACGTCCAAAACGGTGCGTGAGCCCACTGCGGCTTCGCGTTCGACGCCGGCCAGTGCGGTTCGCGAGGCGTTGACCTGCGATTTGATGGACACGATTTGGGCGCGAGCCGTTTGCAAAGTTTCCCATGCGCTGGTAGCCGACTCGGTAGCGCTCCTGCGCGCCTGATCGATCAACAGGCGTTGCCGTGAAGCCTGTTGGCGAGCCTGGCGAAGCCGCGAATAGGTCCCACCGGCCTCATACAGCGGAACGCTCAATACCAACTGCGCCTGATAAGAGTTCGAGGCGTAATTCTGGCTCATCGTGTTCAACGAGCGAGTCGCCGAACCGTTCAAGGACAGTGAGGGCAGCAAATCGCCCTCGACGCCGCGCACCCCGTCGCGCGCGGCGCGTTCGTCATAAACCGCCGCCTGCACGGTGTAATTTCCCTCTGCGGCGATTTTGACCGCCTCGCCTAAGGAATCGGGCAACGAAAATTCAATGTCCGGAGCCCCCAGTTTTTCCGGGGCCATGCCCACGACGCTGACGAAATTGGCGCGCGATGTTTCCAGCGCCCCTTCGGCCTGAATACGGTCGGCGGTCGCTCCCGCCAGCCGCGCCGAGGCCTGATCGACATCGGTGCGCGTAATCTCGCCAACCTTAAAGCGATCCTTCGCCGCATCCAATTGACGCTTCAGAACTTGTTCGTTGTTAATGTTGAGATCGACGACGGCCTGATCGCGCACGACATTTACATAGGCCGTGGCGGCGTTTAACAGAACCGTTTGTTCCGCGCTCGAGAGTCGGGCGCGCCCGGCGTACACGGCATTGTCCGCCTGCGCCGTGGCGGCGACGGTTTTCCCGCCGGAGTACAGCGGCTGGGAAATCGTCACACCCATCGTCGAGGGGTCGCGATAGACCTTGGGCGTCGCGCTTTTATCGTCAATGGCGCGACCGGTCGTCATTGTGGCGTTAACCGAAGGACGCCATCCCGACCGCGCTTGCGCCACCCCTTCGTCGATGGCGCGCAAGCGGGCTTGTTCGGCCAATAAACCGGGGTTGCTGCGGTAGGCCGCAGCCAAGGTTTCCTCGAAAGTCTGTGCATGCGCCGCGACGCCTAACGACAGGCTGAAAATGCCTGCCATGAAAACGGGAACTACACTTCTTAATCGACCGTACATTAGCTAAGACCCCCAATCGGGTTTTGAGTTTATCCGCCGTCGCCATAAAAGGCAAAGGAATCTCAATCAGTTGTATTCACACGCTTTCAAACGCTCAATATGTCGCCATGGTCGGGTCCATTTGGCGCGCCCAGGCGTCGATGCCGCCGCTCAAATTGATGGCGTTGTCGAACCCGTTCGCCCGCAGCCACGAAACCGCATGTTTGCTGCGAATACCATGATGGCAAACCACCACGACCGCCCTGTCGCGAGGGATTCGATCGACGCCCTCCGGCAAAGAGGCCAAGGGAAGCCTGATGCCGTCCTCGAAGGCGCAAATATCGGTTTCCCAGGGTTGGCGCACATCCAAAATCCACAAATTTTCGCCCTTCTCGCGCATATCATGAAACGTATGGACATCAATATCGACGGGGAAAGACCCTGCCACGCTTTTTCTCCACCAAACGCTACGAAAAAGACGCAAGGCTCTTTATCCGCTTATCCGTAGAATCCACGAATAAGGAACCCGACCGTCAGAAAGTGAATTTGGGTGCGTTCGCGAAATCATGCAAGAGGGGGCACGCGGCATCGAATAAATCAACCTGGGAAAGGACGCCATCTTGCTTGTTCGCCAGAACGGCCTGCCCTCCTCCCCGCGCGCCTAACGCGACATAAACCATGCGCCCGCCGTCCGCCAACTGATCGCGCAACGCCGCCGGGACCTCAGCCACGCCGCCATTGATGAAAATCACATCATAAGGACCCTGCTCCGGGTATCCCGCGGGCAACGCTCCCTCGACAACGGCGACGGTGTCCAATCCCAACGCCGCCAGCGTATGCGCCGCCTCGTCGGCCAGCGCCTTATCGCTTTCCAGCGCGACGACGGTCGCCGCAAGTTTGGACAGCGCGGCGGCTTCGTAACCGCTGGCGCATCCGACGACGAGGGCAATGTCCTCCGCCTTGACGTCCGCCGCCTGGAGAAGGCGCGCCAAAACCATCGGCTCCATAAGGACGCGACCGCCGCCGAGGGAAATATCTTCGTCCATGTACGCGAGCGCCTGAAGGCGTTCGGGAACAAATTTTTCGCGAGGCAAGGTTTCCATTGCCTCCAGAACCAAGGGATCCCGGACCTTGTTGGTGCGGACTTGGCTTTCAACCATGTTGTGGCGTGCGGCGGAAAAATCCATCGTGCACTTCCTTTTGTCGGCTGGGGTTCTCTGTAACGTGTGCCTTATGCAACGTCATAACGCTAAACACATGAAAAAACGATAGCAGCCCCCTGAGAGGTCGGGGACGAACGAACGGTCAGGATCGCACGCACCTTTCATCCTTCAGAATAACGCCCACCGGGAACCGGCGCCCCACGACGCGCATAGCGCGAACCCGCAGGAGCGGTGGACGGGACTGACGTTTTCAAGATACGCACGATCAGGCAGACTCCGTCGCCCTTTTTATAGGGCCAAACGCGTTCGCCTGACAATCCCGATCCGATCCAAGCGGTCGAGAAATATCCCATCGCCGCCATCCCGCGAACTGGAATCGACGCGGCGCGAACATAAACAACGACCGACGACCTTTACAAGGGCCGTGACGGGCGCAAATTCGGCGCGAGAAGCGGCGTTCGCCTCTTCATTCCGGCGTGCGGAGGGAAATGGAAAACACCCTCTGTGCAAAAAAAAATACAAAACTGCAATTTGCGTGCTTGACCACGGAGGCGCCAAGCGTCTAATTTCCGCCTGCCCTTGGGATGAGGCGTAAATGGATCCCCGGTTGGTGGCCTTCGTTGGTCGCCGTCGGCGAAATTGGCGCGGTGGCGGAGTGGCTACGCAGCGGCCTGCAAAGCCGTGTACACCGGTTCGATTCCGGTCCGCGCCTCCATCATTCCGGGGTTGCCTGATCCGAGGTAGCTCAGCGGTAGAGCAGTCGGCTGTTAACCGACCGGTCGTCAGTTCGAATCTGACCCTCGGAGCCATCTTAAAAACGGTCGGAATCACAAGTTCCGACCGTTTTTATTTGCTTTAATTTACGCGGCAATAAAAAAATTTCCGCTCCATTCCTCTTCTCCTCTTCCACCATAATCGCAAATCGTCCCAAATTGCGAACCGCCCCACATCTCTGGCCCCACATCTCTGATTGTGTGTTAAGTGGTTTCCGGACTCCCCATACATCAAATTTTGCAAACGATAGATATAGCTCACATCGGCGTCCGAATTTCGAAAGGCGGCTCTAAGGAAAGCTCAACCCCTTATAAGATTTGATCTTTTCTGGAAGTCATCGTACCTTGTATTCCCTATAAAATGAGGGTTGCACGAAAACCTCATAACGTGCTCTGCCGGTGGGAAATTTGCCCGCCCTCTTCCCAGGCCGCCGTTCGCCGTGGAGGGGGCGCGATGAAAAAATCCCCCTGCCCCGAGGAAGGAAATTGTCCGTGGGACGTTCACCGAAAGCCCGCTCAAAGGGCGTGGAAAATAACGACAAACACGGACGGACGAACGTTCCGGGAATGCAAAATCTTGAGGCATTGGCCGAAATTCGCCATTTACACCAAACCATCTGGACGCTGCGTGAGAACCTGGAGACTTTGAGCTTCGAAAAGGATGAGGCCGTCCAAAAGACCGTCGCCTCAACCAATCAGGAAATCATCCAATTACGCGCAACCTGCCAGGCGCTGCGCGGCGAACTGGAAAAACTACGCTTCGACAAGGACGAGGCCGTTCAAAAAGCGACCCGCAACAACGCCGATGAGATCGCTCAGCTTCAGGGAACCGTCGCCGCTCTGCGCGAATCTTTGGAAAAAGCCAACTTCACCTACCAAGATCGCCAACAAAAAATGGCGGCCCAGCATCGGGACGAAATCCGTCAGTTGCATGAAACCATCGCGACCTTGCGCGACATGATCGAGATCCGCTAATGACGAAAACATCGGCCCCGAAAAAACCCTCATCCCCCGCCCGGAAACAACCCGAATCAAACGGCGCGCCCAGACGCACGCCGTCAACGTCGGCGTTGCGCCTGCGCCGCACCGAAATGCTTCTCGACATTTCGCACAAAATGGCCGCGCTCGACACTCTAGACGAGGTCTTGCTCGCCCTCGTGGATATCGTCACCCACGAGACCAAGGCCGAACGGGGATCTCTTTTTCTCAATGACCCCAGCAGTGGAGAATTATATTCCCGCGTCGCCCAGGGCGAAGATATCCGCGAAATCCGCATGCTCAACGACACGGGGATCGCCGGGTGGGTGTTCACCTCGGGCGAGGGACGCATCGTCCACGATCCCTATGCCGACCCCCATTTCAATCGAACGATCGACGAGCAGACCGGTTTTCGCACCCGGAACATCTTGTGCGCCCCAATTACCACCGTCAGAGGCGAGGTGATTGGCGTCGTACAGGCCCTCAACAAGCAAAAAGGGCGCTTCACGAAAGACGACATGGCCTTGCTCGAAGCAATGACGACCCAGGCCTGTATCGCCCTGCAAAACACGCAAACCATCGAAAGAATGGAAAAAAAGAGAGTTCAGGAGTTGGAATTCCTGGACATCGTCGCCGACGTTACCGGCGAAATCAACCTCAACGCCCTGCTGCAAAAAGTCATGGGCGAAGCGACGCGCATGCTCGGCGCCGAACGCTCCACCCTGTTCTTGAACGACGACAAAACACAGGAACTGTGGTCTAGCGTCGGCGAAGGGTTGGACCAGGTGCAAATCCGCCTCCCCAACCACCTCGGCATTGCGGGCAGCGTCTACACCTCGGGGCAAACGGTCAATATCCCCCACGCCTACGCCGATCTGCGCTTCAATCCCAGCTTCGATAAAAAGACCGGGTTTTTCACCCGCTCCATTCTGTGCGTCCCGGTCGTCAATAAGGCGGGGCGGGTGATCGGCGTCACCCAATGCCTGAACAAACGCGGTGGGCCGTTCACCGGCGAGGACGAGCAGCGCCTCAAGGCGTTCACCGCCCAAGTTTCGATCGGGCTTGAAAACGCCAAGCTGTTCAGCGACGTGCAGAACATGAAGAACTATAACGAATCGATGTTGCAAAGCATGTCCAACGGCGTCGTCACGCTTGACGAGGACGGTCGCATCGTCACTTGCAACGCCGCCGGTGTCGCGATTTTCAAGGCCGAAGACAGCGCGGCGATCATCTCCAAGCCGGCGGATGAATTTTTCAGCGCTCCCAACGACTGGGTGATCGAGAAAATTCACAAGGTCGATAAAACCCAAATCAGCGACATCACCGTCGATGGCGAGTTAACCTTCGGCGGCGAAAAAATTTCCGTCAACCTGACCGTCCTCCCCCTGATCAGCACCGATAAAAATAAATTGGGCGCGATGATCATGATTGAGGACATCAGCGCCGAAAAACGCATGAAATCAACCATGTCACGCTATATGGATCCGGGTGTCGCCGATCAATTACTGGGGCAAGGTGAAAACCTGTTGGGCGGCACCGCCACCACGGCGACGGTGCTGTTTTCCGACATTCGCAGCTTCACCACCATCACCGAGGAATTGGGCGCTCAAGGCACCGTCCAATTGTTGAATGAGTATTTCACCATCATGGTCGATTGTATTTCCCATGAAGGTGGCATGCTCGACAAGTTCATCGGTGATGCGATCATGGCCGCGTTCGGCATCCCGATCGCCCACGGCGACGACGAGGACCGCGCCGTGCGCGCCGCGATTGCGATGATCGTCAAGCTTCACGAGTGGAACGAGGTGCGCATCGCCCGAGGGCAACGCCCCATCGATCACGGCATCGGACTTAACACCGACACCGTGGTTTCGGGCAGCATCGGCAGCCCCAAGCGGATGGATTACACGATCATCGGCGACGGCGTAAACCTGGCCGCGCGCCTGGAAAGCGCATGCAAGCAGTATTCGGCGAATTTGCTCATCAGCGAGTTCACCTTCGCGCGCCTCAAGGGCACCTATCGTATTCGCGATATCGACGATGTCGTCGTCAAAGGGAAGACCAAACCGGTCCGCGTCTACGAGGTCCTCGACCACCACAGCGAAGACACCTTCCCCAACGCCATGGAACTGATCAATCATTTTAAAGAGGGACGGACCCAATACCATAAGGGGAACTGGGACAAGGCGGTGAAATCCTTTGAGCAGTGCCTGACCATCAATCCTCGCGATGGGCTATCGCAAACCTATATCGAGCGCTGCCGACACCTGAAAAAGGACGCCCCGAAGGATTGGCGGGGCATTTGGGTGATGTCCTCGAAATAACGCCCCCTTTTCAGTCTTCGCCTCCGCCCGCGATCTCCCCCCGCCTTCACCTCGCTTATTTGCTTGTGGCGACAAATACGCCGTCCCAATCGGCCGGCGGCGAATTTCTCTCGTAGGCCGTGATACGCTCTTCGTAAAGATCCATTAATCCCTCGATATCGAAATACCGGGCGGATGGCCGCGCACGTTCAAGTCCGTCTCGCGCCGCCGCCCAATCCTGCTTGCGATAGGCCGAGATCATACTTTCACAAGTTTCTTTAAGGCTCTGAAATTCATTAATTTTTGCCACAGATTCGTCACCCAGAAGGGTGAAAATGCGGACCGCCTGATTTTTGCCCTTCACTTTGATCAAGTCCAGTTCGATCACCGCCAAGTCCGGCACCTGTTTTTGCGTGCTTTCACCGATGACGATACGCACGCCGTAATTTTTACTCTGCCCTTCCAGGCGCGAAGCTAAATTCACGCTGTCGCCGAGAACCGAATAATCGAAGCGCTGTTCGGAGCCCATGTTGCCGACCACGCATTCGCCGCTGTTGACGCCGACGCCGACCTTCAACGGAATATGTTTGCGCCCCTCCTCTTTCGCCTCTTGTTCCAGGCGCGCGTTGAGCGGCCCCATTTCCTCAAGCATCACCAGGGCGGATATGCAGGCATTGCGAGCATGCTCGGGATCGTCCAAAGGCGCGTTCCAAAACGCCATGATGCAATCGCCCATGTACTTATCGACGGTGCCTTTGTGCTTGAGGATCTGATCGGTCAACGGGGTCAGCAACTTATTGATCAAAGCCGTCAGACCGACCGCGTCGAACTGTTCGGAAATGGTGGTGAACCCGCGCACGTCGCAAAACAGGATCGACATGTCGCGCCGGTCCCCGCCCAATTTCAGCTTGCCCGGGTTGGCGGCCACCGCCTCGACCATATCCGGAGACAGATATTTCGAAAAAGCGTCGCGGGTTTGGCGGCGTTGGGCCTCCTCCCTGGCGTAGCTCATGTAGGTCAAAAAAGAATACAGCAAGAACGTCGCGATCACCGCGTAGGACACGTCGAACAGCATCCGCTTGTGGGCGAACAGGTACCACGACCCGCTGGCGCTGGACCCGGCGATCACCACCAACAACAGCAAGGTCCAGCGCGCGCCGATCAATGGCACCAGCCAGATCATCAACAACCCGCTACCGAGCAGCAACAAGGCCTCCAAAGAGCGCATGTAGGTCGGACGGCTCAGAAAATTACCGCCGAGGATGGTTTCGATCATCTGAGCGTGTATTTCCACCCCCGGAATCACGGAATCGACCGGCGTCGCCCGCAGATCGAGCAATCCCACGGCGGATGTCCCGACAAGGGCCAGTTTCCCGCGCAGTTTCGCGGCATCGACGGTGCCGTTCAGAACATCGACCGCGGAAATGTATTTCGATTTATCCGACTTGGAAAAATACGGCCACGCGCGACCGATCGAATCGGTGGTGACCTTCAACCCCTTGGGCGGAAACTGGCGCACCGGCGCGATGCCGACGTTCTTGACTCCAAAGCGCCCCACCGTCACCAACAAGGTCGGACGACCGAAAGCGACGCGCAACATTTCCAAGGAAAGGGCGGGATATATGTTGCCCCCATGGCGGAACAACAACGGAACCCGGCGGACGATTCCGTCGGTTTCGGGGATCAACGAAAAAATGCCGTGCCCCACGGCGGCCTTGTCGATCACCGGAACGTTGCGCACCAGGGTTCGGATGCTCTTGAGAAAGGATTGCGCCTGGACGCCTCGCGGCGCGCGAACGGCGACGGAGGTGCGAATGGGTGGGGGCGCATCTTTCTTATCCAGTGTCCCCCAGAAGCTCGCCTGCCCGAGCACGACGCGTTTGCCCCGGATCTCATCGGCCAGCACGCGATCATTGCTGGGCAATCCCTCTAGCCGTTTGCGCGTGGTGGGATCCAGCCCCTGCAGCGTCCGCGCCAAGACCCCCGGACTGGTCCGGTCCGCCTCGGGAAACACGATATCGAATCCCACCAAGCCGACACCCAAGGCGAATGCATTGTGCACCAGTTTGGCAAGAACGGTGCGCGACCACGGCCACTGACCGACTTCGGCCAAGCTGCGCTCGTCGATATCGATGATCACGGCGGGCTGGCGGTTCGCCGGTGGAATGGCGCGCGGTTTCGCCTGCTGATAGGCGTCGAAAACCTTAACCCTGAGCGTTTCGAGCTCTCGGGGGTTAAGCATGAAAACCCCTAAAAACGCCGCGAGAACGGCAAAGCCTAAAAGGCGGTCGGTGCGCAACGTTCCACGGATAAAGCGCATAAAAAAAGCAAGCCCATACCGCCCCATTGCACCAAGATATCCCTTCACCGACATCAGCCCTCCCCCATCACTCTTTTGCCCCGGATATCAAGGCGTTCCGTTTATCCCGGATGACCACCCATGAAAGGTGGATTTTAATATTTAGCTTTTTTAAGTTAAAAATACATATATATCCACACAGTTATCATGGCATGATCGTTTTGCCGTAACGTCGCGTTACGGAGCGCGCACCATCCCGATGCGAAAAAATATCCTTGATTATATTTAATCCGGGGTTGTTTTCGTTTAGGATTAGTTAAGACACAAACGACATACTTACTTGATTTACGGGGTATTTTTACAAAGAGCTTGGGGCGCTCGTTTACGAAAAATACCTTCAATTTGAAAAGGCGTGCCTTGTTTGGCCTCCGTGGCGTCCTCGCCATCGGTTTTGTCGTCTCCGCGATTGTTTTAAAATGACGACGGACAAATTCGGCCCAATGATTTAGTGAGTGCGCATGAGCGAAGAACCCCACGCAAGATCTTGGATACGCCCGTTTCTTGCCCCGATAAAGCCGATTTTCCGCGAAATTATTGCGATGTCGTTTTTCGTCAACGTGATGGCGCTCGCCGTTCCCGTGTTCGTCATGCAAGTGTACGATCGCGTCGTCTACAATCAAGGCATCAGCACGCTCGAAGGCTTGCTGATCGGCATGGTGTTCGTGCTGATTTTCGACTATGTCCTGCGTCAGGCGCGCTCACGCATTTTGCAGACTATCGCCCTGCGCGTGGATATCGAGGTCGGCAAACACCTGTTCGCCAAACTGATGGGCGCGCCGATGAAAGCCCTCGAAGCGCGGCCTTCGGCGTACTGGCAGGCCCTGTTTCGCGATGTTGACGTCGTTCGCAACACCTTGTCGGGGGCGTCCGCAGTTCTCGTCGCCGATCTCCCCTTCGTGGTCATCTTCGTAACCTTGATTTTTATCATCGCGACCCCCGTGGCGTGGGTTCTTTTGATCGTTCTTCCGGTCTTTATGTTTGTCGCCTGGCGTTCGGGCAACGTCATGGCCCAGGCCAACGCACAGGAATTGCGATCGACCCAGAGCCGTGACGATCTGATCGCGGAAATGATTTCCAGCCGCACCACGATCAAGGCGCTGGCCTTGGATCGCGCGTTGCGTCCGATCTGGGAGGAAAAGCACGCCAAGAACATCAAAAACGCCGTTGATCGCGGCCGCAAGACCGACAGCTTCACCAATCTGGGCGCATCGTTATCGATGCTGACGTCGATTTCCCTGACCACGATCGGCGTTCTTGCGATTATCGACCAGCAAATCACGATGGGCGCCCTGATCGCCACGAATATGCTATCTGGCCGCATTCTCGGCCCCCTCAACCAATTGGTGGGAACATGGCGAACCTATAACGGCTTCAATCAATCGGTGGAGCGTCTCGGGCAATTTTTCGACATGCCCTCGGAACGAGAGTCCAGCGACATCGAAATCGATCGGCCGCAAGGGCATTTGTCGATCGAGGCGGTCAGCTTCGCTTATGGCGAGGATCAGGCGCCGGTCGTCTCCAACGTCTCGTTCAAAGTCGAAAAAGGCGGCATTCACGCACTGGTCGGACGTAACGGCAGCGGCAAGACGACATTACTCAAATTGGTTCAGGGGCTTTATCATCCCAACAGTGGGCGGATCACCATTGACGATGCCGACATCGCTCAATTCACCCGCACGGAACTGGCCAGTTGGATGGGTTATGTGCCTCAGGAAAGCGTTCTTTTCGCGGGAACGATCCGCGACAACGTCGCCAAGCGCATGCCCGGGGCCAGCGATGAAGAAATCATCAAGGCGGCGACCGAGGCCGGCGTACATCACTTCATTATCGACATGCCCGACGGCTACGCCACCGAAATCGGCGAGGCCGGCGCGCGCTTGTCCGGTGGACAACGCCAAAGAATTGCCATCGCCCGCGCACTGGTTGGCGACCCCCCGGTGATCCTTCTCGACGAGCCGTCTTCTCACCTGGACCGCCACGCCGAACAGGAATTGCGCAACACGCTAAAGAAAATTTCTAAGGACCGCACGGTGATCGTCGTCACGCACAGCCCGATTTTGCTGGGGGCGTGCGACTATCTTTACGCGCTCGACCATGGCAAGTTGGCGCTGGCGGGGCCGTCCAGCGAAATATTGCCGCGGCTTTTCGGCGTCGCGAAACCGGCGACATCGGAGGAAGAGTCGCGCCCAAAACGTACGCCGAAGGGCGCGCCGCAAGAACAGCCGAAGGGCACGCCACAAGAACAAACGGGCGACACACAGACGCGCAAGCCGCCCCTTCCCGCGCCCTCCACAACGCCTTCGGTTGAAAAAAAGATACCGGCCTCTCTCCTGCGTGAACGACCTTCGCACGGCAAAGAGCCTTCCGCGCCGTCCGGCGCCCCGGCCTTGAATTTGACCCGGGCGCGCCAGAAAGCGGAAACGCCCCATGCTCCGCTGAATTGGGAACCCCCCAAACGGGATAAGCCCTTGGCCCCTATCGGCGCGCCCGGCACGCGAAAAAGCGTTCAAGCCCCCCAAGAACCACGGGCCGATAGGACGCCCCCCCAAAACAACACGCCGCCGGGCGCGCAAGCTTCCCCTCCGCCCACAACGGTGCTTCGTCCGCGTGGCGCACAGCCGATTTCGCCCGCGTCTTCCCCTCTCTCTCCTTCCCGGCAACCGTCCTCCCGAATCAAAGGACCTCAAGGAGGCGGGGCGACCGTCACCCTGCATCCACGCGGACGCGCCCCGACCCACAAGGTCGCCCCGGGCGAACATGTCACGCCACCGAAAACAGCATGGAAGATGGGCGCCCCTATCCGTCCTGTTTCGATCGACGGCGCGCCCGGCATCCACGCCTCTTCGGCCACGACCAAGTCCGGCGAAAAAGATCAATCTTCATCCCGCCCCACCCGGACGAATGCCGTCACCCTGCGCCCAATAACGCAGACTCGGATTGACGATCCCGACAACGACGAGGGCGACAAATGAACGCTTCGATGTCCTCACTTGTTTCACCGCAGACCCCCGTCCAGGGCGGCTCTCAAACACCCAAGCTCGATTCCATGCTCACATCCCACCCGGTGCCGACTTGGCGCCCGCTGGCATGGCCGGTCATGATTTTTTTGGGGTTGGCGTTCGTCTGGGCCAACTTCGCCACCCTTGACGAGGTCGCCTCCGCCCCCGGAGAGGTCGTTCCGCAAGGTAAGATCAAGGTCATCCAGCATCTTGAGGGGGGAATTATCCAAAAAATTTACGTTACCGAGGGGTCGGTCGTGCACGCCGGGCAACCCTTGATCCAACTCGACCTGGCCTCCGGTGGCGCCAATATCAACGAACTGAAGGTCCGCCTGGGTAATGAACTTTTGGTCAAGGCCAGACTGGAAGGAGAAACCCAGGACCACGAACCCGTTTTCCCCCCCGATTTGGTTAAGGAGCGCCCCTTGCAGGCGGAGGCGGAACGCCAAGCTTACAACGCGCGCAAACGCCAACTCGAAGCGGCCGTCGGCGTCCTGCAGGAATTGGTCAAACAGCGCGAACTGGACGTTCAGGAACTTGAGGCCAAGCGCCGCTCGACGGCAACCAATCTAAAGCTCGCCAAAGAACGTTTCGCCATGTCCACGTCTCTGCTCGCCGAAGGTTTGACGCCAAAGATGGAGCACTTGCAGTTGGATGCCGAAGTACAAAGTCTACAGGGCGAACTTCAGGGCCTCGGCCCGGCCATTCCGCGCGCCCGCGCCGCCGTCGCCGAAGCGCGCCAACGCGTAAAGGAAGAGGAAACCAAATTCCACCGCGAGGCCCAGGATGAACTTGGGAAAACCGAACAGAATATCGCGCGCATTCAGCAGTTGCTGAACAAAGCCAACGAACAGGGCGTGCGCGCCGAAATCAGGAGTCCCATCAACGGGATCGTGAAGAACATGACGACCAATACGATCGGCGGCGTTATCAAACCGGGCGAGCCAATCATGGAGATCGTCCCCACCGGCGAAAATTTGGTGATCGAAAGTAAGTTGCGCCCAACCGATAGAGGGTATGTCAGCGTAGGCCAAAACGCCCTCGTGAAAATATCGACATACGATTTCGCCCGCTACGGAGGCCTGCAAGGAAAAGTGATCCTCGTCGCGCCGGATTCCAGCACGGACGACAAGGGCAACCCATTTTTCCGCGTCGTGGTGCAAACCGAAAAAAACTATCTCGGCGCTACCCCAGGCGACCTCCCCATCATGCCCGGCATGGTCGCCACGGTGGACGTTCACACCGGGAAAAGAACGGTGATGGACTACTTGATGAAACCCGTCTTAAAGCTGCGTCACGAAGCCTTCCGGGAACGATGACCTCCAGCGCGCCAGATTAATAGGTCCTGACCCCAACGAAATGCGCGAACATATGCTTATTTTGGAAGAATTCTTAGATATCCTATGCTATCAAGTCGGTAACGGCGGCCCAACGGCGGGCGATATAACAAAAACGAACGGCTGAATTTGGGGTTACGCATGGGGGGTATGTCTTTTTCAACAATTTTCGGTGTCTTGGGCGCGTTTGGGCTTTTTCTTGGGGCCATCGCCTTCAGCACGACCCACTACTGGATATTTTTAAGCCTACAAAGCTTGGTCATGGTCGTCGGGGGAACTTTGGCTTCGACGTTCATTTCGTATGAGCCCCGTTATGTTTTTCTATCGCTCAAACTTATCGGCAAAATCATCTTCACGCAGAAAATTGGCCGTAACATTCTGAAAGCCGAAGTCGGACGCATCATTCGCTGGGCTTACACCGTGCAACGCTCCGGCGTTCCCGTTTTGGAAAAAGAGGCGCAAAAAGCGGTTCGTGGCGATCGGTTCTTGCGTTTCGGCGTCGAGATGGTCGTGTCCGGCTACACCGGCGAGGAAGTCCGCGAAATTTTAGCCAACTCGATCGAAACCACGTTTGGGCGCAACACGGTGCAGGTCAATATCCTCAAAAACATGGCCGCCGCCTCTCCGGCTTTCGGCATGATCGGCACCCTGGTGGGATTGATCATCATGCTCGACAGCATGGGCGCCGACCCAACAAAACTGGGGCCGGGGCTGGCGTTGGCGCTGATTACGACGCTCTATGGCATTATTCTCGCGCGCATGATTTTTCTTCCCGCAGCCAACAAGATCATGCAACGCGAACAGATCATCCGGTTCAGAAATTATCTCATCGCCGAAGGTCTGGTGATGCTCGCCGACCGCCGCAGTCCGCGCTATATCCAGGATAAAATGAACAGTTTCCTAGACCCCGCCATTCACTTCAACATTGATGCGGCACGGCGCAACCAGCAGACGGAGCAGGCCGCCCGCGCATAGAGGGGCGCGCCACCAAAACTTGAAATCCGAGGAATATCCGTGCCACCACCACCGCCGCCGATCGAAGACAATGACGAAGAAGACTGGCTGATCACTTACGCCGACGCCATTACGCTTTTGATGGCCTTCTTCGTTATGTTGGCCTCGTTTTCGAAAATCGACCTGCCGACATACGAAAAAGTTATGGCTGGAATCAGCAAGGAAATCGGAAAAAGCGACAGTAAAATAGCGACACCGATCGCCCTGATGAAGAAAGATATCGAGACCACCATCTTCGATATGAAAGCCGAACGGGCCGCCACGGTCACCACCGATGCTCGTGGAATCGTTATCGAATTGGCCGGCGGCGCCTTTTTCCCTTCGGGATCCGCGACCCTACGCCGCGAAACACTTCCCTTTCTGGCGAAAATCGCCGACACCCTACTCGATCCAAAATTCCGCGCCTACAAGGCCGAAATCGAAGGTCATACCGACGATGACCCGATTCACACCGTACAGTTTCCTTCGAATTGGCAACTGTCCAGCGCGCGCGCATCCAGCGTCGCCAATTTTTTCAATGAAAAGGGCGTGATCCTAAAACGCCTGCGCGCCACCGGCTTGGCCGACGCTTGGCCCAAGGTTCCCAACCGCACCCCCAAAAGCGTGGCGATACCGGAGAACCAAGCAAAAAACCGCCGGGTCGTGATTCATATCGTTCCTCTGACCTTGGATGAACGGGCAAAAATTCTTGCCGAGCAAGATGCTCTTTATGAAAGAGAACGCCAAAAAGAAGCCTTAAAAAAACAAGGTAAAAAGACCTCACCCCTCCGACAAAAACCAAAATAGCGCGCTGCAAAGTCTAAACCAGGGGAAATAAACGGACGGCATGTGGGCGTAAAGCCGCGGAAGGAACACACCCCCGCACGGCACACCCCCCCACACACGGGCACGGCACACCCCCAAGCGCGCATGACGCGGGCGTTACGTCCCTACTCTTTGTCCAAAACCACGACCATCCCTTCGCGGGCGGCGATCACGGAGGGCCAGACCTCCTTGGCCTCGGCCTCCAACTTATCCATGAAGGCGTCGTCATGCTCGGGGTCGTGATGAAAGATGACCATTTTTTTCGCCTTGGCCGCGCGACACAACTTAACCCCCTGGTTCCACGTGGAATGCCCCCAACCGACCTTGGCGGGGAACTCTTCCTCGGTGTAGGTGCAATCGTAAATGACCAGATCCGCCTCCTTGATCAGACCCACGATTGTCTGGTCGAGTTCACCGGGGACGTGTTCGGTATCGGTCACGTAGCACACGCTACGCCCTTCATGATTAATCCGATACGCGGTGGCGCCGTTGGGGTGACGCAAGGGCGCGGTCGCCACCTCCACGCCCGGGTAGGGCTGGAAAACTTCTCCGGCGATGAAATCACGAAAACGAAGAGTCGCCTGCATCGCTTCGAGAGGAACGGGAAACATCGGATTATCCATCTGTGCGGCGAGGACGTTTTGAATGCCGGTTTTGCTTTGCAAGTGCCCCGCCAAAATATCGATAGTGCACTTTGGATCGTACGCCGGCGTGAAAAAAGGAAATCCATTGATGTGATCCCAATGGGTATGGGTCATCAAAAGGTGAATATCCTGGACTTTATTTTTCACCAAAACCTGTCCAAGACCCCGAATTCCCGTCCCGGCGTCGAGAACGAAACAATGCCCCCCCGCCTGCACTTCGACACAACTGGTGTTACCGCCGTAGCGGATGTGGTCGGAAGAAGGGCATGCGATAGACCCACGCACGCCCCAAAACCTGATGACGATCGACATCTCGTACCTTTCCCAATCTCGGGCGCGAAAATCCTTCGTCGCCTCGGTGCTCCACCACGCAGGTCTGTTCGCTCACGGCCGAAACGCCGACGAAAAGCGACCATCAGCGTACGCAATATCTTCATCGGCATGCACGCCCTCGATCCGAAAAAGACAGAGGTGAGCCCTAAAGAATTCGCCATTAAGCGTAAAGACAAAATACACGATGAGCCATGGGTTCCATCACAGAGAATCCATTTTATGTCGCGTTCCGCCTCACGCACGCCGGCGTGTACCGATAATTGCGGGACCTTATCTCTGAATGGGCGCTTTGCCTCCCTACCTTTGGATTGCTATTGCTTTCCCGTCTCGGTCCGAAAAGGGTCGCAAGATTCGCTACACATTACAAGAATTCAAACCGCGCTACGCATTGCGTACAGACGGCCCCGACCGACACAACGGTCGTTTAAATCAATTGCACGGCGTCGCCGAGACATAACGACAGCCGGTCCTTAGCCGATCCGCCGTTAACGGCAATTTCCACCATACCGTAAGCATTTTCATACACAAGAGGGGCACTCTCGGGGACATCGGAAAAGGTGCGGTGAAAAGGGATGGAAAGTCCGTTAACGATAAGCCTCCCGCCCGGTTTTAACGTTTTCGCGCGCACACCGGTAAAGGCGTTTCCAAAACCATCGAAATAGACGATTTCGAACACATCGTCGGGCCAGTCGGGGCGGCGTATCGCTCCGGTGGCGTCCACCGCCTCCCCTGGAGTGGCGCACCCCCACGGCGTTGGAGGGACTCCGCGCGGGTTGTGATCGGCGCCCATGGCCCCACCACCATCGGAAATATCTTTCGCGAGACGACCCGCGACCGGAGCGAACAGGTCACGTCCATGGAACGTCACGCTCAGGTTCCGGGGTCGCCAAACGATCTCCCACGCTTGCATGTCTTTTTGCGCCGCACGCATGGGATACTCGAAAAGTCCATTATCCGGACCGACGAACCAGTGATCATCGCAACGAACGACAAGAGGGCGACGCGCGCCGCCGACGCCGGGATCGATAACGCAAACAAAAATGCTGCCCGCGGGAAAGTCTCGAGTCAGTCCCTGCAACACCTTGGACGAAAGCCGGGGATCATGGGCGGGCGCATCGACAAGAAGATCCTCGGCCCATAGCCCCGGCGCCCGTTGCGCAATTCTGGCGCGCATCTCGGCGGTGTAGGGAAGACCAAAATCACAAAACAGGTAAATCATCGCCCAATCCCGATCCAATTATCCAATCTCGCCAATTTTCCCACCCCCGAACGCCAACCCCAATCGCGCAATGGGAAAGAAGAAATCCCGCCCCAGATAGAGGTCCGGGACGGGATCATTGTGGGTGGAAGGCGCCATGCCGAGACGCCGTCATCCAACATCAAGCGGGTGCGGATACAGCCGTAAAATCGTCACCACCGAGAGAGACGGGCATCGCCTCGACAACGGCTTTTTTCACCTTATCGAAAGCGCGCACTTCGAGCTGGCGAACCCTTTCGCGAGAGATCCCGTAGTGCTGCCCCAATTCCTCCAACGTCACCGGGTCGTCCTTCAGGCGGCGCTCGATGAAGATATGGCGCTCACGCTCGTTCAGATTTTCCACGGCGCGCGCCAACAACTGGCCACGCAAAGCGCTTTCCTCACCTTCCGCCGCCAAGGTTTCCGGCGACAGTTCCTCGGAAACCAGATTATCTTGAAACTCCTGGCCATCCTCATCGGCGACCGGCGCATTCAAGGACAGATCCCGCGAAGCCATCCGGCGGTTCATGTTGACGATGTCGCCTTTGGAGATATCGAGGGCGTCGGACAACGTCGTCGCCTGATCGTCATCCAATTCACCACTATCGACGATACCCAGCGCTTTTTTGTGTTTACGCAGACTAAAAAATAACTTCTTCTGCGCCGCAACGGTTCCCATTTTGACCATCGACCACGAACGCAAAACGTACTCGGTTATCGCGGCGCGAATCCACCACATGGCGTATGTGGACAGGCGAAAGCCCCGCTCTGGATCAAATTTCTTAACCGCCTTCATCAAACCGATGTTGCCTTCGGAAACCAGATCCGCGACCGGCAAACCATAACCGCGGTAACCCATGGCGATCTTGGCGACAAGGCGCAGATGGCTGGTCACCAGCTTATGGGCCGCCTCCACATCGCCTTGCTTGCGATAGCGTTCGGCCAGCATGATCTCTTCCTGGGCGTCCAGAACGGGATATGTCCACGCCTCACGGAAATAGCGCGACAAACCGCTTTCCGTATTCAGCGCCGGTAGATTCAACTTTGTGCTTGTCATAGCGTACTTTCCTTAAGTCCAAGAAGCCGTCACGAAACAAAATCTTGCAAAAACACCCCGACCTCGCCCGTCTCATTGGCGTGCGGAACGAAAAGCATCAGCATAGAACCCCGATGCGCACCGAAACGGTCCCCCCGCAGTGTGCACGCGCGCTATGTAGAGACAATGCGCCAGAGCGTCCGGCGCTAAGATAGACAAGGAAACGGCGCACGAAATGTGCTATGACCATGAGCATGGCTATCCTCCATAAATTGAGCAATAAGCCTCATATCCATCGGATTTGCGCGAAGGCCCCAACCCGATACCGGCCCCACTCTGGGCACCGACGGGAAGACTCTGCCACAATACCCAAGCCGGGTCAAGGGTTACTTGTTTTAATCCATTACTTTCATAAGGTTATAATTCAGTTTCGAACAAACAAACGACACAAATCAAAGAGCTTAGGGCATAATCTCGAAAATAATGGAGGGGAAATCAAGCGGCCATGGCGCGTCTAAATGCGACGAAAAATATCCCTGCCCGGGTAGAAAAATATTTTCTGTCGCGCCGTCGTGGAGCCATCAAAATCACGGGAGCGCTCCTCCGGCGCGCCGCCTTTATCGCCGTGATCGTCATGATCGTGGTGGGCGCGATGATACCTTTCTTCGGCGCACGAGCCGCGGCGCAAGGCGCCGCGCCGCCGGAAGTCGTGCGTATCGGGGTCTTGTCTTTTCGCGGTAAGGAAGTCACCGTCAAGCGGTGGTCTCCGACGGCGGATTACCTCACTCACGCTATCGCCGGAACACGCTTCGAGATCGTTCCCCTTGGGCTTGAGGAAATCACCTCGGCCATCGAGGCGCGCCGTGTCGATTTTCTCCTGACCAACCCGGGCAACTATATCAATCTGGAAAGCCCCTACGGTATCTCGCGCATCACGACGATGTATTCCCTGGGCGCGAATAAGGCCATCATCAACGAATTTGGCGCTGTCATTTTCACCCGGAAAAATCGTGACGACATCACGACCTTACGCGATCTTCGCGGAAAGACGTTTCTTGCGGTCGCACGGCACGGATTCGGCGGATATCTGATGGCCGCCCGTGAATTTTACGACCGCTTGATCGACCCCGAACATGATTTTTCTTCTTTGAATTTCAGTGGCGCACCCCAAGATCTCGTCGTTTACGCCGTCGAGGCCGGCGCGGTTGACGCCGGAACGGTGCGCACCGGCGTCTTGGAAAACATGGCCGCCGACGGCAAGATCGACCTCGCCGATTTCAAGGTTCTCAACCCGCAACATGTCGCCGGATTTCCCTACCTTCTCAGCACCCGCCTATATCCGGAATGGCCGTTCTCCAAACTCCGCCACACCGATCAGATATTGGCGCAAAAAGTCGCGATCGCCCTCCTCAGCATGAAGCCGGGCGCACCCGCCGCACGGGCGGGAGATTACGGTGGGTGGACGGTCCCCCTCGATTATCAAAGGGTCCATAATCTTTATCTCGACTTGCATCTCGGCCCCTACGTCAAGTTCGGCGATATCAGCTTCAAGAAGGTATTTTACAAGTATGAAGAATGGATATTCATGGCGGTGGCGATCTTGGTGATCGCCCTTGTCTGGGGGGCGCGCGTCGAACATCTGGTTCAAGAGCGCACCGCCGCCTTGTCCCGGGCCAATGAAACCCTGGAAAGGGAAATTCGCGTGCGCAAACAGGCCGAGGAGGAAGCACGCCGTCACCAGCATGATCTGGCGCATATCACCCGCTTGCACACCATGGGACAAATGGCCACCAGTCTCGCTCACGAAATAAACCAGCCCCTGGCTGCGATCACCAATTACGCCAAGGGCGCCGTACGCCGACTGACCGGAGAAAACGAGGCGGACAAACAAATCAAAGGCGCGTTGGAGCGCATCGCACAACAGGCCGAACGCGCGGCCGAGGTCGTCAAGCGAATTCGCGCCTTCGTCGGCAAGGACCCCCCCGCCATGATCGCCCTGGAGATCAACGACATCATCCGCAATACGGCTGATTTCCTGGGCGCGGAGGCCGCGCGCAACCGATGTGACATTCGCCTCGTACTGACCGCCAAATTGCCGCCCGTTCGCGCCGACCGCGTACAACTGGAGCAAGTGCTGCTCAACCTGGGCACCAACGCCATCGAAAGCATGGTCAATGATGGTGTCAAAGAGCGCACGATACGCTTCAAAACCCGTATCGGTCCCGATGGCTGGGTCGCGGTCAGCGTCGCGGATACCGGATGCGCGCTTGACGAAAAGAATATCGAAAAAATATTCGAACCTTTTTATACATCGAAAAAAAACGGCCTCGGCATGGGATTGTCGATCAGCCGCTCGATTATCGAATCGTTTGGGGGAACGCTTAATGTCAAAAAACAACCCGACGGCGGGGCCGAATTCACATTCAGGCTTCCCCCCGCACGCGGAAAAATGCTTTAAAGTAAAATTCATGATAGAAGACAGCCGCACGCAACACCCTCTCGCGAAAGAAAAGCAGGACGTCGTCGTCTTTATCGTCGATGATGACGAGGCCGTGCGCGAATCGTTGAGTTGGCTGATCTCTTCGGTTGGCCATACGGTCAAAAGTTTCGATTCGGCGCAAAATTTCCTTAAAACCTTCAGCCCGGGGACGCAAGGATGCGTTCTTGTCGATGTCCGCATGCCCGGCATGAGCGGATTGGACCTGCAGCGCATGCTGGTGCGCCAACCGACATGCATGCCGGTCATCATCATTACCGGACACGGCGATGTCCAAATGGCCGTGCGGGCGATGAAGGATGGGGCCTTCGATTTCGTGGAAAAACCGTTCAACGACCAGGTCATCCTCGACCTCGTCCATGGCGCTCTAGAGGAATGCCATCGCCGTAGCGCGCAAAAGGCCGAACACATGCGCGTGCTCAACCGCATGGACACCCTAACCCCACGCGAGCGCGAGGTTCTCGAATTGATTATCGAGGGCGAAACCAACAAGGAAATCGCCTACGCGCTGGATATTTCGGACAAAACCGTCGAGGCGCACCGGGCGCGCGTAATGGAAAAACTTCAAGCCCGTTCATTGGCCGATTTGGTTAAAAAAATTACCGAGCTGGGCCAATATCAGGGAAAACCCTGAGCCCATTTTGGGATATCCCGACTGGCCCCCTTTCCCGCCCTGGCGCTACCATGACCCGGTTCACACAAAGCGAGGCGTCATTTTGGCGCGACGAGACGCCGGAGGGAGCGCGCCTCGGCCATGCCATGAAGCGAGAAAGGGAAAACATGATCCGAACCGCGCTGCGCGGTAGCCTCGCCGTTATCCTTTTGGTGGCCGCCTTTCCCCTCCTTGGGGTGGCGCAAGGCCGTTATGGCCAACAAAAGGTGGTGTATCATATCGATTACGCCGGTGGAGACGATAACATCCGCTATTTCAAGGCGTTGGAGACCATTCGAAACCATATTAACGCGGTCGGACGGGAAAACCTGAACGCCGTCCTGGTCGTTCACAACCAGGGCGTCGGACTGTTGAAGGCGGCGAAAACGAACACGAGACTGAGGGCGGCACTGGTCGGCCTAAAGGGGGACAACGTCCAAGTCGATGTCTGCGCCAAGACCATCCGCGACCAAAAAATAGACGTCGGACGCGATCTTTATGATGTTTTCGACGAAGATATCGTCCCCAGCGGGGTCGCCGAAATCGTCCGTCTGGAACAGCTGGGGTACAGCTATATCAAACCCTGAACCACACGGCATCAAACCCTGAACCACACGGCGCGCCTGGAAACATAAGCCCAGAACAACGAGCAAAGACCCTTGCCGGAACCCCAATTCCCCGGGTTCCGGTCTTTTTTCGCCTTCCGGCGCGCCCCCTTTCCAACCCTCGCAAAGCCGCCTATGATCGCCGTCGTCACGCGATATGAGGACACCCATGAAACCGGCCCTTCACGTTATCCTAGCCCAACCCCGGGGATTTTGCGCCGGCGTCGAACGCGCGATCGCCATCGTCGAAAAATCCCTGGAGAAATACGGCGCGCCCGTTTATGTGCGCCATGAAATCGTCCACAACAAACACGTCGTCGAACGCCTTCGCGCCAAAGGCGCGATTTTTGTCGATGAGTTGGACCAGATACCCGACGGCGCACGCACCGTCTTCAGCGCGCACGGCGTGGCACAGGCCGTCGAGGACGAGGCCCGCGCGCGCGCCCTTCCCTATATCGACGCGACCTGCCCCCTGGTGACCAAGGTCCACCATGAGGGTCGCAATCATGTCGAACGCCACGGCCGCGAAATCATCTTGATCGGCCATCAGGGACACCCCGAAGTCGAAGGCACCCAAGGGCGTATTCCCGGCGGCACCCATATCGTCGCCACCGCCGAGGACGTCGCCCGGCTTCGGGTGCGCGATCCGCAAGCCTTGGCCTTCGTCACGCAAACAACCCTCAGCGTCGATGACACCCGCGACATTATCGACGCCCTACGCCGGCGCTTTCCAAAAATCATCGGCCCCGGGTTGAACGATATCTGCTATGCCACGCAAAACCGCCAGAGCGCGGCGCGCCAACTGGCCGAGCAGTGCGACCTGGTTCTGGTCATCGGCGGCAAAAACAGCTCCAACTCGAACCGGCTACGTGAGATCGCCCAAGAAAGCGGCACGAAGAGTCATCTCATAGATGATCGCCGGGCCTTCGATCCGGCATGGCTACGTGGGGTTCGCACGCTCGGCATTACCGCCGGGGCTTCCGCCCCCGAGGATTTGGTCTCCCAACTGGTCGATTGTCTTGGCGAACACGCCCGCCTCGACGTTACGACCCTTAATGGGGCCCGCGAGGATATGCATTTTAATCTCCCCAAATCCCTGCAGAGCGCGTAGCAGGGCGGGGCGGGCCATATCACCGTTCGAAGGAGCGCAGCACCGCCTCCGCCGCCCACCTGCCCGAAAGCAGCGCGCCTTCGATTGTCGCCGGCAATCCGGTGTTCGTCCAATCCCCGGCGAGGAACAGGTTCCCCAGGGGGGTTGTGACGCCGGGGCGTCGCCTCTCGTTTTGGGGGCTCTGTAAAAAGGTGGCCCGCTTTTCCCGCACAATCCGATACCTCCCCATCGAACCGGAGATATTTTGCGCGCGCGCGACGTTCGTCCAGACCCGCCCCGCCAGGTCGGAGTCTTCCATACCGATCCGGGCGTCGGCATCGCTCAGGGTCACGCTTGTTGTGTCGCCCTGGGAAAAAACCCATTCCCCCATGCCGCCTACAATCGCACACACATGCGCCTCGCCGCCGTAGGCGGGGGTGTCGAAGTGAACATTGACGATGGCGCGGTCCCCTTCGGGGGCGTCTATTCCCACGACAAGATGCTTCACCGCGTAAGGCGGCAAGGCGAAAATCACGCGATCCTGCACGTCGAGGCGGACCGCGCCGCGGCGAAATTTCAGACTCTCCAATCCCGTCGGTCCATGGGATACCGCCCGTAGGCGGGTATGGAGGCGAACTTCACCGCGAAGCCGCCTTATGGCGACCAGCGCCGGATCGACGAACGTTTCGCTCAAACCACGAACGGGCAGGAAAAGGCGACTCGCACCGCTCCCCTTGAGCAGAGTTCGTTCAAGCACGGCCCACAACAAGGCCGCCGCCGCCCGATCCGGGTGCGTGTTCAATATCGCGACACAAAGCGGGAGCCAAAATCGACGGAATAAAGGGCCGTCAACATCCCCCAATGCCTGAGAGACCGTTCCCGTGGCGCGGCGCAAACGATAAAGATCCCCCAAAATCGCCCCCAGTCCGACGCCCGGAATTCTCCGTCGGTCGAACGGCCACGCGAGCGCCGCCCCGAGACCGACGCGCAGCGTCCATTGACAATCATCGGTCAGGTCATAAAACGGTATTCCCTTCTGGGGAACCGCCCTCAGGGTGTGTTCGGCGCCGCACAGCCGCAAATAGGAAAAAACCTCCCGATTGGCGCCCAGGACCAGATGGCTGCCATTGTTCAAGGCGCGGCGCAAAACCGGATCGCGATAGCTTCGACAACGCCCCCCGGCCTGCCCGCCCGCCTCGCACACGATGGGAATCACCCCCCGCCGCACCAAGCACAGCGCCGCCGACAGTCCGCTCAACCCACCGCCGATAATATATACCCGCCCACTCATGCTCCGCTCATGGTCCGCTCGTTCATGGTTTTGGCGCGCGCGGGGGCAAGTCCCGCGGTCATGACAGTCCCTGCATGACGATCCATGTTTTTTCCATGGTCCCCAAACGGGGAGGGGTGTCCCAGCGCCGCCAACCCCGACGCACCATGCGTGTGAGAACACGTTGATAGAACGCCTTCATCATGCGCGGCGCGAGCGCTTGGTTACGCGGGAGGCGCGCCAGCAAATCATCGCTTTGCACGAACAACGCCTGGGCGCGTAGAGCAAGACCGTCGAGCATAGCGGTGACGGACGGGTCCGCGAGCACGGACAGCGGATCATCGAAGGCGTGCGCGTCCCCTGCGCCTTTGGGCATGTACGTTCGCAGGGTTTCCAAGGGCAGATAGAGACGATTGCGCTTCGCGTCTTCCTTCAGGTCCCGCAATATATTGGTGATTTGAAGAGCCGTCCCCAAGGTTCCGGCCAGACGCCTTGCCGTATCGTTGGGCACCCCAAAAATGGCGTTGGACAATCGCCCGACGGTTCCCGCCACGCGATCGCAATAAAGATCGAGGGCGCGATCGTCTTCTAGGCGTACCCGGGGAGCGGCGTCCAACTCCATGGCGTCGATCAGGGCGACAAAATCGGCCTTGTCTAGGGCGTAGGCATCGACGGCGAGCGACAGACCAAGGGTCACCGGGTGGTTGGGCGCGCCGCGAAACAGCTGATCCACCCTATCGCGCCAGTCTTCCAATTGGGCGATCTTATGCGCGCTAGCCCCATCGCCGTCGGCGATGTCATCGACGATCCGACAGAAGGCGTAGAGTGCGAACATCGCCCCCCGGCGCGGCTCGGGCAGTGTGCGCATCGCCCAATAAAAAGACGAGCGCGAGCCACGCACGATCCGATCGATATATCGGCGCGCATCGCGCTCGGCGGCGGTGCTATGTAAAGGCCCCTGAGACATGGCCACACCATACATCAGTAACGTCGAAAGTCTTCTTGTTTAAGCCCCTGTCCCGGGGTGTTGCGATCGGGCGCGCCCCGCATGATCCCTAATGCGAAGTGTTTCACCGTGCTCAAACGCGACAGGGCGACGCGACGCGCCAGCGGATCGGCGTGGCGAAGCCGACGACTTAGGGCGCGGGCGATGGCGTGAATTCCGCGCGCCTCCAGTTTCAAGCGCGCGGAAACATAGTTCCGTCCGACGCCATCGGCCATGCACAGCAGGGCGTCGGCGCCGTCGAGCATCCGCACCTTGACCCGCGTCATCGCCCGGGTCATCTCCGTTTCGGCAAGCTCTTCACGGCGTGCGCCCTCGGCGTCGATCCAACATTGCGGCAGATACACCCGGCCGAGCGTTCGATAATCGGCCCTCAAATCCTGCACGTGGTTGAGAATTTGCAGCGCCATCGACAACGCGTCCGTCGCCCGTAGTTCCGGCGAAACATCGCGCGCGCCCACGACTCCCCCGGACTTTACCCCCCCCGTCAACGCAACCAGAAAGCGGCCGACGGGAACCGCCGAAAGGCGGCAATACTGCATAAGATCGTCCCAGGTTTGATAACGATCGCACCGGACGTCCTGTAAAAATGCGTCGATTAGCGTTTCGAGCAACGCACGGACATAGGAAACATCGATCGGCGCGCCGACGCGCCCCTGAGCGAGGTTTAGACGAACCAGGGCACGATCCAGCTCTTTCGCGTACATCCTCGCGGGATCGCTCGTCTCGCCGCCGTCCCCGCATACTTGTGATTTCAGAGCATGAAGCCGAGCGCGTTTTTCCCGGTCGTTCAGGCGCGCACAATCGGCAATATCATCGCCGAAACGGGCGAGCGCGTAAAAGGCATGCGCGCTGCGGCGCGCATGGGCGGGCAGCAACATCGAGGCGACGGGAAAATTTTCGCCGCGTCTGGCGCGATGCATCCCATCCGCCGCCGCGTCACTCAAGACGAACCGCTGACCTTTTGGCGAAGAACCTTGAGCAACCCGGCGACCTGCCCTCCGTTCTGACGGATCACGGAAGCGAATTCCGAACGCTGCGTCTGGCCCATGCTGACCCCCTCGACGACGACATCGATAATTTTATAGGCGCCTTCGATTTTACGCACCCGCCAATCGACGCGGACGGGCGTCCCACTCTGAGGGCGGGCTATTTCGGAGTAGACGATCGTGTCGCCGTTGGAATCTGTCAGACTTTTGCCGACTTTCAAGACCTCGCCGGAATATTGTTCGAAGCGATCGACATACGTCACCACGATCAAATTCTCGAACAGCTTAAGATATTCCTCCCGTTCCGAGGTTCCGATCCCTCGCCAATAGCGGCCCAACACCCACTGCGCAATAAAGGGAACATCGAAATTACGATCGAGAATGGCGCGAAAATGCGCCACCCTATCGTTATGCGTCTGGTTGCCCGCCGTTAGCGTGTCGATGGCTTCCTGGGCCATGGTAGCGACAAATTTTTGCGCATCCTCACCATTGCTCCCACCGGCGACGGCTGGTTGCCCCGCACTTAATACAAAAAGCGCGATCAAAACGCCAAAGGCACCCGAAACGTACCGCCGCACATTCCATCTCAATTGGCAGAGTTGAGCCATTTCGTTCCCTTTACAGCTGTTACCGTCGCTCCTAGAACGCCTCAATTTAACTCGAAAATCAAGTACATTTGCGCCCGGCTCACCGTTCGGCCTCGCGCAATCGCCCCTTCAACGCATCGTCAAGTCCAACGCCATAGCGGCGCACGCCCTTTTCCCTAAATGCGAAGATCGGACGCTTGACCAACGCCGAATGGCGAACCATCAGATCAAGGGCGCGCGTTTCGTCAAGAGATGTGCGCGCATCCTCGTCCAAATTCCGCCAAGTCGTCGAGCGACGATTGAGCAGCACGCTCCATCCCACGGCGTCCGCCCATGCCTCCAAGGAGGCGCGCTCAATGGGGTGTTCCCTCAGGTCGTGGAAGCGGAAATCGAGGCCCTCGCCTTTCGCCCATTTTTGCGCCCGCCGGCACGTGTCGCAGTTTTTAAGGCCGTAGATATCGATCACGACTTACTCCTTTGGGGTGCCTTTACGAAACACTCTAGAATTCCTATGGTTCTTACTCAAGATCATCGTAACGCCCCGGCGACCTGGGCGCACAGAAAACATCCCACGATCAGGAGAATGCCGCCCATGCTCGCGTTGATTTCGCCCGCCAAGAAACTCGATTTTTCTCCCCTCACCGAACCCTTACCCCACAGTCAGGGAGATTTTCTGGACGACACGCAAGAACTCATGGAAACGGCCCGCACGCTGTCGCGCCAGGATCTTCGCCGGTTGATGAAACTCAGCGACGCCTTGGCCGACCTCAACTATCGGCGTTTTCAGGATTTTTCGCCGCCCTTCGACACCACCAACGCCAAGCAGGCCGCACTGGCCTTCGCGGGAGACACCTACATCGGTCTTGACGCGCGGTCGCTTTCGCCGGACGAGCTCAACTACGCCCAGGATCATTTGCGCATTCTTTCGGGGCTATACGGTCTTTTGCGACCTCTCGATCTGATTCAACCCTATCGTCTTGAAATGGGCACAAAACTCCCGACCCCCCGGGGCGCGGATCTCTATGATTTTTGGGCGGGTCTTTTGAGTGAAAAAATTAACGCCCTATGTGCCCGCCACGGCCATCGCGCCGTAGTCAATCTCGCCTCCGTGGAATATTTCAAGGCGATCGGACCGCTTCGCAAAACCGGTCTCGACGCGCGCCTAATCACCCCGGTTTTCAAGGAGATACGAAACGGCGAAGCCCGCGTTATCAGCCTCCTGGCGAAACGCGCGCGCGGCGCGATGGCGCGCCACATCATCACCCGACGCCCCGCGGACCCCGAAGAGCTAAAAACATTCAATGCCGGAGGATACGCCTTCCAACCCCACGCCAGCGAAGGCGACACATGGGTCTTTACCCGCGAAAGCTAGTGGGTCTTTACCCGCGAAAGCTAGGGTCAGGACTTAAACTCTCCCGCAAAAGCCAAAACCGCCCCCGCCCTCGCCAAAACCAAGGACCGAAAAACGGGGGCGTGGGCGCACAACCTCTGCCGCCTTTGTTAAATACATTCCTTCAATTGTAGGTCCCGCCGGAGATGTATTGACGCATGCTTTCTTCCGTCATCATCATTTCCTCAAGACGATGTTTCAGCATATCGCCGATACTCAGCAAGCCCATCAGCCGACTACCGTCATACACCAGAACATGACGGGTACGCCGTTCGGTCATCAATTCCATAATGGTCTCGGCGGTATCGCCATAAGCGCACGTGACGATATTCGTCGTCATCAGGGCGGCGACCTTGGTCGTGGCGACCTCCCCGTTCAGGCGCGCCAGCGCCTGAACAATGTCGCGCTCGGAAATCGTGCCGATAACCGGTCCCGCCGTCTCATAGCGGTGTACGGTCGCAAAACCGATCCGATTGTCGCGAAACAACCGGGCGACATCCGCCGCCGTGGCGTCACTCGACACCGCGACGACTTCCGAACCTTTACTTTTAAGAATATCCTGGACAAACATCGGGTACTCCTTTCTCCCAGAACAAGAAGCCTCCTTAAGTTCCCCCACGTTTTATTTTAGAGCCCCCCTCGTACCGGCGCATTATAGCAGAAATTCCTCGTTCAAGCCATGCCGCCCCGCGCGCCGGGCCCGCGCCATGGCTTCCCGGCGCGAACGCGCAGCCATTTCTCGGCGCCCACCACGGCGAAAATGACTATCCCCCCGCCGACGACGAGAGCCCACTGGACAATGTTCAGCGGCGCGCTACCGAACACGGCATTCATTCCAGGCGCATAGGTGAACACGACCTGCAACGCACCCATCGCGACCACGCCGAAAAGCAACGGCCGGTTCGAAAACACGCCCAGCGCCACCATGGAATAGCGCAGGGAACGACAATTGAGCAAATAAAACAGTTCGCCAAAAACAAACATATTGACCGCCAGCGTTCGCGCCACCTCGACGCTTTGGCTGGTTTGCAAAGCCCACTCGAAAAAGCCGAAAGACCCCACCACTAAAAGCAGGCCGACCAGAACGATGCGGAAGGCCAACGCGTGGGTTAAAATGGGGGTTTGAGGGTGGCGCGGCGGGCGCTCCATGATCCCGGGCTCCTTACCCTCGAACGTCAGCATCAACCCCAGCAACAGGGCGGTCGCCATGTTGATCCATAAAATTTGGACCGGCGTGATCGGTAAGGCCTGTCCCGAAAAAACGGCGAGCAGCACGACGAACCCCTCGGCCAAATTGGTGGGCAGGGTCCAGGTAATAAACTTGAGGAAATTATCGAATACCGCCCTTCCCTCCTCGACGGCGGCCTCGATGGTGGCGAAATTGTCGTCGGTCAGCACCATGTCGGCGGCCTCTTTGGCGACCTCGGCCCCGCTTTTACCCATGGCGATTCCGATATCGGCCTGTTTCAGGGCCGGGGCGTCGTTGACCCCATCGCCTGTCATCGCCACCACGTGACCGCTCGCCTGAAGCGCCTTGACGAGACGCAATTTTTGTTCCGGCGCGACCCGCGCGAAAACCACCGCCCGACCGGCAAGTTCGATCAGGTCCGTATCCGAGACCGCCGCCAGGGTGTGACCGCTAACGGTGAACGTGTTCGGATCGCTGTCCGCGCTTCCGTCCAAGCCGATCTGGCGCGCGATCGCCCGCGCCGTGACGGCGTGATCGCCGGTGATCATTTTGACCTGAATACCCGCCCTGCGGCAGGCCGCGACGGCGGTGATCGCCTCCCGGCGGGGCGGGTCCATCATCGCCTGCAAGCCCAAGAAACATAACCCATCGGCAACGTCCCCATGGGAAAGCCCGCCGGAAGACCGAACCGGGATCTTGCGGGCGAAAGCCAGCACCCGCAATCCCTTTTCGGCCAGCGCCTCGCCCTGACGGTGGATTTCCGCACGATCGAAGGGCGCCTCGCTTTCCTCCCGCCCCCCCAAGGCGTGGGAACTTCGGCTTAAGACGCTTTCCAGCGATCCCTTGACGTAAATAACGCGCGCGCGCGTTTCCCCGCCGGACGGGAGGGGGCCGTCGATCTTTTCGTGCAAGGTGGCCATGTATTGGTGCTGGGATTCGAAGGGCAAGGTGTCGATACGAGGGAACTTTCGCTCCAAATCGTCGGGCAGCAACCCGACCTTGGCGGCGGCGACGATCAATGCGACTTCGGTGGGATCGCCCTCGCAGGTCCAGTGCCCGCCGACGTCAACCAAGCGGGAGTCGTTGCACAGCACCCCCGCACTCAGACATTGACCGAGGGCGCGATGCCGTGCCGGGTCGATATCCATACCATGCAGCGTGATCTTGCCATCCGGCGCATATCCCTCGCCGGTAACTTGGTAGCCGACCTCCCCGGAGAACACCTCGCGGACCGTCATCTGGTTTTGCGTCAAGGTCCCCGTTTTATCGGAACAAATGACGGTCGTGCCGCCCAAGGTTTCCACCGCCGGTATTTTCCGAATGATGGCGTGGCGGTGCGCCATTTTACCGGCGCCGATGGCCAGCATGATCGTCATAGCGGCGGGCAATCCCTCGGGTATCGCCCCGACCGCCAGCGCCACGGCGGCCATGAAAGCCTCGATCGGCGCGTAACCTTGCCACCACCCCGCCAAATACGTCACCGCGGCCAGCGCCAGAATAATCCACAACAGGACCCGACTGAAGGTGGCGATTTTTTTGGTGAGCGGCGTCGCCAGCACGGCGGCCTCGGCGATCAGGGCGTTGATCCGTCCGATCTCCGTGGCGTCGCCGGTGGCGACGACCATCCCAACCCCGACGCCATAGGTAACAAGCGTCGAGGAATAGGCCATGTTGGCGCGGTCGGCGAGGATTGTCTGCGCCGCCAAACGCTCCGTCTGTTTGTGTACGGGCAGCGATTCTCCGGTCAAAACGGACTCGTCGATTTGCAGGTCCCGCGATCGCAACAGGCGCAGATCGGCGGGGACCTTGTCGCCCGACTGCAGGACCACAAGATCGCCGGGCACGATCTCAGCCGAGGCGATCTTATGTCTTTCGCCCTCGCGCACGACCACGGCGAAACCCGCCAGGGCGTTCGTCAGGGCCTCGATCGCCTTGCGCGCCTTGGTTTCCTGGACAAAGCCGATCATGGCATTGACCACGACGACGGCGAAAATGACGGCGCCGTCGGCCCACTGCGCCAACGCGAACGTCACCGCGCTCGCCGACAACAAAATGTAAATGAGCGGCTGGTGAAATTGTAAAAGAAAGATAAGCAGGGGAGGTTTTCCCTTGCGGACCTTGATCTTATTGGCTCCAAAACGCGACTGGCGGCGCTTCACATCGGCCAGATCAAGACCCTTGGCGCTGTCCGTCTCCAGAAGCGCGGCCGCCTCGGTTTCTGTCAAATGATGCCAGTTTTTCGGCGTGGTCGTGTCCATATGCGCCCCCGGCCCTTCGCGGCGAAGTCATTTGCGAATTATGGACCGTCCATACGCCTTGGCAACCATCTTGGGCGCGCGTTGCGTCTTCACGGCGTTACGACGGGGAACCCGCCTTCTTCGCCGCCTCGCCCGCCTTCTTCGCCGCCTCGCCCGCCTTCTTCGCCGCCTCGATGGTTTCGCGCAAGTCCTCCAGTTCCAGCCATTCTTCCTCGCAGGCCTCCAGGAGTGTTTTTTTCGCGTCGATCAGTTCGGCGGTCCGGGAAAATCCCCGGGGATCGCGGGCGTACAGGTCGGGCGCGTGCAGAACGGCTTCGGCGGCGGCGATTTCACCGTGGAGACGATCCATCTCGGCGGGCAGTTGTTGTAGCCTGCGTTGCTGGTTATAGCTGAGTTTTTGCGCCTGTTTTTGAGGTCCGGGGCGCTCCGGCGCTCTTTTCCGCGCCTGCACGGTAGCGTCGCCCCGCCCGCTCGCCCGCGCGATGGCCGCCATGGCGTCGCTGTACCCACCGACATATTCGTGCACGCCCGTCTTTTCGTCCATAAGGATGGTCGTCGTCACCACCCGGTCGAGAAAATCGCGGTCGTGGCTGACGACGATCAAGGTGCCGTCATAATCGGCCAGGACATCGACCAGCAGGTCGAGGGTGTCCATGTCGAGATCGTTGGTCGGCTCGTCGAGGACCAGAAGGTTCGCCGGACGGGCCAGGGATTTGGCCAACAGCAGGCGGTTTCTTTCGCCCCCCGACAGGCTGCCGACCGGCGTGCGCGCCTGGTTTTCATCGAACAAAAAATCGCGAAGATAGCTGACGACGTGACGGGGCTGTCCACGGACGTTGACCTGATCGCCCCCCATGTCGCACAGCGTGTCCCAGACCGAACGACCATCAATCAACTCGGCGCGGCGTTGATCGAGGTATTCCATAGTGACGTTGGCGCCCAAGGTAACGCGCCCGCCGTCGGGGGCGATGCGTCCGGTCAGCAGGCCGAGCAAGGTGCTTTTACCGACGCCGTTGGCCCCGATGACGCCCACCCGGTCGCCGCGCACGATGCGGGTCGAAAAACCGTCGATCAAAACGCGTGCGCCATAGGCTTTGGAAACGTTCTCCACCTCGATGACGCGGCGGCCCGAGGCTTGGCCGCTGTCGGCCTCCAGCGCCACGGAACCGGTGCGTTCGACCTGCCGGGCGCGAACCGCGCGCATTTCCTGAAGTTTGCGCAACCGTCCCTGGTTACGCTTGCGCCGGGCTGTAATGCCTTGATGAGACCAGCGGGTTTCCTCGGCGATACGCTTGTCGAGCTTGGCTCGTTCGACTTCCTCGCGGGCCATGATATCCTCCGACCAAGCCTCGAAATCGGCGAACCCCTTGTCGTGACGGCGCAACACCGTGCGGTCGAGCCAGAGCGTGCTCCGGGTCAGGCGGTTGAGAAAAACCCGGTCATGGCTGATCAAAACAAACCCGCCGCGAAATTTACCCAGCATTTTTTCCAGCCATTCGATAGCCGGCAGGTCGAGATGGTTGGTCGGCTCGTCGAGCAGCAGAATATCGGGCTCGCCGACCAAGACCCGGGCGATCGCCGCGCGCTTGGCCTCGCCGCCAGAAAACGCCGACGGATCGGCGTCCGGGTCCAGACCGACCTCGCCCAGCAAGGCGTCGGCGCGAAAGGTTTGGCCGCGTTCCTCCTCGGGCAAGGTCGCGGCGACAAAATCGCGCACCGTTGCGTAACCCGACAGGTCCGGCTCCTGCGGCAGATAGGCGATCTTTACCCCCGGCTGCATAAAGCGCACGCCGTCATCGGGTTCAATCAGTCCGGCGACGATCTTCAGTAGGGTCGATTTTCCCGACCCGTTGCGCCCGACGAGACACGTCCTCTCGCCCCGCGACAACGCCAGCGCGATCCCCTGAAACAGAGGCGCTCCGCCAAAGGTCAGAGAGATGTCTTGGAGACTGAGTAAAGGCGGAGCCAAAAAATATTCCTTCCACAGAGCGCGCGCGATGAAAACCGTCGGCGACATAGACGTCTTCTTGCCTTACTCCCCGTTCGAGCGCAAGACCCCACGATACCCTTGTGGAAAAGATGATGTTCACGCCGATCGAGCGTGTGGTCAAAAATACTGCGTCGGCGGATTGACGATTCGCCCCACGCATCCACCCTTACGCCGCCGCCGGACAAAACATGACGCTGACCGTCGCACGGCGATCGACGAAATCTTCACAGCACGGAACGTTTATGGCGAAACCCCAATCTCGACAAGCTGTTGCACAGCGGCTTCGACGCTAAACGCCCTCTCTCAAACACGCTATATGTGGTAATATTCCTGGCACAGAATAAAAACTGTTGTGTTTTGTTAACTCTTTCCCATTACTCTGTAGGGGTTGGAAACGTTTACCAACGGGAGGAAGGATGACCGCACCATTCCATGCTCCGGGTCATGCCCTGGGCCACGCTCCGGGCGCAGCGCCCAAAGCCCACCGACAGGCGCGCAGTTATGACGCGCGGCTGTCGAACCTTACCCTCCCCAATCCGACCAAGCGCCTCCGTAAAGGGGGCGTTTGTCGTTTATACCCCATCCTCAATCAGTATCGGAGGCCATAATGGCGAAAGCTAAACGGCGCGCCGCGGCGGGCAAACCCACGGTTCACGCCCTTTATCAAAACCGTGAAAATGATTGGCACCCCTTGAACGACGAACAGCCCAGGGATCAACGTTACGTTAAAAACGTACGCCCACGCAGCACCAATCAAGAACTGCTGATGGACGCCATCGACCATTATAATCTGGCCCTGGCGCTGGGACCGGCGGGCACGGGCAAGACCTATATCGCCATCGCCAAGGCGGTCGAGGCCTTCGAAAAAGGGGAAATCGCGCGCATCATCCTCACCCGACCGGCGGTGGAGGCCGGGGAAAGCCTGGGCTTCTTGCCCGGCGACCTGGAAGATAAGCTGGCCCCCTACTTGCGACCCCTGTTCGACGCCTTGTCCGACCGCATGGGCGGCGCGCAAATCAAAAAACTGATCAAGGACGGATCGATCGAAATCGCCCCCGTGGCCTACATGCGCGGACGCACCCTGAACAACGCCTTCGTCGTCATCGACGAGGCGCAAAACTGCACCTACGGCCAAATCAAGATGTTGCTCACCCGCCTGGGCTGGCACTCCACCATGGTCATCACCGGCGATCCCGACCAGAGCGACCTTTTGCCCGGCATGTCCGGTCTGGCGGAGATCGCCCATCGCCTGGAACCGTTGGAGGATATCAGCGTCGTCCGCTTGAAAGACGAGGACATCGTCCGCCACCCGCTGGTCGCCAGCATGCTGTCGGTAATATAGGGCAAAAACGCTTCGAGGTTTTGAAACCCGCGCCCCTCGCTCCGTCGCGAGGGGCGCGTCGCCTCGAATATCCCGCTTGACTTCCGCCGCGCCAATGGATCATACCGGACGCTTCCGCATATTCTTTTTGGCGTTTCTCATATGAACCAGTCGTATTCCGGCCACGCATCGCCGTGGCGTCTTTTCGTCCCCAAAATGTACACGGTTCTGCGCGAGGGGTACCGCCTCGGCGATCTTAAAAGCGATGTTCTCGCCGGGCTGACGGTGGCCATCGTCGCCCTCCCCCTGTCGATGGCGTTGGCCATCGCCTCAGGGGCGACACCGCAACAGGGGCTGTTCACCGCCATCGTCGGCGGGTTCATGATTTCCTTTTTCGGCGGCAGCCGTTTTCAGATCGGCGGGCCGACCGGGGCCTTCGTCGTCGTCGTCTTCAATGTCATTCACCAATACGGATATGGCGGACTGGCCCAAGCGACCGTTATCGCCGGCATCATTTTGATTATTTTCGGCCTCGCCCGTTTGGGCGCGTATATCAAATATATCCCCTATCCGGTCGTCACGGGGTTCACATCGGGCATCGCCGTTATCATTTTTTCAAGCCAGGTCAAAGATTTACTGGGTTTGCGTCTGGCCGATGTCCCGGCCGAATTTATCGCCAAGTGGGACGCCTTTTATCATGCCGCCGCCACCGCCCAGGCGGCGCCCATCGCCATATCCGCCGGGTGCCTGGCGCTGATCGTGGCGACCCGCCGCTATGCGCCGAAACTCCCGGCCTTTCTGATCGCCGTCATCGCGGGCGCATTGGCCGTTTGGGTCTGGGGGCTGAACGTGGAGACCATCGGCAGTAAATTCGGCGCCCTTCCCCAGACCCTGCCGACGCCGTCATGGCCCACTTTCACGTTCGCGCGGGTTCGCGAACTCCTGCCCACCGCGTTCACCATCGCCTTTCTTGCCGGCATTGAATCGCTCCTCAGCGCCGTCGTCGCCGACGGCATGACGGGGCGCCGACATCGTTCAAACTGCGAACTGGTGGCCCAAGGCATGGCGAATATCGGGTCGGTCCTATTCGGCGGAATCCCGGCGACGGGCGCCATCGCACGCACCGCCACCAACATTCGTTCCGGCGGACGCACCCCCGTCGCCGGGGTCGCCCACGCCCTGTTCATCCTGCTGTTTGTTCTCTTCCTATCCCCGCTGGCCTCATACATCCCCTTGGCCAGTCTCGCCGCGGTGCTGGTCGTCGTCGCCTGGAACATGAGCGAGTTCGAACACTTCAAATCCCTGATGAAATCCCCCGCCGGCGACCGGGTGGTCCTGATCACGACCTTTTTATTGACCGTTTTGGTCGATCTCACCGTGGCGATCGGTGTCGGCGTGGTGTTGGCCGCGATCCTGTTCGTTCATCGCATGGCCCTGGCCGTCGAAGTCGAAACGAAAACAAAACTGCTCGCCGAGGATGTCGATGATTTATCCGCACCCCGGCTCGCCCCTTACCAAGGCCCGCCGGATCTTCCCGAAACGATTGAAGTCTATCAAATCAACGGACCTTTCTTCTTTGGCGCGGCGACGCTGCTCAGCGACGTCCTCGACCGTCTGCGCCACCCGCCCCGGGTGATGATCGTGCGCATGGGCAACGTCCCCATGATCGACGCCAGCGGCGCGGCGGCGCTGACGGCGTTCATCGATAAATGCCGAAAACAAAACACCATCGTCCTTTTATCGAACCTGAAGACGCAACCCCGCCGCTTGATCGAAAAAATGTGCGCAAAAGACATCGAACGCGGCGACGTGCGCCTCGCCGAAAATTATGCCGACGCCCGCGCACAGGCCCTAGCCTACGTCGCGGATGGGAAATAAACCGCCCATCTCCAGGGCAAAGGCGCACCAGATTAGTAGGTCCTGACCCTAAACCGTTTGTTCCTTGGTCTTGTGAAAGACGATATCGGGAAAGTCTTCCTGGGCCTTGTTCAAATGCCAGGCGTTGCGCGCCATGAAAACCGACGCGCCGTCATGATCTTCGCCCATGGCGGCGCGGTTGGCGTCGAAAAAGGCCTTCATAGCCCGATCATCCACCGCTTCGACCCATCGCGCGGTATACAGTTCGGTTTGTTCGAAATGGACGCTGACTTCATATTCGGTGCGGATACGGTCGGCCAGGACCTCGAACTGCAGAGGACCGACGACGCCCACGATCCAATCGGCCCCAAGCGCCGGTTTGAAAACGCGCGCCGCGCCTTCCTCGGCGATCTGTTGCAGGGCCCGACCGAGGTGCTTGGCTTTCAAGGGATCGTCGGGGCGGGCCTTTTGCAAATATTCGGGGGCAAAACTGGGAATGCCGGTAAAATACAGGTCCTCGCCCTCGCTCAGGGTGTCGCCGATGCGCAGTTGGCCATGATTGGGGATGCCGATGATGTCTCCGGCAAAGGCTTCTTCGGCGACCTCGCGGTCCTGGGCCAAGAACATCACCGGATTGTGCATATTCATGATCTTGCCCGAGCGTACGTGTTTAAGCTTCATGCCCCGCCTGAAATGCCCCGAACACAAACGCATGAACGCGATGCGATCGCGGTGTTTGGGGTCCATGTTGGCCTGAATTTTAAAAACAACCCCGGAAACCTTGGACTCATCGGGAACAACCATGCGGTCGCGCGACGGCTGCGGGCGGGGCGAAGGCGCGGTCTCAGACAAACCACTCAACAGTTCGCGAACCCCGAAATTGTTGATCGCGCTGCCGAAGTAAACCGGCGTCATATGCCCTTCCAAATACGACTGCGTGTTGAAGGGGGGGCACAGCCCGCGCACCATGTCCACTTCCTCGCGCAGTTTCGCCACCGCGTGGGCGGGAAGCAGTTGGTCGAGTTTAGGGTCGTCCAAGCCCTCGCACACGACGCCGTCGTCCGGCACGTCGCCCTTGCCGCGCGCCATCAAAATCAAACGATCGCGGAACAGGTCGTAACAGCCCAGAAATTCGCGCCCCATCCCGATCGGCCAGCTCGCCGGCGTCACGTCCAAGGCCAGGGATTGCTCGATTTCATCGAGAATATCGAAGGGATCTCGGGATTCCCGATCCATCTTGTTGACGAAGGTGAACACCGGCATATCACGCAGGCGGCAGACTTCGAACAATTTGCGCGTCTGCGACTCGATTCCTTTCGCGCCGTCGATCACCATCACCGCCGAATCGACGGCGGTTAGCGTTCGATAGGTATCCTCGCTGAAATCTTCATGGCCCGGCGTGTCGAGAAGATTGAAGGTGGTGTTCAGATAATCGAACGTCATCACCGACGAGGCCACCGAAATGCCGCGCTCGCGTTCGACCTTCATCCAGTCCGAATGGGCGCGCCGGGAATCGCCACGCGCCTTGACCGCACCGGCCAACTGAATGGCGCCGCCGAAAAGCAGCAGTTTCTCGGTGAGAGTCGTCTTTCCCGCATCGGGATGGGAAATAATCGCGAATGTGCGGCGCTTTGAGATTTCGTCGGTCAGCGGACTCATGAATATGCCTTCGTCGGTTTCAATGGACCCTCCCGGTCCCTCTTCGGCGGCACTTTAATTTCTTTGTTCAAAATAACCAGGAAAAAGACCGCCCCTTTCTCGCACGGAACGCGCAATCATCCGATGGGTGTAAAAATAGCGCGCTTACCCCATTTACATTTTTACGAGTAAAAACTATTATCCGCGCATCCTACGGCGACATGACGCCAGTTGCGCACCACGGTCGTGGGTCAGATCATCATAATTTGCAAAAATTCAGTAGGTACAAACCATGCCCAATAATTTGGCGATGCGTGGCACGCCGGCTCTTAAGGAAGATCACCATCGCGCGGAAGATCGCCGTGGGAGTGAGCGTCGCGGTGAAGACCGCAGAATGAATAATGATCGCCGCGCCTATCGCGACGGAAATTTTAGCGGTATCGAACGGCGTTCACGAAATCGGCGCATGACCGAAGATCGCAGGGAGGACGGCAACCGTCGCCTGGGTCAAGACAGGCGAAAATAATCACCTCGTTGACGAGAACGCCTAGCGTCCCCCTGTCCACCGGGAACGTCGCGTCGCGCGCGGAATCCGGTCGATGCGGAAACGACGGCGCCGTCGTTCACGGTTTGATATGCCGCCACCAGGCCTTCGCGTTGATGGAAAAAACGGGAAGGTAGTGGTGGATTGTGCTGGCCTGCACGACCTGCCGGATTTGATTGTCGAGCACCAATGTTTTCCCTTTGAAAAACACAACCAACACGGCGTGGCCAATTTTAAGATTAAGATCTTTCAACGCGACCACGCGCAAGTCGTCTTCCTTGAATCCTAAGAACTTCAATGAGATGTATTTGGCGATCGCGTAATCTTCACAATCGCCGAAACGCGCCATGAACTCGTTGGGGGTTTCCCAGTAGTCCTGCACGCCCCAATTTTGCATATCGGTGATATAGGGGGCGCGGTTCATGTAGCTGTTAACCGCCTTGATTTGCGCCAATGGTGGCTTGCCGCGTAGGTCTTTTAAAAAGGCCATCCATTTTAAATAATTACATTTGTTCAATTCCGTCGCGCCACAAGGCGTTTTCTTTTTTATCGCCATCTCCCTGGAAAAGCGCGCCAAGGCGCCATTCCATTTTTTAAACGGTTTTAGGTTGGTTGACTTTACCTCCCTGGTGCCGAAAAAACTGGGCTGGGATTGGATCGCTTGAGCATCGTGGGCGGCGACGAAAACACAGGTGAAACACAAAAAAAACAGGGCGCCACGGGCCAGCGCGCGCGCGGAGAAAGCCGCCATGAAGGGTAATATCATTTCACGTTTCACAATCTCAACACGCTTCACATACAAAACAAACAGATCATACCGGCAACGCCCCCTGATCACCCTCGCATACAAATACCGACTTCCTATGAAACCTACCTGGGGTTACAACATCGTCAAAGCTTTTTCAGCAAATGCCCACAAACGTCAAAACACAACTATGGGCTATGCGGAGACCTCCTTTTCTCCTTTGCGTGCAAGGCGATATCCGCTAGATTCAAGATAATTTCCGTTTTCACCAGGAGGCCGATGTGCCGGTAAAGGATGCCGTAGAACGCGACAAGGCTAGCGATAAGGCTACGCGTCAGTTGGAAAGCGTGAACCGCCCCATCAATACAAGGATGGCGGTGATTTTTATATCTATGGGGCTGGCGATTGCCATCGCGGTCTTTTTCGCCTTCAAGTTCGTGCAAAACGAAAGACAACGCACGCTTCAAGAGTGGCAAATTCGTTTAGGTATCGTCGCCGACAGCCGCTTGGCCGAAGTCAACGCCTGGCTCGATCAAAACTTTAAGGTCATGCGCGAACTGGCGGAAAACGCGTCATTACAGCTGTACATGTCGGAACTATCGGCCGCCGGAAGCGATCCAGCGGCCAGGGTGGATGTCGAGGCTCAAGGGACGTATCTGCGCAACATGTTGACCGCCACGGCGGAACGGAACGGTTTCGTTCCTCCCGTCGCCGCGGCTCAAATTTCGGCCAATGTCGAGCGGGTTGGCATCGCCGGGATCGGCCTCACCGACGCCAAGGGCGCTCCTCTTTCGAGCACCAGTTCCATGCCGCCCATTACCGGCAAACTACGTAAAGACATCATCAAGGCGCTTACCGGCGAACCGGTTCTGATCGACGCCTACATCGGCGCCAGCAATTTGCCGACCATCGGCTTTGTCCTTCCCATCTACGGCATCCAAGATGACCCGACGGGCCCGGCCGGATTGGGGACGGTGGTCGGTATCCGGGTCTTGGACAGCAGTCTTTTTTCTCATCTCGCTCAGCCCGGAGAAACAACTAAAACGGCGGAAACCGTCATTGTCCGGCGCGAGGGAAACACCGTTCAGTATATTTCCCCTCTGGGCGACGGCACCAAACCGCTCAAACTTTCTTTGGCCATGACAACGCCTGACTTGGCGTCGGCTTACGCCCTAAAGAATCCCGGAGGTTTCGCCATAAAGCGCGATTACGCCGGCAATGATGTGCTGGTCGTCTCACGCAAAATCGCCAACACGCCTTGGATTTTGATACGGAAAATTGACGTCTCCGAGGCGCTGGCCTCCAGTGAGACCCGCCTAAAAACCCTCCTCACGGTTTTTGTGCTCATTATCATCGGTGTCACAATCACGATTATCGCCGTGTGGCGCCATGGGAGTTCTCTGCGCGCCGCGCAAGCCGCCGAAAATTTTCGCATATCTTCGGAGCGCTTCAAAAATATGTCGCGCTTCATGAACCTGATTTCCAACAGTCAACCGACCGCGATCATCGCGGTCGATGCCAACGGTCAATATACCTACGTGAACGAACTCGCCGCCCACGAAGCCAAACTTCCCTCCGAAGATATCATCGGCAAGACCATGGCCAGCGTGATGGGGCCAAACAAAGCCGCCGTTTATGAAGAAATCAATGCGCAAATTCTTAAGAATTTTGAAAAAAACAAAGATCCCGATGCGTGCAGGGAACAACACATACAAACCTTTGGTGACGAGGACGATGAGGTCCATTTCCGGGTGATCAAATCCGATCATATCCCCCTTGTGGGGGATCGCGATTACCCCATGGGCATTTTGATGATCCAAGAGGATATTACCGCGCTCACCCGCGAACGACGGCGTTCCGAGAAAATGCTTCGCCAGTTGATCGACACCCTGCTCAGCGTTGTCGATCGCCGAGATCCTTTCTCCGCCCACCATTCTTTGCATGTCGCACAGGTTTCCAAAGCCATCGCCGAAGAAATGGAAATTTCTCCTCTTGAAACGAAGACGGTGGATATCGCTGGAAGCCTGATGAACCTAGGAAAAATTTTCATTCCCCCGGAGTTGTTGACCAAAACCGGGAACCTAAGCGACGAGGAACGGAAAGTCGTTACCAACAGTTACCTGGTCAGCGCCGACTTGCTTCAAGACGTCACGTTCGAAGGGCCCGTCGTGGAAACCATCCGTCAACTCGGCGAAACCTGTGAGGGAACCGGACCCTTGGGATTGAAACAGGAGGGGATCCTGGTGACGGCGCGCATTCTCGCCGTCGCCAACGCCTTCGTCGCCATGATTAGCCCGCGCGCCTATCGCGACGCCATGACGTTTGAAAAGGTTTCGAACATTCTCCTCGAAGAAACCGGGACAAAATTCGACCGTAGATCGGTCTCCGCCCTGATCAATTACCTTGAAAATCGCGGCGGTAAGGAAAAATGGGCGCATTACCGCGATAAACCCGCCGCCACATCGTAGTAACCTTCCCTACGGTAGGCAACCGCAGGAAAACGGGCCTTCTTGAAGAGTCAAGAAGGCCCGTTTCATTAAGATGGCTGCCTCGTCCATGCGCGTGGCGAGGCTTGACATCATCCCTGATGATGGTGGTCGAGGGTCACCGACATGTTGTCGCCGCTCTCGGAAACGCTATAGCCGTGTCCCGACGCCAGATCCTGATTGTCCGCCATTTTCACGCCGTCCAAGGTTACCGATACATCAGGCGCATCCTTGCCGCCGAACGAAACCACGACATCTCCCGCATCATTTGCGCTAAAGCTCAGATGTTCGGCGTTAAATTCCTTCCCCTCAAATACCAGTGTGTTGTGATCGGTCATGATGTCGGTGATGATATCCTTGCCGCTGTCGGCGTTAAAGATAAAGGCGTCATTTCCGCTGCCGCCGGTCAGTACGTCATTACCTGCCCCGCCGCTAATAACATCGTTACCGGCCCCACCGCTGATGACATCGTTACCGGCGCCTCCATCGATGAGGTCATTGCCGCTCCCACCGTTAATCGTGTCGTTTCCGCCACTGGCCCACAGCACGTCGTTCCCGGACCCTCCGTCGATCTGAACGTTGCCGTAATCGTAATGCTGGCTGGTCAGATCGACGACATCATTGCCCGCGCCCGCTTCAATATGCTCGATCCCTGAAATTCTAGGCCCGTTCGACGGGGACGCACTATGGCTATCATCCAGGAACAATGCATCGTTTCCGTCGGTCATCTTCAGCGTGTCATACCCCTCGCCGCCGTGAAACACGTCATGGCTCTGGTTTTCACCAGCGATATTAACAAACTGCCCACTACCTTCATGGCCGGGGCTGCCCACGTTGAGTGCGCCATAATGATGACTCCAGTTTCCATCGTCGGAATACATCAACGTATCGTTACCGCCACCGCCGCTCAGCAAGTCGGCGCCGTGTCCGCCATCGAGGACATTCGCCCCACCATCGCCAACCAGGGTATCGGAGCCGTCGCCACCGGTCAGAACCGCGCCGTGATCGGCGTTGGGGACATCGACATTCAAGGTCGTCAGCGTTGTCGCCGAACTGCCGCCATCCGCTTCCGTCGAGGTGGCGGAAATATCCAGCGCGAAATTATGCTCGACATTGTCGTTCACGGTCAGCGTCAGCCCGGACAAATCGTGTTGCGTGAGTGTCCACGATCCGTTGCCGTTGTCCGTTCCCGCGCTCAGATGCGCACCGTCCGGAACCCCTGAAACGGTGACGTTTGAAAGCGTCTCGGAACCGTCGGTGTCGGTCAGTATCGTGTGGATAGCGAGATCGTAAACATACCCGCCTCCGGCATGGCCGTGGTTATGCCCGTCATCGACGGAGGGATTCGAACCTAAGAGCTGATCCGCGCCGTATTTTCCGTCCAAAAATTGGAAATACTCAACCCCCTTCACATTGTCCGTGCCACTGTCCAAAAGGCCGCCGTTCACGTGCTCGACAATAAAAGCGTGATTATTTCCTTGTCCATGATCTGAGATGACGTAGTCGCTACGGTTGCCCGGAAGGACCATGGTATCGACGCCGTCTCCACCTCTCAGCGTATCGTTTCCGCTACCGCTGACAAGGATATCATTACCGCTACCGCCCTCTATTTTATCGTTTCCGCTACCGCCGACAAGAATATCATTACCGCTGCCGCCCTCTATTTTATCATTACCGGCTCCTCCGTAGAGGATATCGTTCCCGGATCCTCCGTCGATTTTATCATTACCGCCCTGGCCGTAAATGATGTCATCCCCGGCTTTGGCGTAAATATGCTCGTTTTCTGAGGTTCCGACAAAGAAGTCGGCTGAGGTCGTTAAAACATGATGCTCGCCGCCCGATCCTTGTCCACCGTCGTGTCTTCCGTGATCGTGATGATTTTCGTGATCATCGTGATCTTCATGATCATCGCGATCGTCATCGGCGGAATGATCGCCATGATCATCCGATATTTCCGACGGAGAACCTAGCTCGGCCGTAACGATCGGCGCATCCGCAACCGCGTCTACGGACACATGAAGCGTGCCGTGGGTGTCGCTAACCGACCCGCCATCTATCGACGTCGCCGTTACCGATAGGTTAAAGTCCACATCGGAATTATGCGGAGGAACGATACTCAAGTTATCGAGTTGAGCCGGTGTCAATACGGCTTCTCCGTTAACGACGGATATCGTATCCGTCCCCGACATCAGATGCGCACCGTCCGGAACTCCGCCGATGGTCACCGACAGGCTCTCCGAGCCGTCCGTGTCCGTCAGCGCCGCCTGGACGTTGAGCGCGATCGCGTGATCCTCAAGACCCGTCGCCGGCGCAACCGTCACGTCCGGCGCGTCCGCGACCGGCGTCACCGTCACCGCGACGTTGCCGCTCGTCGCCCCGCCGTCCGTCGAGGTCGCCGATACGCTCAAATCAAGCGTACCGCTGTAGTCGTGCGGCGGCGTCAGGCTCAGACCGTTCAGCTGACCCGGGCTCAGCGTCCACGTCCCGTCGCCGTTGTCCGTTCCCGCCGATAGATGCGCGCCCGACGGAACCCCGCCGATGGTCAGCGAGGACACCGTCTCCGTGCTTCCCGGCACCGTCGCCCCGATGTGCAGCGCGATCGCCGTGTCTTCCGATCCCGTCGCCGGCGTCGTCACCAACGCGGGCGCGTCCGCGACCGGCGTCACGCTTACCGTCAGGCCCGCGTTCGTCGTCGCCGTGTCCGCGCCGTCCGTCGCCGTCGCCGATACGCTCAGATCGATGTTCCCGTTGAAGTCCGCCGGCGGCGTCAGGCTCAGACCGCTCAACTGGCCCGGGCTTAGCGTCCACGTCCCGTCGCCGTTGTCCGTCCCCGCCGATAGATGCGCACCGTCCGGAACTCCGCCGATGGTCACCGACAGGCTCTCCGAGCCGTCCGTGTCCGTCAGCGCCGCCTGGACGTTGAGCGCGATCGCGTGATCCTCAAGTCCCGTCACCGGCGCAACCGTCACATCCGGCGCGTCCGCGACCGGCGTCACCGTCACCGCGACGTTGCCGCTCGTCGCCCCGCCGTCCGTCGAGGTCGCCGATACGCTCAAATCAAGCGTACCGCTGTAGTCGTGCGGCGGCGTCAGGCTCAGACCGTTCAACTGACCCGGGCTCAGCGTCCACGTCCCGTCGCCGTTGTCCGTCCCCGCCGATAGATGCGCACCGTCCGGAACCCCGCCGATGGTCAGCGAGGACACCGTCTCCGTGCTTCCCGGCACCGTCGCCCCGATGTGCAGCGCGATCGCCGTGTCTTCCGATCCCGTCGCCGGCGTCGTCACCAACGCGGGCGCGTCCGCGACCGGCGTCACGCTTACCGTCAGGCCCGCGTTCGTCGTCGCCGTGTCCGCGCCGTCCGTCGCCGTCGCCGATACGCTCAGATCGATGTTCCCGTTGAAGTCCGCCGGCGGCGTCAGGCTCAGACCGCTCAACTGGCCCGGGCTTAGCGTCCACGTCCCGTCGCCGTTGTCCGTCCCCGCCGATAGATGCGCACCGTCCGGAACTCCGCCGATGGTCACCGACAGGCTCTCCGAGCCGTCCGTGTCCGTCAGCGCCGCCTGGACGTTGAGCGCGATCGCGTGATCCTCAAGTCCCGTCACCGGCGCAACCGTCACGTCCGGCGCGTCCGCGACCGGCGTCACCGTCACCGCGACGTTGCCGCTCGTCGCCCCGCCGTCCGTCGAGGTCGCCGATACGCTCAAATCAAGCGTACCGCTGTAGTCGTGCGGCGGCGTCAGGCTCAGACCGTTCAACTGACCCGGGCTCAGCGTCCACGTCCCGTCGCCGTTGTCCGTTCCCGCCGATAGATGCGCCCCGTCCGGAACCCCGCCGATGGTCAGCGAGGACACCGTCTCCGTGCTTCCCGGTACCGTCGCCCCGATGTGCAGCGCGATCGCCGTGTCTTCCGATCCCGTCGCCGGCGTCGTCACCAACGCGGGCGCGTCCGCGACCGGCGTCACGCTTACCGTCAGGCCCGCGTTCGTCGTCGCCGTGTCCGCGCCGTCCGTCGCCGTCGCCGATACGCTCAGATCGATGTTCCCGTTGAAGTCCGCCGGCGGCGTCAGGCTCAGACCGCTCAACTGACCCGGGCTTAGCGTCCACGTCCCGTCGCCGTTGTCCGTCCCCGCCGATAGATGCGCACCGTCCGGAACCCCGCCGATGGTCACCGACAGGCTCTCCGAGCCGTCCGTGTCCGTCAGCGCCGCCTGGACGTTGAGCGCGATCGCGTGATCCTCAAGACCCGTCACCGGCGCAACCGTCACGTCCGGCGCGTCCGCAACCGGCGTCACCGTCACCGCGACGTTGCCGCTCGTCGCCCCGCCGTCCGTCGAGGTCGCCGATACGCTCAAATCAAGCGTACCGCTGTAGTCGTGCGGCGGCGTCAGGCTCAGACCGTTCAACTGACCCGGGCTCAGCGTCCACGTCCCGTCGCCGTTGTCCGTCCCCGCCGATAGATGCGCGCCCGACGGAACCCCGCCGATGGTCAGCGAGGACACCGTCTCCGTGCTTCCCGGCACCGTCGCCCCGATGTGCAGCGCGATCGCCGTGTCTTCCGATCCCGTCGCCGGCGTCGTCACCAACGCGGGCGCGTCCGCGACCGGCGTCACGCTTACCGTCAGGCCCGCGTTCGTCGTCGCCGTGTCCGCGCCGTCCGTCGCCGTCGCCGATACGCTCAGATCGATGTTCCCGTTGAAGTCCGCCGGCGGCGTCAGGCTCAGACCGCTCAACTGACCCGGGCTTAGCGTCCACGTCCCGTCGCCGTTGTCCGTCCCCGCCGATAGATGCGCACCGTCCGGAACCCCGCCGATGGTCACCGACAGGCTCTCCGAGCCGTCCGTGTCCGTCAGCGCCGCCTGGACGTTGAGCGCGATCGCGTGATCCTCAAGACCCGTCACCGGCGCAACCGTCACGTCCGGCGCGTCCGCAACCGGCGTCACCGTCACCGCGACGTTGCCGCTCGTCGCCCCGCCGTCCGTCGAGGTCGCCGATACGCTCAAATCAAGCGTACCGCTGTAGTCGTGCGGCGGCGTCAGGCTCAGACCGTTCAACTGACCCGGGCTCAGCGTCCACGTCCCGTCGCCGTTGTCCGTCCCCGCCGATAGATGCGCACCGTCCGGAACTCCGCCGATGGTCAGCGAGGACACCGTCTCCGTGCTTCCCGGTACCGTCGCCCCGATGTGCAGCGCGATCGCCGTATCTTCCGATCCCGTCGCCGGCGTCGTCACCAACGCGGGCGCGTCCGCAACCGGCGTCACGCTTACCGTCAGGCCCGCGTTCGTCGTCGCCGTGTCCGCGCCGTCCGTCGCCGTCGCCGATACGCTCAGATCGATGTTCCCGTTGAAGTCCGCCGGCGGCGTCAGGCTCAGACCGCTCAACTGACCCGGGCTTAGCGTCCACGTCCCGTCGCCGTTGTCCGTCCCCGCCGATAGATGCGCACCGTCCGGAACCCCGCCGATGGTCACCGACAGGCTCTCCGAGCCGTCCGTGTCCGTCAGCGCCGCCTGGACGTTGAGCGCGATCGCGTGATCCTCAAGACCCGTCACCGGCGCAACCGTCACGTCCGGCGCGTCCGCAACCGGCGTCACCGTCACCGCGACGTTGCCGCTCGTCGCCCCGCCGTCCGTCGAGGTCGCCGATACGCTCAAATCAAGCGTACCGCTGTAGTCGTGCGGCGGCGTCAGGCTCAGACCGTTCAACTGACCCGGGCTCAGCGTCCACGTCCCGTCGCCGTTGTCCGTCCCCGCCGATAGATGCGCGCCCGACGGAACCCCGCCGATGGTCAGCGAGGACACCGTCTCCGTGCTTCCCGGCACCGTCGCCCCGATGTGCAGCGCGATCGCCGTATCTTCCGATCCCGTCGCCGGCGTCGTCACCAACGCGGGCGCGTCCGCAACCGGCGTCACGCTTACCGTCAGGCCCGCGTTCGTCGTCGCCGTGTCCGCGCCGTCCGTCGCCGTCGCCGATACGCTCAGATCGATGTTCCCGTTGAAGTCCGCCGGCGGCGTCAGGCTCAGACCGCTCAGCTGGCCCGGGCTTAGCGTCCACGTCCCGTCGCCGTTGTCCGTCCCCGCCGATAGATGCGCACCGTCCGGAACCCCGCCGATGGTCACCGACAGGCTCTCCGAGCCGTCCGTGTCCGTCAGCGCCGCCTGGACGTTGAGCGCGATCGCGTGATCCTCAAGACCCGTCACCGGCGCAACCGTCACGTCCGGCGCGTCCGCAACCGGCGTCACCGTCACCGCGACGTTGCCGCTCGTCGCCCCGCCGTCCGTCGAGGTCGCCGATACGCTCAAATCAAGCGTACCGCTGTAGTCGTGCGGCGGCGTCAGGCTCAGACCGTTCAACTGACCCGGGCTCAGCGTCCACGTCCCGTCGCCGTTGTCCGTCCCCGCCGATAGATGCGCGCCCGACGGAACCCCGCCGATGGTCAGCGAGGACACCGTCTCCGTGCTTCCCGGCACCGTCGCCCCGATGTGCAGCGCGATCGCCGTATCTTCCGATCCCGTCGCCGGCGTCGTCACCAACGCAGGCGCGTCCGCAACCGGCGTCACGCTTACCGTCAGGCCCGCGTTCGTCGTCGCCGTGTCCGCGCCGTCCGTCGCCGTCGCCGATACGCTCAGATCGATGTTCCCGTTGAAGTCCGCCGGCGGCGTCAGGCTCAGACCGCTCAACTGACCCGGGCTTAGCGTCCACGTCCCGTCGCCGTTGTCCGTCCCCGCCGATAGATGCGCACCGTCCGGAACCCCGCCGATGGTCACCGACAGGCTCTCCGAGCCGTCCGTGTCCGTCAGCGCCGCCTGGACGTTGAGCGCGATCGCGTGATCCTCAAGTCCCGTCGCCGGCGCAACCGTCACGTCCGGCGCGTCCGCGACCGGCGTCACCGTCACCGCGACGTTGCCGCTCGTCGCCCCGCCGTCCGTCGAGGTCGCCGATACGCTCAAATCAAGCGTACCGCTGTAGTCGTGCGGCGGCGTCAGGCTCAGACCGTTCAACTGACCCGGGCTCAGCGTCCACGTCCCGTCGCCGTTGTCCGTCCCCGCCGATAGATGCGCACCGTCCGGAACCCCGCCGATGGTCAGCGAGGACACCGTCTCCGTGCTTCCCGGCACCGTCGCCCCGATGTGCAGCGCGATCGCCGTGTCTTCCGATCCCGTCGCCGGCGTCGTCACCAACGCGGGCGCGTCCGCGACCGGCGTCACGCTTACCGTCAGGCCCGCGTTCGTCGTCGCCGTGTCCGCGCCGTCCGTCGCCGTCGCCGATACGCTCAGATCGATGTTCCCGTTGAAGTCCGCCGGCGGCGTCAGGCTCAGACCGCTCAGCTGACCCGGGCTTAGCGTCCACGTCCCGTCGCCGTTGTCCGTCCCCGCCGATAGATGCGCACCGTCCGGAACTCCGCCGATGGTCACCGACAGGCTCTCCGAGCCGTCCGTGTCCGTCAGCGCCGCCTGGACGTTGAGCGCGATCGCGTGATCCTCAAGTCCCGTCACCGGCGCAACCGTCACGTCCGGCGCGTCCGCAACCGGCGTCACCGTCACCGCGACGTTGCCGCTCGTCGCCCCGCCGTCCGTCGAGGTCGCCGATACGCTCAAATCAAGCGTACCGCTGTAGTCGTGCGGCGGCGTCAGGCTCAGACCGTTCAACTGACCCGGGCTCAGCGTCCACGTCCCGTCGCCGTTGTCCGTCCCCGCCGATAGATGCGCACCGTCCGGAACCCCGCCGATGGTCAGCGAGGACACCGTCTCCGTGCTTCCCGGCACCGTCGCCCCGATGTGCAGCGCGATCGCCGTGTCTTCCGATCCCGTCGCCGGCGTCGTCACCAACGCGGGCGCGTCCGCGACCGGCGTCACGCTTACCGTCAGGCCCGCGTTCGTCGTCGCCGTGTCCGCGCCGTCCGTCGCCGTCGCCGATACGCTCAGATCGATGTTCCCGTTGAAGTCCGCCGGCGGCGTCAGGCTCAGACCGCTCAGCTGACCCGGGCTTAGCGTCCACGTCCCGTCGCCGTTGTCCGTCCCCGCCGATAGATGCGCACCGTCCGGAACTCCGCCGATGGTCACCGACAGGCTCTCCGAGCCGTCCGTGTCCGTCAGCGCCGCCTGGACGTTGAGCGCGATCGCGTGATCCTCAAGTCCCGTCACCGGCGCAACCGTCACGTCCGGCGCGTCCGCGACCGGCGTCACCGTCACCGCGACGTTGCCGCTCGTCGCCCCGCCGTCCGTCGAGGTCGCCGATACGCTCAAATCAAGCGTACCGCTGTAGTCGTGCGGCGGCGTCAGGCTCAGACCGTTCAGCTGACCCGGGCTCAGCGTCCACGTCCCGTCGCCGTTGTCCGTTCCCGCCGATAGATGCGCGCCCGACGGAACCCCGCCGATGGTCAGCGAGGACACCGTCTCCGTGCTTCCCGGTACCGTCGCCCCGATGTGCAGCGCGATCGCCGTGTCTTCCGATCCCGTCGCCGGCGTCGTCACCAACGCGGGCGCGTCCGCAACCGGCGTCACGCTTACCGTCAGGCCCGCGTTCGTCGTCGCCGTGTCCGCGCCGTCCGTCGCCGTCGCCGATACGCTCAGATCGATGTTCCCGTTGAAGTCCGCCGGCGGCGTCAGGCTCAGACCGCTCAACTGGCCCGGGCTTAGCGTCCACGTCCCGTCGCCGTTGTCCGTCCCCGCCGATAGATGCGCTCCGTCCGGAACCCCGCCGATGGTCACCGACAGGCTCTCCGAGCCGTCCGTGTCCGTCAGCGCCGCCTGGACGTTGAGCGCGATCGCGTGATCCTCAAGTCCCGTCACCGGCGCAACCGTCACATCCGGCGCGTCCGCAACCGGCGTCACCGTCACCGCGACGTTGCCGCTCGTCGCCCCGCCGTCCGTCGAGGTCGCCGATACGCTCAAATCAAGCGTACCGCTGTAGTCGTGCGGCGGCGTCAGGCTCAGACCGTTCAACTGACCCGGGCTCAGCGTCCACGTCCCGTCGCCGTTGTCCGTTCCCGCCGATAGATGCGCCCCGTCCGGAACCCCGCCGATGGTCAGCGAGGACACCGTCTCCGTGCTTCCCGGTACCGTCGCCCCGATGTGCAGCGCGATCGCCGTGTCTTCCGATCCCGTCGCCGGCGTCGTCACCAACGCGGGCGCGTCCGCGACCGGCGTCACGCTTACCGTCAGGCCCGCGTTCGTCGTCGCCGTGTCCGCGCCGTCCGTCGCCGTCGCCGATACGCTCAGATCGATGTTCCCGTTGAAGTCCGCCGGCGGCGTCAGGCTCAGACCGCTCAGCTGGCCCGGGCTTAGCGTCCACGTCCCGTCGCCGTTGTCCGTCCCCGCCGATAGATGCGCTCCGTCCGGAACCCCGCCGATGGTCACCGACAGGCTCTCCGAGCCGTCCATGTCCGTCAGCGCCGCCTGGACGTTGAGCGCGATCGCGTGATCCTCAAGACCCGTCACCGGCGCAACCGTCACGTCCGGCGCGTCCGCGACCGGCGTCACCGTCACCGCGACGTTGCCGCTCGTCGCCCCGCCGTCCGTCGAGGTCGCCGATACGCTCAAATCAAGCGTACCGCTGTAGTCGTGCGGCGGCGTCAGGCTCAGACCGTTCAACTGACCCGGGCTCAGCGTCCACGTCCCGTCGCCGTTGTCCGTTCCCGCCGATAGATGCGCGCCCGACGGAACCCCGCCGATGGTCAGCGAGGACACCGTCTCCGTGCTTCCCGGTACCGTCGCCCCGATGTGCAGCGCGATCGCCGTGTCTTCCGATCCCGTCGCCGGCGTCGTCACCAACGCGGGCGCGTCCGCGACCGGCGTCACGCTTACCGTCAGGCCCGCGTTCGTCGTCGCCGTGTCCGCGCCGTCCGTCGCCGTCGCCGATACGCTCAGATCGATGTTCCCGTTGAAGTCCGCCGGCGGCGTCAGGCTCAGACCGCTCAGCTGGCCCGGGCTTAGCGTCCACGTCCCGTCGCCGTTGTCCGTCCCCGCCGATAGATGCGCTCCGTCCGGAACCCCGCCGATGGTCACCGACAGGCTCTCCGAGCCGTCCGTGTCCGTCAGCGCCGCCTGGACGTTGAGCGCGATCGCGTGATCCTCAAGACCCGTCACCGGCGCAACCGTCACATCCGGCGCGTCCGCAACCGGCGTCACCGTCACCGCGACGTTGCCGCTCGTCGCCCCGCCGTCCGTCGAGGTCGCCGATACGCTCAAATCAAGCGTACCGCTGTAGTCGTGCGGCGGCGTCAGGCTCAGACCGTTCAACTGACCCGGGCTCAGCGTCCACGTCCCGTCGCCGTTGTCCGTTCCCGCCGATAGATGCGCCCCGTCCGGAACCCCGCCGATGGTCAGCGAGGACACCGTCTCCGTGCTTCCCGGTACCGTCGCCCCGATGTGCAGCGCGATCGCCGTGTCTTCCGATCCCGTCGCCGGCGTCGTCACCAACGCGGGCGCGTCCGCGACCGGCGTCACGCTTACCGTCAGGCCCGCGTTCGTCGTCGCCGTGTCCGCGCCGTCCGTCGCCGTCGCCGATACGCTCAGATCGATGTTCCCGTTGAAGTCCGCCGGCGGCGTCAGGCTCAGACCGCTCAACTGGCCCGGGCTTAGCGTCCACGTCCCGTCGCCGTTGTCCGTCCCCGCCGATAGATGCGCACCGTCCGGAACTCCGCCGATGGTCACCGACAGGCTCTCCGAGCCGTCCGTGTCCGTCAGCGCCGCCTGGACGTTGAGCGCGATCGCGTGATCCTCAAGTCCCGTCACCGGCGCAACCGTCACATCCGGCGCGTCCGCGACCGGCGTCACCGTGACGCTCCCTTGGGAAACGGCGGAAACACCGCCTGTGGTCGTCGCCGTCACGCTTAAGGAAAGATTTCCCGAATAATCCTGAGCGGGTGTCAAGGTTAGGCCGGCGAGTTGCGCCGGGCTTAGCGTCCAACTGCCATTCCCGTTGTCGGTACCCGCCGATAGATGCGCGCCCGACGGAACCCCAGTAATCGTAATTTGAGCTATGGTGTCCCCACCGCCGGGCACCGAGGCGTGAACAGAGAGAGGAATCGGTTTATCCTCGCTACCGCTCGCCGAATCAACGCTGACCGCCGCGACGGCCGGCGTTGTCGCCGTCGCCGTAGGCGTCGGGGGCGTCGGAGGCACATAGGGAGCGCCATTTCCACCCGGCTGCGGAGCGGCGCTGGGTCCGTTCGTGGTCGGCGGCGATGGCTGCGTTTCCGGGCCGGAAGGTACCTGCGAAGCCGGCCCCGGAGCGAACGCCGGTCCCTGATCGGTGGGAACAACGACCCCGCTGGGATCGCTTTGCAACGGGGAAATCGAGCCCAAGCCAACGCGTGAACCGTCTTGGGTGATGGATATATTTTCTGTTTGCGGCTGTCCGGCTGTTGGTCCCGCCGCCGTTTGAAAGCTGGCGAGATCGGTTGCGTTGGCGTCCGCGGCAACGGGCGCGCCATGATGATTAGGGGCATCCTGTCCGACCGCGGCGAAATCAGCGATACCATGATCACTGGAGATCACCTGGGTCTGCAGACCAAAATCATTCACATTTTCGAATTGCAGGGGGAGGCTTCGTAATGCGGCGCCAAACTCGTTCATAAGAGACTGGTTGTCGAGAATGATCGGCTGCGAAGGGGCCAGGTTGAAGCTTGTCAACGTGGTGTATTCGTTGGTGCCATTCAACACCGCGGTCCCACCCGCGTTGTGAACGACCACCTCTCCGACGAAGCCGTCCGACTCCTGCATGAGAACAACATGCAAGTTATGCCCATCGCCGAGGTCCAGGCCGACTTGGGTGCCGCGAATGCCGATAGTGCCGACCGGTGTATTCAAAGCCATCGCATCGGGGTTTGTCTTGGCCACTTGTCCGCTGACAAAGGTAAAAACGCCTTGGACTACGGAAAGCGAAACCGACCCGTCTTGAGTGCCCGGATCGTAAACCATTTCATCGAGCACCATGCGCCCGTTATCGGCCATGGAAAAAGTGGTTTCATCCGCCAAAATGACCCCGATAGCACCGTGTGCGCCCGTCTCCAAGATATCGCCTTGGAAAACAGGGGATCCCGGGTGCAGTTCGACACGGGTGCCGTCGGCGTGAATGGCGACAACCGTGCCTGCGACTTTTTCGACCTGCCCGATCGGTTGGTGCGCCACCCCTTCGCCGGCCTGCGCCGTCTGTCCGGGCGCGCTAGGACCCGCCAGCCGCGCCGCCAAATCGCCGGGAATATGGACGCCCGAATTAGAAACCAGTTCGGGGGGATGTTCGGTTTCGAAATAACCACGGACCGTAACCTGAACGCCATCGGGCCACGTCATCACGAGATCCGCGCCGTCCTGACCGAACGTCGCGAGTGAAGGGTTTAAACCATCCGGAACAAGCACTTGGGGGGTACCAGCAGAATCAACGACATAGGTCGATGTCGCCTCACCGGCGCCTACGGATCCGGCGGAGTCGGTCGTTGTAACCATACCTATAGTCCCTTCGTCGAATGGATTCCCTCAAGAACCACCCACTTGGGCCGCCTATGTAGAGCACACGGCGCTGCGCGCCTTGCATAATGAGCACTTTTATAGCGCTTCTATTATACTTACCTATATAGACAGCCTTGAGCTGTTGTCAACAACATGAGTAAATAACGCATAAAATCTTATTAAATTTTACCCGACTTAGCAGTGATCGTCATCACAGTATCGTGAAGATGCGCTAAAATCGTATATTAAGGGTATTACAAAAATAAAACTTGCGCCGCACGGTCATAATTTCCGTACGGCCTCGATGGAGGAGAAGGCGGCGTTCCGTCCATGAAATACATATCATCTCAGTTTCACCACATTCCCACTTTTTTCATACGTTACGGGATATTTTTACTTCTGTTTCTATCCCCGGTGTTTCTATCCCCGGCGAGAGGCGCAAATTATAATGATGGGCTGCGTGCCGTGCACAAAGACGATTGGTCGCGCGCCCTCGCCAACTTCCGCCCTCTGGCCAAAGAGGGGCATGCCGGCGCTCTGTTCAGTCTCGGCCTAATGTATCAGAAGGGACGCGGCGTTAAGGTCGATTATAATCGCGCCTTGGAGTATTATCTGCGCGCCGCAGTCAAGGATTACGCGCCGGCGCAAAACAATATTGGCACGATGTATCAGGAGGGCCTGGGCGTTCGACGTAATTTCAAGGAGGCGATACGCTGGTACACCCTGGCCGCACGCGCGCACTTAAAGGCCAAGCTGAACTTGGCGCAGATATATGCGAACGGCATGGGGGTGAAGCGCGATCCTGTCATCGCCGCAAAATTGTACACGTTATGCGCAAAAGAAAATAACCCCTTTTGCGCCTTTTTCCTGGCTCAGGATTACGAAACGGGCGTGGGGGTGGCAAAAGACCTTAAGAAGGCCATCACGTATTACAAAATATCGGCGATCAATGGGGACGAAAAGGCCTTGAAAAGACTCAAGGCGTTGGGCGTCGAGACATCCACGTTAAAGATCAAAAAGAAAAACTGAGCGCCAAACGCCGCCCCCGCGGCGACTTCTCACGGAGCAATTTCCTACAAGACCATTACCTCGCGAGAGAGGAGGGCTCGTGAGGGCGACGGAGGGACGTTCCGGCAAGGAACCTCTTCCCCGCCGGACGTTGTTATATGGCCGCCCAAGGTTACATCGCGCCCAAGTTCTCGCGCGCCTTGGCCATGGCTTCGTGCAAAATCGGCTCCTTGAGGGTGATTGTCGGCTCGTTGAACATGACATTCTTCATCCAGTCGAAGCCCAGGCGCAACAGCACCTTGTCATCCGTTTTCAGAATTTCAACAGCCTCGGGATCGATCTCATAGGTTTCCAGAAACTTGGTATCGAAAACGAAGCTGCGAAAACCGTCAACGTTGGTTGAGACCAGGAAGAACATCTGCTTGGTCTGGGGCGCGATATCCTTACCGCCCGGTCCGCCAAGGTTTTTCCATGACGCCATCTTCATTAGAATGTCCATCCATCCCCGATTGACATCGTCGTATTCCTCGATCCCCTGCTCTTTGCGATAGGCGGCGACGGTTTGGGTTTTGTCTTCATTGTGGCCGCAGCAATGCTGTTCGCGCACGAGAAAGAAAAAATCCTCTTTTTCGTCGGCGCCCTTGGGCTTCACCGAAGCCAAGCCCAGCGGATAGTAGCGGCATGTCGCCGGGCGGTGTTCGTATACGGAGCACCCTTCCTCGGTCAAAAACTGACATGCGCCCTTGCCGTCGGCGTCCGACATTTTCAGTTTGGCGACGGGAAGGTCCGCCCGGTCCCACATGCCGGGAACGGTATATGTCTTGAGAAATTCCATCGGGCGGATATCCAAATGGGCGCACAGGCGCAAAATGTCATTGGGCGTCAGCGTAATATCGGCGCCATGACAACAATCGTTCCAGCACGAGACCCCCTGATGGCAGCGGAAGGTGAACTCGTCATCCTGCCTAAGGCGCACCGGCATCACCGGATTGGCGCTATCGGGGACGCGCACGGCGTCGATAATTTCGACCTCGGTCTCCTTGTCCAAGCGGGCGAGATCGGGATTGTCGGAATTGTCTAGGCGACTCATATCGATATTTTTCCTTACTTTCGCGCGTGAATAGGGCCGCCAATACGAGGACGAGCAGGCCCTTACGCGCCGAGATACCGAAAAGAAAGAAAGGCGAAAGGGGTCGGAACGAACCGACCCCCAACACCACTGTCAAAACCGGGCCGCCCGAAGACGGCCCGGAAGGAACGGCGAAGGCTTAGTGCGCCTGACCGCCATAGGTTTTTTCGACCAAGTCCTTGTGCGGGACTTTCTTCATTTCCCATTCACCCGTTTCCGGATCGTGGCGGGAATTGACGAAGCACTTCCAGTTCTCTTCGTCCAGATTCGGGAAATCCGTGCGATAGAAGAAGCCGGGATAGCGGGTCTCTTCGCGGAACAGGATGTGGCGCAGATGGGATTCCGCCGCCCACAAGCGGTGGTAGTTTTCCCAGGCCCGCATCAGTTCGTGCAGATCCTTAGCGCGCAAGTTTTTGGAATCTTCCTTCAACATGCGCAAGTGATCCAGGCCGATTTCCAACATCACTTTGTTGGTCTGATAGTAGGTCGAGGTACCCGCGACATATTCGTCCATGTACTTCTGCAAGCGCATCTGGAACATTTTCGGCGTGATGTAGAACGGGTTGACGTCCTCGGCGGTGGTTTTATCTTTGTGTTCGAAATAGTTACGAACCGGCAGATAAATTTCCTCGGCGATGGCATGAATATCGCCCTTGAGGGCCGGCTTGAAGTCGGCGTGGTCCTTGCAGAACCGCACCATTTCCTTACCCGCAATACGCCCTTCGGTGTGCGAACCGGAGGAGAACTTATGGCCCGAGGCGCCAACGCCGTCACCGGCGGTGAACAGACCGTTGACCGTGGTCATGCGGTTGTAGCCCCACTGCCATTCCGCCGGCGCGATATCGCTGGGACCGGAGACCCAGATGCCGCAGCAGCCGGAATGTGACCCCAGAAGATACGGTTCGGTCGGCATCAGTTCGGACTTAGTCTCTTCCGGACGGATGTTCATGCCTGCCCAGTGGCCGGCCTGACCGATGCACATGTCGAGGAAATCCTCCCAAGCTTCCGCTTCGAGATGCTTGACTTCCTGCGGCGTCATGGTCTCGGACAGCTTGGCCATCGCCGTCGGGGTGTCCATGAAGATCGGACCGCGTCCATCCTTCATTTCTTTCAACATGGCGTGGTTACGCAGGCAGGTCGGGATCACGGCCGCGGTATCGTAAGGCGCGAAATCCTTCAGCATGTCGGCGTTTTTGGTCATGTAATCTTCGCCGAAGCCATTGGTCGCCTTCGACTTGAAAAGCAAGAACCAAGCGCCGACGGGGCCATAGCCGTCTTTGAAGCGGGCGGGGACGAAGCGGTTTTCCATCATCGTCAATTCGGCGCCGACTTCCGCCGCCATGGCGTAGGTCGAACCGGCGTTCCACACCGGATACCAGGTGCGGCCCATGCCCTCACCCATCGAACGGGGACGGAAGATGTTCACACACCCACCGGCGACGTTAAGAATGGTGTTGGCCTTGAAGACATACAGCTTGTGCTCGCGAACGCTGAGACCGACGGCCCCCGCGATACGATTGTCTTCGTTGGCGTCGAGCAGCAGTTTGACGATGAAGACGCGTTCCATGACGTTTTCGATGCCGATGGATTTCTTCGCGGCCTCGGAGACGATGGTTTTATAGCCTTCGCCGTTGATCATGATCTGCCATTTACCGGAACGCACGGGCTTTCCACCGTCGGCTAAGGCGACGCCTTCGGTTTCCTTGCTTTTCCAGACCGGCAGGCCCCACTCTTCGAACAGGTGGACGGTGCCGTCAACGTGGCGGCCGACGTCATAAACCAGATCGTCGCGGGTAATGCCCATAAGATCGGCGCTGACCATGCGGCAATAATCTTCCGGCGAATTGTCGCCGAGATAAGTGTTGATCGCCGAAAGGCCCATCGCCACGGCGCCGGAGCGGTCCATCGCGGCTTTATCGACCAAGGTGATCTTCAGGTCGTCGCCGGCCCAACGCTTGGCTTCGAAAGCCGCGCCGCAAGCCGCCATACCACCACCGACGAGCAAGATGTCGGTTTCCACTTCGATAATTTCGGGATTACCGAAAGTACCTTCACTCATAGAACTGTCTCCCTGATAAAGCGGGTACCTGCGTCACGGCGCGGGCCTACCGCTAAAAAAATATGCCGAACCGAATACGTTAAAACGGTCCGTCGGGTTCGCAACGGGCGCGCTTAGGAAATGTTCCGAAGCGTCTGACCGGCTTCGGTGAACAACAAGTTGTCGGTCAAATCACCGGCCTGCGGCTTATTGCCATAAGGATCGATGGTGCCGACGGCTGTGGTGCGCACCGGGAATTTGAAGCGTTTCACTTCGCCATCGCGGAATTTAATGGTCCACATAATCGCCGTATCGGTGCGCAACGGAATACAGGCGCCGCCCATGGGCACGACATCCTGGTAAGCACGCACTTCAATCGCCTGCTGCGGGCAGGCCTTAACGCAGCACTGGCATTCCCAGCACTGTTCCGGCTCTTGGTTGAACGCCTTCATCCGGTCGGTGTCGAGCTTCATAAGGTCGTTCGGACAGATGTACATGCAGGCGGTAACCTCACCACCCTTACAACCGTCGCACTTTTCTGTATGCACAAAAGTGGGCATTACTTGTATTCTCCCTGTGTTAGACGAACTCGCATCAGGTCCGTGATCACATCAAATCATTAGGCGGGAAAGGAGTGCAACATCAAACGCAAGGAAAGCCCCCCAAGCGGGAAACCCACCAGGCGAGCAGCGTGAAAATACACCCTGCACAATCGCCCCCTTCGATTTTCGGTTGACCCGAACTGTGAATATTATTGTTCATTGATATAGCGGCATACTATGTGTGTCAAACATCTTAATTCATGAAATCGTAATTAAGCATTTGCTTAATTTATAGTGATTTTATTACGCATCGCTATGACTTGATTCAAAAGCGCAAAGCTAATGTCCACAGATGGGAGTCTCAACGTAAAGATGTCCTCCGATATCCCTCTCTTGATTGAAAGACTAATCGCCTTTCGAGATGCTCGTGAATGGCGGCAGTTTCATAGCCTGAAAGATTTGATCGCATCGGTGGGTATCGAAGCGGGCGAATTGCTGGAACTGACGCAATGGACGAAAGACGACGTCCTCGAAGATAAAGCCACCGACCCCCATTTCCGCGATCGGCTGAGCGAAGAAATGGCGGATGTCTTTATTTATCTCCTTTTGATCGGCGAGCGCACGGGGATTGACCTGATCGACGCCGCCAATCGCAAAATCGACATCAACGCACGGAAATATCCGGTCGAAAAATCTCGGGCGAACGCCAAGAAATACACGGAACTATAACCCGCCACATATACGTCCTGACCCTAGAGTTCCTCACCGAGCAGCGCGGCTATGGCGTGGCGTTTTTTAATCCGCGCCAACTCGCGAGGCGTTACGCCGTCATCGTCCGCGCACGCAGCCTCGGCGCCGGCCTGCAACAGCACCCGCACGCAAGCCTCGCAATCCGCGGCGATAGCGAAAAGAAGCGGCGTCGAACCTTCCCGATCGGCGGCGTTCGGATTCGCTCCGCAAGCCAGATACGCCCGCACGGCGTAAGCCTGTCCCTTTTTTGCCGCCTCGATAAGATTAGCCTCAAGTCCCCGCTTGCGATTGAATGAGCCATATCCAACATAGACCAGGGCGCCGTCTTCGACCCTTTGGACGGCTGGCATGTATGTTTGCCCCATCATATCGACGACGTGCGCATTCTCTCCAAAGGCGACCGCCGCAGCCTCGGCGCCTTCCATGTTGGCGTAATCGCCGACCGTTTGCATATCTGGAGAAACGACGACATAGCGCCGCGTAAGAGCCGCCATCTTTTACATCCTCTCGTTTTTATGGAGTCAAAACCTGTTGGCCCATTCTCGTTTCTCATTTTCAAAAACGATACAAAAAAAAGGGAGGGAAAGGCAACGCACGCCGCCATCCCTCCCCTAATATTTCGCGTGACGTCCCGTGTCGTCTATTTCAGAGACGCGTAATACTTCTGCAACACGCTGACCACTTCGGGCCGAGAAAACTCGGCCGGAATGTCCTCACCCGCGGACAACATCGCGCGCTGCTTGGTGCCCGAGATGCTGATCCGCTCCTCACTGCCGTGGGGACAGGTTTTCGCCGTCGCCATGCCGTAACACTTTTTGCAATAAAAGGTGATGTCGATCTTGAGCGCCTGAGTCTCCAATGCGCCATCCCAAAGGGTATCGAAAATGTGTTGGGCGTCGAAGGGGCCATAGTAATCGCCGACGCCGGCATGATCGCGCCCGACAATCAGGTGCGAACACCCGAAATTTTGCCGAATAAGTGCGTGCAACAACGCTTCGCGCGGCCCGCCATAGCGCATTTCGATGGGATAGCCCGCCTGAACCACCGTGCCGTCAACAAAATAGTTGTCGATCATCGCTTGAATGGCTTCGGTACGCACCTCGGCGGGGATATCGCCCGGCTTCAGTTTTCCCAATACCTGATGGATAAACACGCCGTCGGTCACTTCGACGGCGATCTTGGCCAGATGTTCGTGGGACCGGTGCATCGGATTGCGGGTTTGGAAGGCCGCGACTCGCGCCCAGCCTTTTTTGGAGAAGAGCGCCCGCGATTCGGCGCAGCTATAATACAATCCCTTGTATTTTTCGGGATATTCCCCCTCGCTGAGAACCGAAACCGGGCCGGCTAAATTTATGTCGGCCTGCGCCATGACCTTTTGAACGCCGGGATGTTCATCATCGGTGGTGCGATAGACGTGTTCGCATTCGAACGCCTTATCGATGGAATATTTTTCGCTGATCTGCATGACCGCCATGATTTCGCCGGTTTCGCCGTCGGTCAGGGCGACCTCTTCCTCAAGGTCGATCGAATCGGCAAGCTCGCGGCTCGCCGAAAGCGTGATCGGAATCGGCCAGAACAGGCCGTCGGCCATTTTCATATCGGCACACACGCCACGCCAGTCGGCCTCGCCCATGAAGCCGGAAAGCGGCGTATACGCACCCATCGCGAACATCAGCACGTCCGACGTCTCACGAGAAGTCATCGGCACTTTCTTCAAATTTTCGGCGCGTTTCCTTTCGGCCTCGCGCTCAACTTCGGGAAGCAATAAAGAGTTCAGCTCACCGCCGCCATGCGGCGCAACAAGTTTGGACATAAAATCCCCCTGTAACGATTTTCGCCTATAACGATTTTCGCCCGTAACTTATGGGCGAATGCTCATTTTAATTTTGTCTATTTTTGGTCGCACGACGCTTGCGCGCGACAGTCTACGGTAAAAGCAAAAGCCGTCCGCGCCCACGGTGACAACGCCAAGCCGAAAGGCGCAGGATACGGCGCTCCACAAAAGTGAAAGCTCGGATCGGGCGCCTTGTATTCACGCATATACGCCAACCGCAAACGACAACGACATCTATGCTTGTACCAAACAATCGCCGCCTTCGACCATCGCTAAATTCAAAAATGCTAATAAAACCCCGTCAACGCGTAACGCCGCCGCGCAACGCAAAATGAGTACCCAACTTTCATGGTCGGTTAAAGAACGCACCATATTTTTTTTAATTATTTGAATTAACCTTTCAACGCCGTTGGAAATACCGTTATTCTTCATCTCTCTTTTACGCTGAGCTAAAATGAGACGATCAAGCCCCTTTTCCCGGCATGGAGAAAAAATCTCTCATTTAAGAGATAATCCACCAACGTCAAGGGAATGGGGAAAATTTTATTTCGCTAATATACCTTTTTGGTGTAAGAATTCCGCACGCAATCGGAACCGTACAATCCGAATTCGACAAAAACATACCAGGTGAGGCACAATGTCCAACGGATCAGTCAACAGCCAGACCATTTTGGTCGTGGGTGGTGGTATTGCCGGCGTCAGCGCGGCCGTCGAAGCGGCGGAATCGGGTTATGAGGTCGTTCTCCTCGAAAACGCGCCGACATTGGGGGGAAGGGTCGCCAAACTCAACCGCTATTTCCCCAAACTCTGCCATCCCACTTGCGGCCTGGAAATTAATTTCCAACGTATTAAAAAGCTTAAAAATTTAAAAATCTTCACCATGTCCAGCGTCGCTCAGGTGGCCGGCGAAAAAGGAAATTTCACGGTTTCGGTGAAAACCACGCCGCGTTACGTGAAGGCCAATTGCACCGCCTGCGGGGCCTGCGCCCAGGCCGCCGAGAGCGATGTCGCCAACGCCTTCAATTACAATCTGGACACGGTCAAGGCTGCGTACCTTCCTCACGAGATGGCGTTCCCGATGCGCTACGTCATCGACCCCAGCGTGATCGGCACCCCCGAGGCCGATAAAATCAAGGCGGCTTGTTCGTATGACGCCGTCGATCTGGACGAGGTGGAGAGCACGTTCGACATCAACGTCGGGGCGATCATTTGGGCCACCGGTTGGCGACCCTACGATCCCGCCAAGATCACGCCGTATTCATATGGAGAAAGCCCCGACATCATCACCAATGTCGAGATGGAGCGCCTCGCCGCCCACGACGGACCGACCCACGGCAAGATTTTGCGCCCCTCCAACGGCGAGGCGCCGAAAAAGGTCGCGCTGATCCAATGCGCCGGTTCGCGCGATTACAACCACCTGCCCTACTGCTCGCGCATCTGTTGTCTGGGCAGCCTCAAGCATGCCGCTTACATCCGTGAGCAGTACGCCGAGAGCGAGGTCGATATCTATTACATCGATATCCGCGCCCACGACAAATTGGAAAGCTTCCACGTCAAGCTAAAGGCCGACCCCCAGGTGTCGTTCCGCAAATCGAAACCCGCCTCGATCGAGGTCGGCGACGATGGCGGCCCCATCGTCAAAGGCGAAGATACGATCACCCGCGAGGTCTACGCCCGCCCTTACGATCTGGTGGTTCTGGCCACCGGGATGGAGCCGTCGAACGCTCAGGACCGCGCGCCCGTCACCATCGAGCAGGACGAATACGGGTTCATGGTTCCTCACCAGGGGGATAAGGACGGCATGATTTCCGCGGGCGTCGCTTCGGGGCCCCTTGATGTATCCATGTCCGTGCAGTCGGCGACGGCCGCCGCGCTGAAGGCTATTCAAGCCGTCAGCTCCAACGCTTAAATGACCGTCAGCCGCACGACAGGAGGGATGAATAACTATGTCTGAAGAACGTAAAATCGGCGTCTATCTATGCAGCGGTTGCGGCATCGGCGACGCCGTCAATCTGGATACCATGGAAAGTGTCGCCACCGGTGAAATGAAAGCCGCCGGTTGCAAGCGCCACGGCGCGCTGTGCAGCGACGAAGGCGTCAAGCTGATCACGGACGACATCGCCTCGGGCGAGGCCAACTCCGTGGTGATCGCCGCCTGCTCGCCCCGCGTGATGACCGACAAATTCAATTTCGAAGGCACCTCCATGGTGCGCGCAAATATTCGCGAACAGGTCGTGTGGTCGCACCCCGCGGGCGATGAAGACACCCAGATGCTGGCCGACGATCAGGTGCGCATGGGCGTCACCCAGGCCAAGTTCATCACCTTGCCCGAAGCCTACACCGAGGGCGAGTTTTCCGAAACGGTCCTCGTCGTAGGCGGCGGATTCGTGGGTCTTACCGCGGCCCTGGAAGCGTCGAAATCCGGCCACAAGGCGATTTTGGTCGAACGCTCCGACCGTCTCGGCGGATGGGCGGCGGGCTGGTCCAAGATCATGCCCCACACACCCCCCTATCGCGAACCTCAGGACAATCCGGTCGCCGAGCTGATCAAAACGGTGGAGGCCGACGCCAACATCACCGTCATGACCGACACCGTGGTCGCCAAGACGGCGGGCATGCCGGGGCGCTTCACCGTTGACTTCAGCAAGGGCGGCGCCACCACGACCGAGACCGTCGGCGCCATCGTCGTCGCCACCGGCTGGCGGCCCTACGACGCCAATAAACTCGGCCACCTGGGCTACGGCGCATCGCCGGACGTCGTCACCAACGTCGAATTGGAAGCCATGCTCACGGCCGGCCCCGTGGCCCGTAAATCCGACGGCAAGGCGCCCAAAACGGTGGCCTTCGTACAGTGCGCCGGATCGCGCGATCCCGCCCACTTGCCCTACTGTTCTTCGGTATGCTGCGGCGCGTCGATCAAGCACGCCATTCAACTTATCGACGCCGACCCCGAAGTGATGTGCTACGTCATTTTCGATGAACTGCGCACCCCCGGCACGGCCGAGGAATTTTATCGTTCCGCCCAGGAAAAGGGCGTCATCTTCGTCAAGGGCAAGGTTTCCGGCGTCGATGATAAACTGACCGTCACCTATCACGACGATTTGCTTGGCGACGACATCCCCATGGAAGGTCTGGACATGGTCGTCCTGGCGACCGGCATGGTGCCCAATTCGACCAATGTCGAGGCCCCTACGGTGGAAATCAAGGACGAGCAAAAGGTTTATATCACCAGCGATATCAACCCCACCGCACCGATCACCGTCGCCGGATATAAGGAAGGCGTCGAGGCGCCCGCCCCGGTCGAGCGCCCCGAAGAAGCGCTTCCCGAGGGCGCGCCGATCCTCAACCTGCAGTACCGCCAGGGACCACATATCCCGATCCTCGCCGACGGTTTCTCCGACAGCCATTACATCTGTTTTCCTTATGAAACGCGGCGGACCGGAATTTACACCTGTGGGCCGGTGCGCCGCCCGATGGATATGGGCGAGGCCGGGCTGGACGCCGGCGGCGCCGTCCTGAAAGCCATTCAGGCGATTCGCAACGTTCGCGATGGCCGCTCCTTGCACCCGCGCACCGGCGACCTGTCGTTTCCCAAATTCGGCCTCGATCAATGCACCAAATGCCGGCGCTGCACGGTGGAGTGCCCATTCGGCGCCATCGATGAACGCGAAGACGACTATCCCGTCCTCAACCCGTCGCGCTGTCGGCGCTGCGGCACCTGCATGGGGGCCTGCCCTGTGCGCACCATCCGTTTCGACAATTATTCGGTCGATATGATCAACGCCATGTCGGGGTCGTGTGAAATTCCCGACGAATTTTCCGGTAAGGCCCGGATTTTGGTGCTGGCGTGCGAGAACGACGCCTACCCCGCGCTCGACATGGCGGGCATCAACCGGCACACCTATTCGGCCTATGTGCGCGTCATTCCGGTGCGTTGCCTAGGCTCGGTGAGCATGCTCAACGTTTCCGAAGGCCTGTCCAAGGGCTACGACGGCGTCATCTTGATGGGGTGTAAATCCGGCGATGACTACCAGTGTCACTTCGTCAAGGGGTCGGGTTTGGCCCAGGAACGCATGGGCAAGGTCGAGGAAACGCTAAAATCGATGATGTTGGAAAAGGAACGCGTCGAAACGATGGAAATCGCCATCTCCGACTCGGCGCTCGTCGGCAAATTAATCGACGATTTCGCCGCCAATATCGAAAGCATCGGGCTCAATCCTTTCAAGGGGTTTTAGACCATGAACGCGCTCTCCCCGGATACCAAGAAAAAGTACGACCTCAATTTCGCGCGCTGGGTTTACGAAAATGTCGATGGCGGCGACCGTCTGTCGATGTGCATGCAATGCGGCGTTTGTTCTGGATCATGCCCGATCGGCGATCAGATGGATTACGGCCCGCGCAAGCTGTTCATGATGGTGCGCGCCGGCATGAAGGAAGCGGTGCTCAAGGCGAACACCATGTTCAACTGCGTCAGTTGCTATAACTGCGTGGTGCGCTGCCCCCGTTCGGTGCCGGTTAAGTATATCCTCCACGGCTTGGGACGCCTCGCCCTCCAAGAGGGCTACGCCAAACCCAAAGAGGTTGATAATTCCCGCTTCGCCGATGCGTTCTGGTGGTCGGTCAGCAAATACGGCAAGACCGATGAGCGCTTGGTCACCGCCAAGTACTATTTTTCCGCCGGCCTCAGCGAGGGCATCAAAAGAGGCATGGGCAACATGAAAATCGCCATGGGCATGATCAAGACCAAGCGCATGCATCTGGGCATGCCCCATAAGACGAAAAAACAGGGTGAGTTGAAAGCCATTCTCGCCAAGGCCGTGGAAATCCAAAACCGCAATCATGGGGAGGGCTAAGCATGTCCAAGAAGTATACTTACTATCCCGGTTGCAGTTCCGAGGCCAGCGCCAAACACTTGGACACCTCGCTGCGCGCGATCGCTCCGAAGTTGGGCGTCGAACTGGAAGACATCGCGGACTGGAATTGCTGCGGCGCCTCGGTCGGCGAAATGGCGGCCGGTCACCTGGCCAACGCCGCCTTGTCGGCGCGCAACTTGGCCCAAGCCCGCGAACAGGGTGAACAAGACGTGATGACCCCGTGCGCGGCGTGTTATTTGAACACCCATTCCGCCAACGAGGAAATCCGGGAGAATCCCAAGCTCAAGGATGACCTCAACGAGGCCCTCGCCGCCGCCGGGAAATCCTACGACGGCGATCTTCTTGTGCGCCATGCCTGTGAAGTTTTGGTCAACGACGTCGGCCTGGACACCATCAAAGAGCAAGTCACCAACCCCCTGAAGGGCCTGAAAGTCGCCGGATACGTCGGCTGCCAAACCGTGCGCCCGTTCGCCGGAACGGACCGTGGGGGGAAGTACGACACCTACGACGATCCGGAATTCCTCGATAACTTTATCGAATCCACGGGGGCCGAGGCGGTCGAATTCGAGAACAAGACGTCATGCTGCGGCGGATCGGTTTCGGTGATGAGTCCCGACAAGACCCTGCATCTGATGAAAAAAATCCTCGAGGAAGCGGTCGCCAAGGATGCCGATTGCATCGCCACGCCGTGCCCGCTGTGCCAGACCAACGTCGAAATGTATCAGGCGGATATCAACACCAAGTTCGGCACCAATTTCAACATCCCCGTTGTTTTTTACAGCCAGTTGATGGCGGTCGCCTTCGGCATGGACGCCAACAAGGACGCCGCACTCAACCAAAACATCATCAAGGCGGAAAAATTAGCGGGCATGGCGAAGTAAAAAATCGAAGCGCCCACCCCGTTTTCATAGCCCTAAACCAGCGCCCGGCGCGGAGTCAACCGCGCCGGGCGGTTTTTTTACGCAGTTCCGCACCTTCCGCAAGATGAGGGGGCGTTTGTCATCTCGCGGTCGCCCGACATGGCGGAGACTACATGCATGGCGGAGACTACATGGCGGATGCCGACGCCGCCAACGACGGCGTCGGTGTGGGAACGGCCATATTCGCGCCCTTGCGTATCAAGGAGGCGACAAAGTTCGTTGTTGTCCCCGTACGCAGATACTGCAGAGCGCACCCGAGAGGTTTATCCTTTCCATCCGTCCCCGCGGAGGGGCATTTTGCTTCGGGCACCTTGGCTTGCACCGTATGAATTTCGCCATTTTGCGCCGAAATCGCGTGGGGAAGATCCGCCTCTCTGCGGATGACCGGTTGATCTTCCTTTTTCGCCTTGGCGACGAAATCGGCCATGGCCTTTTTTTGCTCGGCGGTCGGCAAAAGTTCGATATCCGGTTCAATTCCCAGGGCCTGGATGGTGCGCCCGGAAGGAACGTAATAAAGCGCCGTCGTCAACCGCAGGCCCCCGCCCAAGGGCAGCGGCGTGATCGTCTGCACCGACCCCTTGCCGAAGGAACGCGACCCCATGATCACCGCCCGATGGCGGTCCTGCAAGGCGCCCGCCACGATTTCCGAGGCCGAGGCCGAACCACCGTTGATAAGCACCACCATCGGCACGCCATGGGTCATATCGCCATCGTGGGAATCATAGTTGCGCACGTCTCCCGAATCGCGCCCCCGCACACTGACCACAAGGCCCTTTTTCAAGAAGACATCGGCCAAAATGACCGACTGCTCGAGCAACCCTCCGGGATTGTTGCGCAAATCAAGAACGACACCCTTCAGGCGCGGCCCCAGTTTGGTGCGAAAATCCGACATCGCAGACATGATCCCGTCTTTGACCTGTTCGGAAAAACTGATCACGCGGATATACCCGATATTTCCTTCGATGCGCCAACGCACCGATTTTTCGGAAATGACCGCCCGGGTGATTGTGACATCGAACGGCTTCGTTTCCTTGCGGCGGATCGTCAGGCGAATATGGCTTCCGGGTTTTCCGCGCATCAGATGGACGGCCTGCATCAAGGTCTTGCCCTTCACGGGATCGCCGTTGATGGCCACAATGAGATCACCGGCCTTGACGCCGGCCAGATACGCCGGCGTGTCCTCGATCGGAGAGATGACTTTAACCTCTCCTTTCTCCATGGTCACGGTAATGCCCAGCCCGCCGAATTCTCCCCGGGTTATAACCTGCATGTCTTGATATTCCTGGGGGTTGAGGTATGACGAATGCGGGTCAAGTGACGCCAGCATGGCGTTCAATCCCGCCTCGACGACCTTTTGCGGAGCCAAGGTCCCGGGTTTCCCCTTCATTTTTTTCACCCCTTCGATCGCCGCGTCGGCCATCTTCACGGGGTCGAGCGGGCGCACGTAATAGGCATCGACGCGCATGAAGGCATCGGAAAACTGTCTGCGTTGACGATCGTAATTCGGATCGGTGGGGTTGGCGTAGTGAGCGTAAACTTTATCGAAACGCCGAATGTCCCCCTTCTCGCCGGGACTGTCGAGCGCCGGTTCGTCGTCGAAGATATTCAGAACCTGCGCGATAGGCGAGCCGGAATCCTGCGTGCATCCATTTAAGGATTGCAGCAAAACAAGGCCCAACGCGCCACCAATCAACAGTGTCGCCATTGAAGAGAAACGCTTCATCCGTCCTGGGTGATCCTTTCGATCAATTCTCCAAGCACACGCTTGGCGTCGTCATTATCTATCTGGCATGTTCCGGCATTTTCGTGGCCGCCGCCGCCATATTCAAGCATCAAAGCGCCGATGTTCGTGCGCGAGGTCCGGTTGATGATCGATTTTCCGACGGCATAGACAGTATTTAGCTTATTCAATCCCCAAATTTCATGGATGGAGATATTGATCTGCGGGTACATCGCATAGACCATGAACCTGTTTACGGCATAAATAACATCTTCCTGCCGCAGATCGATCACGGCGAGGTTACCGTGCAGCGTCGTGCAACGGCGGATTTGCGCCTTCGCCTGTTCCTGGTGGGACAGATACAGATCGACGCGTTCCTTGACATCGGGGAGAATTAAAATCTCCTCAATCGTATGATTGCGGCAATAATCGATCAATTGCATCATTAACGTATAATTGGAAACGCGGAATTCCTTGAAGCGCCCTAGGCCGGTTCGGGAATCCATGATGAAGTTAAGCAGCACCCAGTCGGTGGGATCGAGTATTTCCTGCTCGCTAAATTGCGCGGAATCGGCCTTATCGACCGCGTCCATCATCTCGACCGAAACGTTTTTGAATTCCTGGCGCCCACCATAATAATCATAAACGACCCGCGCCGCCGAAGGGGCCTCGGGATCGATCACGTGATTGGGGGCGACATCGTCCAGGCGGATGGTTTCGCTCATATGATGATCAAAAGCGATGTGCACTCCCTTGACATAGGGCAGGTTTGTCGTGATGTCGTTATCGGAGATCAGGATCGTGCCATCCTGCATATCCTTGGGATGAACAAACTTGATATCCTCGATCAGATCCATTTCCTTAAGCAACACGGCGCAAACCAGACCGTCGAAGTCGCTTCGCGTCACCAATCGAAATTTCTTCTGTTTATCCATCTGTACGCCCATCAGTCGATCATCCCTCTGAGTTAATTATCGCGGGACGACTTCGGTTCTCGCCACCCGCGCGCCGTCGCCGCGCAAACACCCCACCACATCAACGCCACCCGTTATTGTATCGGAATTTTCAAGATGGCGGCAAGTCAGATAACGTTCTGTTTTCAGGAGTCTTTTTTTACCTTGTCACGGAAGACGTTCACCCTTTCGCACCATTCCCCCGCCTGTGGAGAAAACGAGAAACGGATCGATCCTGTTTTTTCCTGTCTTTACCTCTTCGTATCGAGAAAGGAAAACGCCCCCGCCTCCGCGCAGCAGCAAAGGGTGTCGTCTACGTAAATAAGAACGAAAGGAGTCAAATTTAAGGCTCAATTTCAAGCTTTCGGCCCATTAAATCTCCCCTCTATCGATAATCGCGCGCACGTAGGCTCCGCATCGGAACATAAAAACAACCGCCTGGGGAAACGAATATCCCTCACGCCACCGTTCGGGTTTCGTGACAAACCCAGATCGCCAGGGAAAACAAAATCACGGCGCCCGCTTGATGAAGGCTCGCCAAGGGGGTCGGCACGACCAACAGTAACGTCGATACTCCCAATGCGGCCTGAACCAGAACCATTCCCGTAAAAAGGGTAACCGCCCGCCGTGCCCGAGGAGCCAAAACCGCTTTGCGCGCAAAAAAACCAAATATCAAAACCAGAAGAAAGGTGCTTTCGGCCAAGATTCGATGATCGAACTGCACGGTGGTGATATCTTCGAAGACGCTCAGATAGGCCGGCGTGTAGGCGAAGACGTCGGCGGGAATGAACTTACCTTCCATAAAGGGAAAGGTATTGTATGCGAACCCAGCGTCAAGGCCCGCGACAAAAGCCCCCGACAACGCGGTCAGGAAAATAAGTCCTGCGAGCGCGCGCGCGGCGAGCCGCTGTTTTCGCGGTGAAAAACCGCCCCGACCGGCCCGAAGAGGCGTCCGCTCCGGCCTGGGAAACAGAGCGCCCAACGCCGTCCAAATCAAGGCGGCGATAATTATCAAGGCCAGCGCCAAGTGTGCCGCCAAACGGTACTGACTGACATCGGGACGATCGATCAGGCCACTTTTGACCATGTACCACCCCATTAGCCCCTGCGCCGCCCCCAGCGCGAACAGCCCCGCCAAGCGCCAGCCCAACGCGCGATCGACCCACTTTCGCGCAAGAAAAAAAATGAAGGGAAGGAAAAACACGAGGCCGATCAGCCGCCCCCAAACCCGATGGATGAATTCCAACCAGAAAATAGACTGAAACCCGGAAAGGTCCATGGCGTGGTTGATTTTCTGAAATTCTGGGAAGCGCCGGTAGTCTTCGAAAAGAGCGCGCCAATCGGCGTGGCTGGTGGGGGGCCACCACCCGGTCAGAGGTTTCCATTCGACCATCGACAGGCCGGAATGGGTCAATCGAGTCAGTCCGCCAATAACCACCATGACGAAAACCATGGCGGCCACGGTAAAAAGCCAGCCCGCGATGATCTTACGGCGGTGCGCCGACGACGCCACCCCGTGATGAAACATCACCACCGTGGCGTCGGACGAAAAAGACATCACACGTCCCCCCTTACAGATCGAAGCCCCCTTACAGATTGGATATGGCGTGCGGCGCGGAGCCGCTTCCTGGGGCCCATCCGATTTTTCTTCATTCGCTCGCCCCTCCCCCCCTCTTTCGCGCGCCTCCCAAAGGAATTGCCCAGGAGCCGCCCCGCCTCCGGCTAATCTTGATTGGCCTTTGCGCGGCCCGCCCAATCGGCGAGAATATCCGCAATTTTGGCGGCGGTTTCAAAATCGAGTTCCAAATCGGTAAAGCGCTTACCCTCTTTGATGCGCATCAATATGGTCGTAAATCCGCCATCGTACATTTTCTCGCTAAACGTCAGGTGCTTGTTCCATGGGGCTTGAATTTCCTCAAGGAACGGAACGCTCGGCGTGGAAGAAGGCAATGTGTCGCTCACCGGACAGTCTCCTTTTTTCTTTATTCAAATTCAAGAAACGTACTTATTCAAGAGGCAAGTTCGGCGTAAACCTCTTTTACACCGGTCCCCGAGATACGATCGAAGTAGCGCGCCCGCAAATACAGGCGCCCCGGCGCACCATCCTCGGGATCCTGGAACCCTGTCCGATTGTGCAGGACATTGTTGCACACCAGCCCCTGGCCGGCGGCCATTCGATGTTGAAAAATATAGGGTTTTCCATCTTCCAGCAATGCGTTCAAAAACGCCACCGCCTCCCGAGTCACGGCGTCGTCACGCCAGATAATATTGCGCTGGCGGGCGCTGAAGCGCATGTGCAAAGTCGCGGTCTTGGCGTCCAAGGAAAAAACAGGCCCCGTGCTGATAGCGCGAATTTCCTGTCCGTTGCGTTCATCTTGATTGGGGGGAATGTGCATCGCCTCGGGATGGGCCAGCGCACGGATGTAGTCGGGGTTGGCTTCACGCATCAACAGATAAGCCATCTCGGGATCGTATAGGGCGCTTTCTCCGCCGCTTTGAGACGGTCGAACGCAATGAAGAACCATACCGCGAATCTGCCTGTCCGGCGTGTTGTAGTATCCATCGACATGCCAACTGATCGGCCGATTGGTATAGGGAATGTACCGCGCCCGCGCGCCTTCGCCGTTGTGAACATCGTGCAGAGGGGTGATCGCGTCCGTGTCGGCGCACAGGTTGGCGTCCAACCGCTGCAAACCAAACCGCCGCCCCAATGCGCGCACGAATTTTTTTGATCCCTCCTCTTCGTCCAGGGGGTTCGCGCAAACATACACCGCCATATTGGCGCGCTTCAGACGGTCCATGAGCGCCGCAACTTCTTTGTCCGAGGGTTGGTTCGGATCGGTGATCTCGACGACAAGATCGGATGTTTGCCTTGGAAAAGACGCTCTTTTGTAATCGCGCCACCGTTCGAAATCTTCCTCGCGCTCAAGATCGAACGGGTTGAAGGCGTTTCCCTTGCGCGACAAAGATGAAAAACCGGACTCCACAATTGTAGAAATTGATGACATCATAAAACCACAGTCCTGATTGAAAGTTATTTGAATAAAAGACGCCCAAGCGCCGCAGATGGGTGGGGGGAAGTTGATATGCCCCCCCCGCGAACGAACAAATGGGCGATACGAATGGTCGATTCACAATGAATGCACACAACCTGCACACAGATAGGAATAATTCAAAGGTTTTTTTGCCCTAATCTTTCCTAAGAACACCATGAATTTAAAAGAAAATTTCTTTTCCTACACAAATTTGTAGATTCAGTTGGACATATTAGATTACAGTAATATAAATTTATTCGACCGGACAGAGCAATATCCGGCTAAAATTCCGGCGGTAAGACCGGGCACGATAGATAACAATGAGTCGCATACAGGTCGTGGCTTTACGGGGAAACTCCCCCTTATTATTTTTTTTAGGTCCGGCATGCCGACCTAAACCTACGCGAGGCCTCCAGGGCGCCGTACTGAGTCGCAGGGTCGACCGGTTCCCGGGGAACAACCCAATGATTCGAGGGTTGGGGCTTTGGCGTGTGGGTTATGGCGTGCCGGTTCGGTAGTGCCCAATGTGGGCATCGTTCATGGCGTTGATTCTTTGCGCTTCACGCGGGAAACGCCCGAATAAAATTAGACTCTGCGGAGGTTGATCAATGGCTAACAAACCAAACACCCCCATGCTGGACCAGCTCGAAGGCGGCCCGTGGCCGAGCTTCGTTACCGGACTAAAGCGTCTGGCCGACGATGAGGGGAAGTCTCATGCGCCGATCATGAAAAGTCTTCTCGGGCAGCTTGAGCATTCTTACGAGACTCGCAAGGGCTACTGGAAAGGCGGCACCATCGGTGTGCGCGGCTACGGCGCCGGCGTCATTCCTCGTTTCTCGGAAGTAGCCGGCGATTATCCGGAAAGTTCCGAGTTTCATACCCTGCGCATCATGCCGCCCGCCGGGATGCACTACGACACCGCGATTTTGCGTAAAATGTGCGATATCTGGGAAAAGCACGGTTCGGGCTTGATCGCCTTTCACGGTCAGTCCGGGGACATTATGTTCCAGGGCTGCGACAGCGAAAACGTGCAGACCTCGTTTGACGCCCTCAACGAGCTGGGCTTCGACCTGGGCGGCGCGGGCGCCGGCGTACGCACCTCGATGAGCTGTGTCGGCGCGGCGCGCTGCGAACAGTCCTGCTTCGACGAAGCCAAGGCGCTGCGCATGGTGATCAACAACATGCTCGACGACATGCATCGCCCTTCGCTGCCTTACAAATTCAAAGCGAAGTTTTCCGGTTGCGGCAACGACTGCGTCAACGCCACCCACCGTTCCGATTTCGCGGTTCTGGGCACCTGGGCCGACGACATCAAGGTTAACCAGGACGAAGTCAAAAAATACGTCGCCACCTTGGGCCGCAAAGGCGTCAACGATCAGGTCGTCAACATGTGCCCGACCCGGGCGTTGAGCCTCAACGACGACGATACTCTGGAAATCGACAATAAAAGCTGCGTACGCTGCATGCATTGTATCAACGTGATGACCAAGGCGTTGTCTCCGGGCGATGAAAAGGGTGTCACCATCCTTGCCGGCGGCAAGCGCACCTTGAAAATCGGTGACCTGATGGGCACCGTGATCGTCCCTTTCCATCGCATGGAAACCGAGGAGGATTACGAGTGGCTGGTCGAACTGTCCGAAACCGTCCTCGAGTTTTTCGCCGAGAATGCGCTCGAACATGAACGCACGGGCGAAATGATCGAACGCATCGGAATGATTAATTTCCTTGATGGGATCGGTTTGGATGTCGATCCGAACATGGTCAGCCACCCGCGCACCAGTTCTTACATCCGCATGGATGGCTGGGACGACGAGGTGACGAAATGGAACAGCCGTCACGGCGCTGCCGCTGCGGAATAGTTCGCCCTCTTCGCTTAATGCTTTTAAGCGGCTTGATATCGTGCGAGGCGGGTCCGGTTTACCCGGACCCGGCCGAGCGCAACGCTAGATTTTTGTTGGAGGAATAATTCAATGAGTGAGGCCCAAGCAGCCCCGCGTATGCCGGACGAATGCGGTGTACCCGATCCACAACAGTATATGCATCCGACGCTCAAGAAAAACTACGGCGCCTGGGATTGGCACGATCGTCCGCGGGTTGGTGTTTTGCATCATGTCGCCAAAAGTGGCGACGAAGTCTGGACCGTCAAGGCCGGCACCCAGCGCCAAATGGATGTCCACACGATCCGCAAACTCTGTGATATCGCCGACGAATTCGCCGATGGGCACGTCCGTTTTACGACGCGCTCCAACATCGAGTACATCGTCGCCGATCAATCCAAGGTCGATCCCCTGATCAAAAAACTCGAAGGCGAGGGCTTTCCCGTCGGCGGTACGGGGAATTCGGTTTCGATGATTTCCCATACCCAAGGTTGGCTGCACTGCGATATTCCGGCCACCGATGCGTCCGGTGTGGTTAAGTCGTTGATGGATGAGCTTTATCAAGAGTTCACCAACGAACAGATGCCCAACAGGGTCAAAATCACCACTTCGTGTTGCCAAATCAACTGCGGCGGCCAGGGTGATATCGCGATCAATATCCAGCACACCAAACCGCCCGTGATCAACCACGACCTCGTCGCCAACGTTTGCGAACGACCCGCCGTCGTGGCGCGTTGCCCCGTGGCGGCGATCCGCCCGGCCCTGGTCAACGGCAAGCCCTCGTTGGAAGTCGATGAAAAGAAATGCGTGTGCTGCGGCGCCTGCTATCCGCCCTGCCCACCGATGCAAATCAACGATGCGGAAAACTCCAAACTGGCGATTTGGGTCGGCGGCAAGCACTCGTCCACCCGCTCCAAGCCTTCGTTCCACAAGCTCGTCGTCGCGGGTCTTCCCAACACCCCCCCGCGTTGGCCGGAAGTTTCCAAGACCGTGATGAAAATTCTTCACGCCTACAAGGAGGACGGACGGGCCTGGGAGCGCATGAACGAGTGGATCGACCGCATTGGTTGGCCTCGGTTCTTTGAACTGACCGGGTTGCCGTTCACCAAATACCACATCGAAGATTGGCGTGGTGGTCGGAACTCACTCAATGCATCGAACCACGTCCATTTCTAGGACGCTGTCGCGAGGTATCTACCGGAGGGGCCGTCTGGGATGGCTCCTCCCCTACCTACCAAACGGAGTTGTTAATGAAATTCGGTATTTTAATAAACGAGGGTCCTTTTACGCATCAGGCATCCGATTCCGCTTATCACTTCACCAAAGCGGCGCTTGAAAAAGGTCACGAGGTTCCCCGCGTTTTTTTCTATTACGACGGCGTCAATAACGCGAATAAGTTTTCCGCCCCCCAAGCCGATGACCGCAACTTGGTCAAGTTGTGGGGAGAGATGGCAAGCCAACACAACGTGGATCTCGTGGTGTGCGTCGCCGCCGGCATGCGCAGGGGCATAACCGAGGACAGCCTCGCCGAGGGATTTCGGATCTCGGGTCTGGGGCAGTTGGTTGAAGCCGGTATTGGGTGCGATCGCCTCATGATGTTTGGCGATTAAAGGGACGGGAATCAGAAAAATGGCTGAATACGTATTTGAGACAGAAGGCGTAAAGAAGACCTTCACGTTCCTCAACCGCAAGGCGCCCTACGGCACGATTTATGCGCTTGAGGTGCTTGAGACGGTACTGATTTCCGCGGCTTTCGAGCAGCACGCCAATATTGTTTTCGTCGATGACGGCGTCTATCAGATCAAGAAGGATCAAGATACCGCCGCCATCAATATGAAAAATTTCTCACCGACCTACGGCATCATCGAAATGGAAAAAGAAGATGCCGATGAAGATGAGGATATGGATATGGTTTGGCGCATCATCGTCGAAAAAGAATCGATGGAAGCGCGCGGTTTGAGCCCCGATGACTTCAAAGTTGAGGTCGAGGTTTTATCCAGCGCCGAACTTGCCGACGTTCTCGAACAATCCGATGTCGTTATCGGCGGATAAGGGGGAGTCCACCAATGTTTCACACCATCAATAAGTCGCCCTTCGAACGCAATTCCCTGGACACCTGCTTACGTCTTTCGAAAAAGGGCAGCGCGATTTTACTTTTTGAAGACGGCGTCTATGCGGCGCTCAAGGGCACCCAGGTTAGCGCCAAGGTTGAAGGCGCGGTTGGGGAGCACCCGATTTTTGTTCTCGGCCCCGATCTTAAGGCCCGGGGACTTTCGGAAGATCACGTTATCGAGGGCGTCAGCGTTGTCGATTACGGTGGGTTCGTCGATTTAGCCGCCGAGCATGGCGCCGTAAACGCCTGGCTTTAAGGCGCCCCCGTACCTTAATGCCCATCCCTCTAGGGGGGGTAAACCCAGTGGCGGTCCTGGCGTACGGGAACGCCAGGCCACCATAGAACTCAGGAGAAAGAAAATGGCTGCATACACCGTAGACGGCAAGGATTACGAGCACGATGAGGAGGGTTACATCCTTGACGTCAACGACTGGAACTCTGACCTCGCCAAGACCATCGCCGACGCCGAAGGCTTGGACATGACCGACGAGCACTGGGAAGTGGTCAACTTCCTGCGTGAATATTACAGCGAATACCAGATCGCCCCTGCCGTGCGCGTTCTCGTCAAGGCCGTTAAGAAAAAATTAGGCGCGGATAAGGGTTCGAACAAGTATCTCTACGAGTTGTTCCCTTACGGCCCCGCCAAACAGGCTTGCAAAATCGCCGGCCTGCCCAAGCCGACCGGCTGCGTCTAAGACGCGCCAAGTCTGGCCCTGTGGGGGAGAGCGTGACCTCTCCCCCAGAGTTTCCCTGTTGGTTTTTGTTTTAAGGACGTTGGTGAGATGTCGCTCCTAACGGTAATTTACGCCCTGGCTTTTTATTTTGCGGTGGCCCTCTTCGTTATCGGTCTGGCCGTGCGGATCCGCCTCTATGCGGTAACGCCCGCCCCGCTCAAAATTCCGGTCATGCCCGCGCCTTTGACCAAAACCGGCGTGGTGTTCCGTCTGGCCCGCGAAGTGACCTTTTTTGAAAGTTTATTTAAATCCAACAAATGGACATGGATTTTCGCCATTTTATTTCATGCCGGCCTGCTTTTGGTGTTCGCCCGCCACTTGCGTTATTTCACCCAGCCGGTCTGGGAATGGGTCGTTCTCGTTCAACCGTTCGGTATCTATGGCGGTATGGCCATGGTGGCGGGCTTGCTAGGGTTATGGGGACGCCGCATTGTGGTCGAAAGGGTACGCTATATCACGAACCCTTCTGATCATTTGATGCTGGCGCTTCTGGCGTTGATCGGGGCTTCCGGTCTGTCGATGAAATTTTTCGCCCACACCGACATCATCTCGGTTAAGGCGTTTTGCCTCGGCCTGCTGCGCTTTGATTGGCAACCTCTGCCGGCCGACGCGCCTTTGCTCATCCATTTGGGAGCGGTGATCGTTCTTTTCATCGTCTTCCCCTTCAGCAAGTTGCTGCACGCTCCCGGGGTCTTCTTCGCCCCGTCGCGCAATCAAGTTGACGACGCCAGGGATAAACGTCACTTGGCGGCATGGGCGGCGCCGATGGACGCCCAACGTGACGCTTAGTCCAACGTCCTGAGGGGACATGCGATTTCATTCAATATCGGCGAGGTATGAGACGTGGCTGATCAAAAATTAAAAGCTCCTGAATATCGGGAATTCCGGGAAATACCGGCGATTCATGAAGGGGCGATGAAACATTCCCAGCAGTATCGGGCCAAGCCCGAGCACCAGGAAAAATTGGGATTTCCCGGGGATCTTGTCGATAATTGGCAGCAAAAAGCCGTCGAAAAAATGGGCGATTTGCTGAATAAAAATCGCGCCCTGAGGGTCTATATGGACGCCTGCGTAAAGTGTGGCGCGTGCACCGATAAGTGCCATTATTTCCTGGGTACCGGCGACCCCAAGAATATGCCGGTAGCGCGCCAGGATTTGTTCCGCCAGGTTTATCGCCGCCACTTTACGATCAGCGGCAAGTTGTTTCCCGGATTGGTCGGCGCCAAGGATTTCGACGACGAGGTTCTCGACGACTGGTACAAATATTTCCATCAGTGTTCCCAATGCCGCCGCTGCTCGGTGTTCTGCCCTTACGGCATCGACACCGCCGAGGTCTCCATGGCCGCCCGCGACGTGATGGACCATATCGGTATCGGCACCAAGTACACCAATGAAATCCTCGGCAAGGTCCACGACATCGGCAACAACTTGGGGCTGCCGCAGGCGGCGCTGATCAATACCATGGAAGGACTGGAGGAAGACGTCGAAGAAGATACCGGCGTCGCCGTCAAGTACCCGGTCGATCAGAAAGGCGCCGACGTTCTTCTGATCACTCCGTCCGCCGACTTTTTCGCCGAACCCCATGTCGATGGCCTAATCGGCTACGGCAAGGTGTTCCACCAAGCCGGTATCAGTTGGACAACCAGCTCCTACGCCTCCGAAGCGGCCAACTTCGCCATGTTCATCGGCTCGTACGAGCAGATGCACAAGGTCGCCAACCGCATCCGTAAAGCGGCGTTGGATCTTGGCGCGAAGCGGATTATTTTCGGGGAATGCGGCCATGCCTGGCGCGTCGCCTACAGTTTCTTGAATACGCTGGCCGGGCCGTGGGATTTTCTCGATCCCAAATACCCGGTGCCCCAGCATATTCTCGAATTCACCTACGATCTGATGCAGCGCGGCGCGCTGAACCTCGATCCCACCGCCAACGACGACAAGGTCGTGACGTTCCACGATTCATGCAACGTCGCCCGCGCCTCGCGCATGGGGGATGTTCCCGGCGGCCAATTCGAAATTCCGCGCAACGTCATCAAGACCGTCGTCAACAAATTCGTCGAGATGGACCCGGAAACGACCCGGGAAAAGACGTTTTGCTGCGGCGGCGGCGGCGGCCTGTTAACCGATGATATCATGGAACTGCGCGTCAAGGGCGCCCTGCCCCGCATGGAAGCGCTGCAGAACGTGGTCGATAACTTCGGCGTCACCCACATGGCGGCGATTTGCGCCATTTGCAAAAGTCAATTTACCAAAGTCATGCCGTATTACGGATTCTCGATGGACATGATTAACAGCGTGCACCAGTTGGTGGGCGACGCGATCCTGTTGGGCACAAAAGAATAGGGATAACCGAAGGGCCGGTCACAAAGGTCCAGGTATCGTTGCAAGGAAGGAAGATAAAATGACAGCGGATAAGGTTTTAAGCTGGCGGCGTTATGAGGAGGGAGACTCCCAATACGACGATTTTCAGGAAAAGATTTTTCAGGCGGGCTGGTCCTATAAATGTCCGACCTATGTCCACCGCACGCCCCCCTGCCAAGGCAGTTGCCCGTCGGGTCACGACATCCGCGGTTGGTTGGCCATCGCGCGGGGCATGGAAAAACCCCCGGTCGAGGGCATGAGCTGGCAACAATATGCCTTTGACCGGATGATGGAGGCCAATCCTTTCCCTGCGGCGATGGGGCGGGTCTGCCCGGCGCCGTGCGAGGATGGCTGCAACCGCAATGAAGTCGATGATTTTGTCGGCATTAATTCCGTTGAAATGTATGTCGGTGATTGGGCGATCGAAAACAAGGTCAAGCTCGCCAAACCGGAAAAGGAAACCGGTAAGAAAATCGCTGTTATCGGCGGTGGTCCGGCCGGCCTTTCGGCGGCCTACCATTTGCGCCGCATGGGACATGGCGTCACCGTTTTCGAGGCCCACGAGGAATTGGGCGGCATGATGCGTTACGGTATCCCCGGATACCGTACGCCGCGTGAAATGCTCGACGCCGAAATTGACCGCATTCTCGATCTTGGCGTCGAGGCCAAAACCGGCGTGCGCATCGGCAAAGACGTCACCGTTGAGCAACTGGAAAAAGACTTCGATGCCATTTTCTGGGGCGTCGGCGCGCAAAAGGGCCGCCCCCTACCCGTTCCCGGTTATGAAGGAACGCCCAACTGCCTGACCGGCGTGGATTTTCTCGAGGCTTTCAATGAGGGCCGACTGCAATACATCTCCGAGAAGGTCGTCGTCGTCGGCGGTGGCGACACCTCGGTCGATGTCGCCTCTGTCGCCCGCCGTTTGGGACATATCACGACGACCAACGAGAAGGACCGTCCCGAGAACATCGTTCTCGGCCACACCGCCCATGACGTCGCCTCGGCGGCGCAACGCAAGGGCGTGCAATCGGTCCTGACGTCGTTGTTCCCGATCGAGCAGATGACCGCCGCCGAACACGAACGCGAAGACGCCAAACGCGAGGGTGTCGAAATCAAGGGCAGCGTGATGCCGCTTGAGGTTCTGCTTGACGAAAAAGGTCGCGCCCGCGCGCTGAAGATGTGCGAATGCGACATGGACGGCATGAAGCCGATCCCCCGCGAGGGCACCGAATTTGAAATCGAGTGCGATCTCGTGGTCTCCGCGATCGGTCAAATGGGTGATTTGGCCAATGGACTCAGCGCCCTCGATGGCGGCAACGGCTTCATTAACATCGATCCCTTCTACAAGGTCAAGGGCACCGACAAGCACTTCGCCGGCGGCGATATCCTGCGCCCGCACCTGCTGACCACCGCGATCGGCCACGGCTCCATCGCCGCCGAGGAAATCAACCATTTCCTCAACGGTGAACAGCTCGACAAACGCCCCAAGGTCGATGTCCATCATTTCAACTTGCTCGAAGAATTGCACCTTCGAGGACTGGATCCGCAGGAATACGCCCATCAGCCGACCCGTGGCACTTCCGACGAGAAATTTGCGGTTCACAACTTCGAGGATCGCTCGGAACAGCAGATTATTTCCCACAAGGAACTGTTCCTGGGCCACTTCCCCTACAGCGACCGCAATCGCCGTGAAGAGGTGCACATCGGCGCCGCCGAGGTTCTCGGAAACTTCCAGGAACGCGTCAAAACGCCGACCGAGGAACAGGCCCGCGGCGAAGGCGAACGCTGCATGAGCTGCGGGATGTGTTTCGAGTGTGACAACTGCGTCATTTTCTGCCCTCAAGACGCCGTTTATCGCGTGAAACCCGCCGAACGCGCCGTCGGACGATATGTCGCCACCGATTACGCGAAGTGCATCGGGTGCCATATTTGCGCCGACGTCTGCCCGACCGGGTACATCCAGATGGGCCTGGGCGAGTAAAGGGGAACCGCATCATGAACCGCGTTTGTGTTCTTTCCTTTATGTTTGCGCTCGTCCTCGGCGCCTTGCTGTGGTCTCCGACCACGGCAAGGGCCGCCGATGGCGGGGGCGTTCCCCTGCCCCACCCGGCGAAGGCGGCCAAAGGCGAGAAATGCGTTCAACCGGTCGAGGTCATGCGGCGTAAACATTATGAATTTCTTCTCCATCAGAGGGAATTGACGGTCCGCAAAGGCGAACGGGGAATGAAGTACAGCCTTCGCGAATGCGTCGATTGCCACGCCACCAAGTCGCCCGCGATTGACGGTGGAAAAGACCGGACGATACAGCCTTTTTGCGCCCAGTGTCATTCTTACGCCGCGGTCACCATCGACTGTTTCGAATGCCACACGGGCAAAGCCGACGACGCCCCGAAACCGTCCGCCGGCATACCCGCAAACCATGGCGCTTTGTTGAGCCGAATTGAAGACCATCTAACCAAGGGGGATGGCGCACAATGACAACGCAAGATCAAAAAGAGGGGCAAGATCAAAAAGAGGGCATCAGCCGCCGGCGTCTCCTTTCCACCGCCGGCGCGGGCATGGCGACGATCGCCTTGGCGTCTGGTGTCACCTTGATTTCCCGCGCCCAGGCGACCCCCCGGGTTCGCGGCGTCGGGGTTCCCGCATCGTCGAAAATTCGTTGGGGTTTCCTCGTCAACACCAACAGCGATCCCAGTGATTGGGACACCTGCGTCGCGGCCTGCAAAAAAGAGAACGGTTGGGCCAATACCGGGCATCCCAACACGGATCCTCAGTGGATTCGAAAGGTTTCCCTTAAGGACAAGCGCACCGGTGCGGCGACCTCCTTGCCGATGATGTGTCAGCATTGCGAATTTCCGCCGTGCGTTGACGTTTGTCCCACCGGCGCTTCGATGCGGCGCGCCGACGGCATCGTTCTGGTCGATCGCCACCGTTGCATCGGTTGCCGTTACTGCATGATGGCCTGCCCCTACGGCGCAAGATCGTTCGTCCATCACGATCTCCACAACCAAAGACCCTCCATGCCACGAGGAAAGGGTACCGTGGAAAGTTGCACCCTGTGCGTGCACAGAATCGACACCGGAAAAAACCCCGCTTGCGTCGACGCCCTGCAGGCAAAGGGCAGCAAGGCGATTATTTTCGGCGATCTGAACGATCCCAACAGTGAAATTTCCCGTGAGGTGGCGCGCTATTTGACCACCCGCATCCGCGACGACCTGGCGTTGGAACCGGGTGTTCTTTATCGGGGCCTTTGAGGGGTCGGGGGAAAATAAATTATGAAAAATATGATTGTTTTTAAGGAACTCGACGCAAACGGGCTTGATTATTTAGCCCTCCTGGGATGGCTTCTCGTTTTCATCGTCGCCGGACTGGGATCATCCTGGTACATGGAACACAACGGTCATATCGTGACCGGGATGACCAATCAGATCGTCTGGGGGATGCCCCACGTCTTCGCCGTCTTCATGATCATCGCCGCCTCCGGGGCCTTGAACATCGCATCGATCTCATCGGTTTTTCAACGCAAGATGTACAAGCCACTGGCGCGGATTTCGGCGATCCTGGCGATCGCCTTGTTGGCCGGCGGACTGATGGTGTTGGTGCTTGATCTTGGCCGACCCGACCGCCTGATCGTGGCGATGACGAAGTATAACTTCAAATCCATCTTCGCCTGGAACATTTACCTATACTCGGGGTTTTTCGTCGTCGTCCTCGTTTATTTGTGGATGATGATGGAGCGGCGGATGAACCGCTATGCCCGCGCGGCGGGTATTTTCGCCTTTGTCTGGCGTCTCGCCCTGACCACCGGCACCGGGTCTATTTTCGGTTTCCTCGTCGCCCGTCAGGCTTATGACCCGGCGATCATGGCGCCGATGTTCATCACCATGTCGTTCTCGTTCGGTTTGGCGATTTTCATCCTTTTGCTTTTGTTTACCTACAAGGCAACCAACCGCCCCCTTGGCGATCGCATTTTATTCATGCTGAAAAACCTGCTCGGCGTATTCGCCGCCGCCGTGTTGTATTTCATCGTCGTACGCCATCTCAGCAACTTGTACGCCACCCACCGTCACGGAGTTGAAGCGTTTATTCTCTTGAATGGCGGCGTTTATACCGCGTTGTTTTGGATTGGCGCGGTGCTTATGGGCTGCGTTTTACCGATCGCCCTTTTGTTTCACCCCGCGACGGGAAAGTCATGCTCGGCGATCATGTTGTCCTGCTGGTTGGTCATCTTGGGCGGCCTCGCTCAGATCTACGTTATCATCATTGGAGGGCAGGCCTATCCCTTGGATATTTTTCCGGGCTACCAGGTCTCCAGCAGTTTTTTCGACGGAGTGGTGCACCCCTATGCGCCCTCGTTACCCGAAATTCTGTTGGGATTATCCGGAATGGCGACGGCTGTCTTCATCGTAGCGATCGCCATGCGTTATTTGCCGATCTTGCCGATGAGTCTTTCCGACGCAGCCGTAGACCCATCGCATGACAAGAGCAAGTAAACACCGCGCATGCCGGTCGCACTTCCCCGGAGCATTCCCGATGCTCCGGGGTTGTTCTTTCCTCCGGCGGGTTCCTGGTTCTTGAAAAGATACGAAGCTCCGTCCCTTTCTTCTTCCCTTTTTAGACATTTTCGCGCGAAAATCGCCTCCTTCGATGCTGCGCGCGACATTTTCGGTTCGTGCGTCGGCACGAAAAACCGGCAAAAACAACCGTTGTAACCCTATTTACGCAAACCAGGACAGGCCCATGACCCTCGAGCACCCTTTCGCACAATACGTTCGCATCATCGGGCGCGGCCCCAATTTATCGCGCCCCCTGAGCGAACAGGAAATGTACGACGCCGCCCGGATGATCCTCGAGGGCCGCGTCGAACCTCTGCAGCTGGGCGCGTTCCTCTGCATTTTGCGCGTACGCACCGAAGTCGCCGAGGAAGGCGCCGGGTTCGTGCGCGCCACCCGCGACATGCTCGACATTCCGGGGGACCTGCCCGAAGTGGATATCGACTGGTCGTCCTATTCGGGAAAAAAACGCCAGCTTCCCTGGTTTTTGTTGGCGGCGCTAATGTTGGCGCAGAACGGTATACGCGTCGCCATGCAGGGCACCGAGGGACACACGCCCGGGCGCACCTACTCACGCGAGGTCCTGGAATACCTCGACGTGCCCATAGCGCGCAGCATCGCCCAAGGTGGTGAACATATCCAAGCCCACAATTTCTGCTATCTTCCCCTCGCCAATTTCATGCCCCGACTGCAAGAAATTCTCGAACTAAAATCCATCTTGGGCGTGCGCTCGCCGGTCAACACCTTCGCCCGCATGATCAACCCGTTTTCCGCCCCCAATGAAATGCAGACGGTTTTTCACCCCAATTACCGCGATGTCCACCGTGAGACCGCGACCCTTTTAGGGCAAAAAAATATGGCCGTTTTCAAAGGTGAAGGCGGAGAAGCCGAGCGTCGTCCCGGCAAGCCGGTGCTGGTGCAAAGCCTACACGACGGCGCCCTCGACGAGGAAACGTGGCCACCCCTGATCGACGAGGCGACGACGCCCAATGAAACCATGGATATTTCCCGCCTCCGGGCGGTATGGGATGGAAGCGTCATCGATCCCTACGCCGACGCCGCCGTGATCGGCACCGCGGCGATCGCCCTGAAATTGATCGGGCGGGCGAAAGATCAAGACGAAGCAATCGCCCAAGCCACTCAAATGTGGGAAACCCGCAACAAGGAGCGCCTGATCACGGCCGCATAACGCCATGGCATATGTCCTCATTTCCGCCGCACATAAATCGTCGGGAAAAACCACCGTAACGACGGGAATTTGCGCCGCCTTGGCCAATCGCGGCCTTGATGTGCGTCCGTTTAAGAAGGGGCCCGATTACATTGATCCGATGTGGCTGGGAAGCGCTGCGGGAAAATCGTGTTTCAATCTGGATTTCAACACCCAGAGCGAGAGCGAAATCCGCACCACGTTCTCCGTCCACGGCGCCAGCGGCGATATCAGCGTCATCGAAGGCAACAAAGGGCTCTACGACGGCATGGATATCGACGGCGCCAACGCCAACGCCGCCCTGGCGAAACTGTTGGACGCGCCGGTGGTCCTGGTGATCAACGTGTCGGGAATGACGCGCGGCATCGCCCCCCTGCTTTTGGGCTATCAAGCGTTCGACCCCGAGGTGAGAATCGCGGGCGTTATCCTGAACATGGTCGGCGGACCCCGGCACGAAAGCAAATTACGCGCCGTTATCGCCCATTATACCGATATTCCGGTCATTGGCGCCGTCCATCGCAACCCCGCCATCGCCCTGACCGAACGCCATTTGGGGCTGATCCCCAGCGTCGAAATCGATACCGCCCGGAGTAAAATTTCGGCAATGGCCAAAGTCATCGCCGAACAGGTCGATCTGGACGCCTTGCTCACGATCTCCAAACGGGCTCCGGAAACCGTCGCCATCGCCGCAGAGGCGGCGGCGCCGTTTTCCGAGGTAACGGTCGCCGTCGTCCGCGATAGCGCGTTCGCCTTTTATTATCCCGACGATCTTCTCGCATTGCAACGGGCCGGCGCGCGCCTGTACTTTGTCGATGCCATGGCCGATCGCGCCCTGCCCGCCGATATCGACGCCTTATTTATCGGCGGCGGTTTTCCCGAAACGCACATCGCCGCCCTATCCGACAATCGATCGTTGATGCGCGACATCAAGCAGGCGATCGAAAACGGTCTTCCCGCCTATGCCGAGTGCGGCGGCCTGATGTATATGGCGCGCACCTTGAGTTGGCGCGATGAAAAAGCGGATATGGTCGGCGTCATTCCCGGCGATGTCGTCATGCACGACAGGCCCCAGGGCCGCGGATATGTCCGCCTTCGCGAAACCACCGCCATGCCGTGGCCAGCCTCCTCGGACAGCGCCCCAACCGCCCCTCATCAAGAGATCATCGCCGCCCACGAATTTCATTACTCAAGCCTGGAAAACCTCCCTCCGGGACAAAAATTCGCCTATGACGTTCTGCGGGGCAATGGAATTACCACAGATAAAGACGGCATAGTTTGTTATAATCTCCTCGCCAATTACGCCCACCTTCGTGATGTCCAGAACCATCGCTGGGCCGCGCGTTTCGTAAACTTTGCGCGTCGTTGCGCCGCCTCCACCGAACGCCGCTCCGCGCGCGTCACCGGCTAAGCGCTCTTCGACGTCTTGTGTTGGGTCTATACGCTTTAGGATCGCACCATTTTTAGTCTAGAAACGGAAAAGATAACGTGAACAACACCGGTTTTGTGTATATCGTGGGGGCGGGCCCCGGAGACCCCGAACTGATGACCGTCAAAGCGGTGCGGGTCCTCAAATCGTGCGACGTGGTGGTCTATGACCGCCTGGTGTCGGATGATATCCTGGAGATGGTGCCCGCCGGCGCAACCCGGATTTTCGCGGGGAAGGCGGCGCGCAATCACCACATGCCCCAGGACGAAATCAACGATCTTCTCGTCAATTTGGCGCAATCGGGACACACCGTCGTGCGCCTTAAAGGCGGCGATCCGTTTATCTTCGGACGCGGCAGCGAGGAAGCGACCCGGCTGGCCGAAAATGACGTTCCCTTCGAAATCGTTCCCGGCATCACCGCATCCGCCGGATGTGGCGCCTACGCCGGCATTCCCCTGACCCATCGGGGACTGTCCACGGGCGTGCGCTTTGTCACCGGGCATTGTCGCGACGGTCAACATCTGGACCTGAATTGGAAAAGCCTCGCCGATCCCAACACGACTTTGGTCATTTACATGGGACTGATCAATGTTCAGAAAATCTCGGACGAACTGGTCAAGGCAGGCCTGCCCGCAACGACGCCCGCCGCGGGTATCGAAAAAGGCACCACCGCCGATCAGCGCACGATCATCACCACTCTGGGAGAACTGCCCCAGTGCGTGGACCGGGCCAAGTTGCGCGCCCCCAGTTTGTTGATTATCGGGCGCGTCGTCGATTTGGCCGACATCCTGACGTGGCGCAACCCCGCCGAACAGTGTGATCAGGAAGCCCATGGCTAAGACGCCCCCGCACGCTGTCGGATCTCCGGATAGGCTTAAGGTTGGCTCCGAAGATGGCGGCGAGGATGGTCCTTGGCCGAATGCGGCCCTTCTGTTGATCGGCCATGGGTCCAGCCGAAACCCCTCTAGCGCCCTACCGACGCTTTTGCACAGCGAGACTTTGCGCAACCGCGCCATCTTCGGCGCCGTTCATGCCGGATTTTTAAAACAGCCGCCGTTCGCCACCGAAGTGATCGACACCATCGCGTCACCCGACATCTATATCGTCCCCAATATGATATGCAAAGGCCATGTCACCACCGGCATCATCCCCAAAAAACTGGGACTTTACGGCCCGCTCACCGTGCGCCACGGTCCCACGGGACCGCGCCGATTGCATCTATGTCCACCCGTAGGCGCCGATTCCCACGTCATTTCCGCGACCGGCGAAACCATCCGCGCCATCGTCGCCAAGCATCATCTTGTCGCCAAAGATACTTGCATCATCATGGTAGGGCACGGCAGCGGCAAAAGCCGACAATCCTACGATCAAACCCAGGCGGCGGTGGCGGTGCTCACCAACTTCGTCATTCCCGCGCACATTCGGGCGGCATTCCTGGAGGAACCCCCATTTATTCGTAATTGGCGCGCGATAACCCCCGCGCCAAACCTTATCGTCGTCCCGTTCCTGATGGCCGGAGGGCAGCATGGCGCCTTGGATATCCCCCAGTGTCTCGAACTACCCCCTGATGACGATGCGTTAAAAGATCTGGAAAAAGGGACCCGCAGCGTGGCGGGGCCGTACGCCAACGAAGGCCGACGCATCTGGTATCTGCGCCCCATCGGTCTCGAACCGATCATCGCCGACGTCGTCATCCAAAGGGTGCGCGACGCCATCTCAATGGGCGGCGATCGATAAAAGTCGGTATTATTGATCGCGTCCCAGGGCGCGGGCGAGCAGCATGTACAATTTACCCATGTCCGAGGTCAGGAACGTCGCGTTCAAGACCCCCTCATGGTCGCGCTCGCGCGCTTCGGAAAGCATGGCCTCGAAAACGGACAGATAGCCGTCAACATACTCGCGGAACTCGGCGTCTTCTTGAAACCGATTCTTGATGGAATTGAGCGCGCCACGCTCGCGAAATCCCAGCATCTTGCGTACGAATACGCCTTTTTCTCCTTTGTTAAAGCGACGCCAATCGTCCTCGCTGATGGCGGTTTCGCTCACCCGGGCCATATCCACGGCAAGCGATTGCAGTTTCTCGGTAACAAAGGTCGCCCGCTTGAGAAAATCGTTCGTTTTCTCCTGACCGACCCGATTTTCCAATTTTTCCAAAATTGCGGCGGCCTCTTGCGCCGAGCCGTGTATCGCATCGACCTTGACGTCGAAGCCTCGACTGACGTCCTCGGCATGGCGGGCGAGTTGTTCACTCGCCGCCGTCAGGGCATCGACGCGCCCCTTGAGGGTCTTATCCCAGGTGATGACCGAACCGAGCGCCTCGGTCGATATACGGCCTACCGATTTACCGTGCTTAAGCAGAACGTCGCTCAGTCGTTCGGCGCCCGTTTCGGCCTTGCCGTACAGCGTGGTGAGGTCCATTAATTGACGCCTGAGTTTTTCTTGTGTGGCGTCGATTTTCGTCGTGTAATTTTCGGTACGAATTTGGGCGTCTTGCGCCTGGCCCTGGACCATCGCCCCGAAGCGCGCCAGTTTGGAAATGCTTTGATCGGAAATCATCGTGATTTCCTGTCCACGCTGATTGAGTATTTCGCTGATCTGACTTAGACGCGCAACGGCTTCCTCGGATACGGCGCCGATTTCCTGAGACTGGAACTTAAGGCCGTCGGAAACGCCATCTATCTTCGTTGTCGCCTGTGTCGAGGCGCCGGTAAGCTCGTGCAGCCGCTGGCGTAGGCTCTGCCCGGCCTCGCGCATCTGGGTTACCGTCCGTTCCGATAACGCATTCAATTCATCCGACCGCTCGCCCAAGGCGTCGGTGACTTTTTCGACCTGCGCCGCCGCTTGTTCGGAAGCCTTGCTCAACGCCTCGGACTGCTGAGAAAGGATATTGGAAGCGCCCCCCAAGACCTTGCCCGCCTGTTCGGCGGCGCCCACCACCACCCGGCTCTTGTCGCCCAATTCCTCGCCGACCTTGGCCAATTTAGCCGTAGCCTCATCGGAAACATGGGTCAAGGTGTCCGCCTCGGCGCGCAACGACGAAGAAAACGCCTGTACGTTTTCACCCGCCTGGACATAGGCTTCGTTCAGATCGTGCGCGCGCCGACGCAGAAGATCTCCAACCGTATCCAGCCGGTCCTGAGCGCGGTCGACCGTGTTGTCCATGTTGGCCATATTCTGGCGAATGGCGTCGGCTATGGAATCCAAACGCAACGCGGCGTTGTCGGAGGCTTCGGCGGCGTCATTCACCCTATCGTGCACGGTACGGCTCATGTCGTGCATTTCCGTCTGCGCCTTCTGGGAAACGCTTTCCAGGGCGTTCTGGCTTCCCAACAGAGCATCGGTCACGTGACCGACTTTTTCCACCGCGGTGTCGGAAACCTGAGACAGGTCCCCGCCGCGCTCGCGCAAACGAAAGCCCGCCTGATCGAGAAGCTCCGAGGTCTGCGCCCCCAAAGCGTCCATTTCATGGGCGCGCTGGCGCAAAACCTCGCCAACGCTTTGCATGCGCTGACTGGCGTGCTCGCTGGAATTATCCAGCTCATCGCTTTGCCTGCGCAGGGCGTCGGAAACCAAGGCGATCAGCTTGGCCGCACGGTCGGACGCCGCCCCGACATCGCGGGAGCGATCAAGCAGGGCGAAAGAGGCCTTGCCGACCTCATCGACAGCCCTGTCGGCGACCGACGATAATCCTTGAGAGTGTTGACGCAAAACCTCGGTCACCGTTTCCACCCGCCCCGCGGCGTTTTCGGAGGTATCGACCATATCCTCCAATGTCGCGCGCATTTGCCCGCCGACGCTTTGCAAGCGGGATTGCGCATTGTGCGCCGCCAAATCCAGATCGTGCGTGCGCTCACCTAGATTTTCAGCTGCCGCCGTGATTAATTTTCCGGTGCGCGCCGACAAATACGTCAGGCGATCCGCTTTTTCCTCAAGGACGCCGGAAACATCGTGTAAGTGCTCCGAAGCCTTCTGGCTCGCCCCATCGACCTGCAAGGAGCGTTCGCCGACCGTCGTGGCCAGCGCATCGAGGCGATTGACCGCCGCATCGGATGCTTCACGGATCATCGACAAGTGCTGACGGAAGGCCTCGGCGACACGCGCCGTACGTTCCGAAGTTAGATTCAATTCCCCCAGACCTTTACTGAGGGATTGGGTCGCGGTCCCGATCTTGGCCGCGCCGCTATCGGCCGCCACGGCCAATTTTTCGGCGCTTGCAAACATAGCGTCATTGGCCCCCGAAATTTCAGAGCGCGCCCGGCTCGCCACGATGGCGACATTCTGACCTTGCGTTTCCAAGGCGTTGCCCACGGCCTCGATATCATCAAACGCACCGGCGCGAACCTCTTCGATGTCGGCCCGGCGCGCCATCATCGTCTCGCCCACGCGCGCGATATCGTGAACGGCGTCATCGGCGCGTTCACGCACCAGTTCGGCTTGCGCGTTCAGGGAAAGGCCCGCCTGAGCCGCACTGTCCTGCGCCAATTTACCGGCGCCGCTCAGGCTGTCGCAAGATTGGCGCAATTGTTCGTTAATCCGAGTTGCGCGCTCGCCCGCGGCATCGGAGTTTTCGATCATTTCCTTCGCCTGCTTACGCATCGTCTCGGCGCTGGACTTGAGACGCAACCCAACCAGTTCCGACGCCGAAATCAAATTGCGCGAACGTTGGGCCAGCGTTTCCGACAGGGCGTCAACGTCGGTCGAGACCTTTTTCGAGGTTTCGTTCAACGTCTTGGTCTGATGTGCGAGGGTAACCTCGATCTGGGTTGTTTGGCCCGCCACAAGCTGTGCGATATCGCCCAAATCCTGGCTTTGCCGACGCAAGGTTTCGCGGGTCAGGCTCGCCTGAAAAGTTGTTTTTTCCGTTTGCTTGGCCAGTTCCTCGGTATTGTCATGCAACATCTCGGCGCTGGCGGCGACCTCGCCGGTAACGTCGCGGGCGGCCTTGAGGAGGCCTTCGAGACGGCCATGCAGACGCCCGCCAACCTCATCGGCGCGCGTCGTGGTTTCCTGCGAAAGATCGTCGAGTTCGCGGATTTTTTCGGAATAGAGATCGGCGACTTCCCGGACCTGGGTCGTGGACTGCGTGGTAACCGTCGCCAATTCTCCGGTCCGGCGCTGCAAAACATCGCTCAGCGCCTCCGCCCGCGCCGAGGCGCGATCGGTGCTGGTCGCGATTTCATGGCCACGACGATGCAGAACATCCGCCGCCTGGCGCGCGCGTTCCTCGACTTTTTCACTGACCACGCGCAAGTCGTCGGTCTGGCGGCTCAACGCCTCGGCGACCGCTTGCGTACGTAAATCGGCGTCTTCGGAAACCCGCGCCAACTCCAGGGTGCGCTCACGCACTTGATCGGTGACGGCGCCGGCGCGCGTCACGGCCTCATCCGAGGCCTTGCTCAGGTCCCGAGACTGACGGCGCAACGCATCGGTCACTTCCTTCAGGCGTTGGCTCGCCCGGCCCGACGGGTAGGTCAGTTGATTGAGTTGCCAGCGCAGCGCCTCGGTTTCGCGACGCAATGAACGCCCCCGCTCGAAGAAGGCGACCACCATCCATAAAAACGCCACCGGCGTGACCACGCCTGCCGCCAATCCCCCCAATTCATACGGCAAAAGCGCCGAAAGATCGTCAAACCCGATGCTGACACGTAGATAATAGATCATCGCCGTCACCCAGGCCGTGGTCGCGATCAGACCACCCCACATCGGCAGACGGTATTTTAAATAAAACGGCGTCGGCCAGGCATCGGGCTCGAAAAGGGGGCCGTCGGACAGGGAATCGCCACCCTCCGTGCGCGCCAAGGCGCCCGCAAGGGCATCGTCGTCACCGTCCCGTCCGGCGTCACCGGAGGAATGGGAGGGTGTTTCGCCTTTGTGTTCAACGCCTTTGTGATCAACCATGTCCAGCCCCTTGCGTGCATTCAACGCGAAACGCACCCAGTGGCCGAGGCGGCCCAAAAATTGGCGCACCGGCCTTAACGATCGTTTGTCCGATCATACATAAGATTATACGATGCCCATATGGTAGCCTCAAACCGCCACATAGCACAATATATTGTGTTTTTTTGTGCACAACCCCCTATAAATCTGAGGATATGTGGACAAAGCGCCGAACGGGATGTGGATAACTTTCGCCAAGGCCGTTCCAGGACAGACCCAGGACAGACCCAGGGCACACCGCGCGCCGCTTGGAGGCGCCCAGCCTTTAAAACATATGTTGCCCGCCGGTAATCCAGATTTCGTCCCCGGTCACATAGCTCGCCTCGTCGGAACACAGAAAATAAATGACGTTGGCGACATCCTCGGGCGTGCCCATCCGTTCCAGGGGAATACGCGGGATCAGCGCCTCGTATTCGGGCTGGATCATCGAGGTTTCGATCTCACCTGGGGCGACGGCGTTGACGCGCACGCCAAGGGCGGCGAATTCGTTGGCCAATTCACGCGTCAGACCCGAAAGCGCCGCCTTGGAAACCGAATAGGCCGAACCCGCGAAGGGATGGATAGAGTGCCCAGCGATGGACGTCACATTGACGATCGCCCCACTCCCCTTATGCAGCGCCGCAGCGAACCCCCGCGACAGCTTGAGAGCCGCGAACACATTGATGTCGAAAACTTCGCGCCAGGCGTCGATATCGCCGTTCAGGCAGCCTAAACGTTCCTTAAACGGCGTCTTCGGCGACAGACCTGCATTGTTGACCAAACCATGCAGCGGTCCCCCATCCAAAATCGCGTTCGCCTCGGCGATGAAGTTGCGTACGCTGTCGCGATCGCCCAGGTCCGTAGGGATATGGGTCGTCCAGTTGGGATCGCGCTTGCATTCCTTAGGCACCTCATCGCGCGAACAGGTGATGATCTGCCATCCCTTTTTAAGGAATTTCAGGGCCGTATGATGGCCGATACCCCGCGACGCGCCGGTAATGACAACGGTTTTTCGCTTTTTATCCATGCTCGAACGCTATGATAAAAAAGACCCGCTGGCTAGGGGATTACAGCCCCAAAACCGCCGTCGCCGAGCGAAATGTCTGTTCACGCGATCCCGAACTGTCGATCCGATGCCAGGTCACCTCACCCAGGTCGTAATTCAACTGCCGGCGGACGATCTCGGCATCGGCGTCGGACGGGTTGTTGATCCGCCGCTTCACCCGTTCGACCATGACCGCCTCGGGCGCTTCGAGCCACAGGCCGTCGAAGGGCACGCCGACCCGTTCGGCCACCTGGGCGATGGCGCGCCGTTCATCCGCGCCCGCGAAGACCGCATCGGCGATCACCGAATGCCCCGCCAAGAGGACCATTTCCGCCTCGTCATAAACGGCCCGATAGGTCTTCTCCGTCATCTCCCGGCTGTAGCCTTCCTCGTCCAGACGATCCAGGGGATGCACCCCCATCAGACGTTTGCGCAGGGTATCCGAACGGACGATCCGCGCCCCCGGCTGCGGGCCGAGCAGCGGCGCCAGGGTACGTCCGGTCAGGGATTTTCCACTGCCCGAAAGGCCGCCGACGGCAATCAGGCGCGGCGTCGAGGGGGTGAGATACTTCACCGCCATGTCAAAATAAGCCAGCGCCTCATCGCGGTGGGGGCCGCGATCACCGGCGGCCTGCGCCAAAGCGGCGTTGATATGCGCCCGCGAGGAAGCGCGCATGCTCAAAACAGCCCCATCGCCCCCAACCCCCACGATGCCCCGGTAATATCCAAGTAGCGGTTCATCACTATGTTGGCGAGGTCGCCCAAGCCACGGTATTGCAGATCCATCAGCAAAAAAGCCAAATCGTATAAAACATCTATGATATTGAAATTATTATTGAACTCTATCGCGTCGAAGAGCACGGGGCGGCCATCCATGAGAAAGATATTGCGTAAGTGCAGGTCGCCGTGACACATCCGCACGCAGCCGCTTCGCCGCCGTTCTTCGAGTAAGGGACCTACCTGGTCGAGGCGGTCCCACAAACGGTTCTTCAGGTCCTTTGTCCGAGTCCGACCGAGGACCCCCTCGCCCGCATCGAGATAGGCGTTATCGTCGCTTTCGATGGTCCGCGCGATCCCGGCGCGCCCGCCGCCGTCGGTGCGCGGCTCGCCGTGGGCGTGAAAGGCAGAAATGACATCCGCCAGATCGTCCATCATATGACGGTCGAGCTTGCCCGCCATGGCCAAACGGTCGAACAAGGTATCCTGGTCGAAACGCACCATCTCGACGACCCAGTCGATCACTTCGCCCGCGCCGTCGAGACTCAGGGTCCCGTCCCCCCCACGGCGGACCGCGCGCACGCCCTTGTAAAGCTTGGGCGCGCTCCTGCGGTTGATCGCCACTTCGGCCAGACATGATTCGTGGCGACGCTCGAGCGTAGAAAAATCGAGGTAAGGAAAACGCACCGCGCGCTTCAGCTTGAACACCCGATCGCGCCCGATGAAAATTTGCGAAATATGGGTCTCGACGCGCTCGACCTCCTGCGCGCCATCGCCAAAAGCTTCGGGGCGAGACAGGAAAGCCACGACTTCGCTTTGGTCTTCTACGATCATTTCGACGCGGTTCCCTGACCGGACAGAGGGAGGGGGAGAACAGTTATAGCCCCCGCCCCCATATCCGATCAACGCTCTTCGATCTCCACGCCGTCATCGCGTAGCAAGACGTATATCGCCGGGATCACCAAAAGGGTCAACGCCGTCGATGACGCCAGGCCGAACACCATGGAAATCGCCAAGCCCTGGAAAATCGGATCGGCGAGGATAAAGGCCGAACCGATCATCGCCGCGATAGCGGTCAGGAAAATCGGCTTGAAACGGATCGAACCCGCCTCCAATAACGCCGCACGCAGGGGTTTTCCGCGCATTTGAAGATGGCGGATAAAGTCCACCAGAAGGATCGAGTTGCGCACGATAATTCCCGCCAAGGCGATAAAGCCGATCATCGAGGTGGCGCTGAACGGGGCGCCGAACAACCAATGGCCGAACATGATCCCAATCAGGGTCAGGGGTACCGGCGTTAGAATAACCAACGGCAATTTGAAGCTGCCGAATTGGCCCACGACCAGAAGATAGATGCCCAGGATAGCGAAAATGAAGGCCAGCCCCATGTCGCGGAAGGTGACGTAGGTGACCTCCCATTCGCCGTCCCACAGAATGGAGACCTTCGATTCGTCCCGGGGCTGACCATGGTAGCTGACCGGCGGTGGGCCGGAGACGCCCCAATCCATTTTCTTCAAGGCTTTTTCGACGTCGAGCATGGCGTAAATCGGGGCCTCGAAGCGGCCCGCCAGTTCTCCGGTGACCATTTCCTCGAAATGGCCGTCGCGGCGGAAAATCGGGTACGACGCCTTCTCGTAACGTGCGGTGACGACGTCGCCCAGTTCGACCACCGCTCCGGTATCGGCCGCCTCACCCGGAGCGGGCACCGGGGTCGTGAACAAACGTTCACCGAACGACAGCCCGCTTTTGGGCAGGCGGATCGTGATTTCAATCGGGTTTTCACCCTTTCCACGCTGGGAATAACCGACATTAACCCCACCGATCAAGGCGGAAATAGTATTGTACAGGGCGTTTTCCTGAACCCCGTTGAACTCCATGCTATCGTTGTCGATTTTGATGCGCAGGCGCTTGGTCGGCTTACGGAAGGTATCATCGACATCGACGACATAATCGAGGCTCTCAAAGGCCTTGCGAATTTTCCGCGCGGCGGCCCTACGGGATTTCTGATCGGGACCGTAGACCTCGGCCATTAGCGTCGCCAAAACCGGCGGTCCGGGCGGCACTTCGACGACGCTGATCGTCGTTCCCTTAGGCGTGTCCAACCCCTTGATCCGCTGACGCACGTCGAGAGCGATCTGGTGGGATTGACGTTCACGGTCCGCCTTTGGCTTCAAGTTAATCTGTAACTCTCCCTCCCAAGGTTTTGAGCGCAAATAATAATGTCGCACCAAGCCATTGAAATTAAACGGCATTGCCGTACCTACATAGGCCTGCATATTGGTCAATTCCGGCAAGTCCTTCAGGCGCTCGGCGGCGGCTTGTATGACCCGGTCCGTTTCTTCCAGGGAAGCCCCATCGGGCAAATTGACGACCAATTCCAATTCGGATTTGTTATCGAACGGCAACAACTTCACCGTCACCGTTTTGGTGACGAACAACAGCAGCGACGCCAGCGTGGCGACGCCCACCACGACAAGTAGAATTTTCGCTCCCCTGCGCCCCCTGAGGACCGGTGTGGCGACGCGCAGGTAAAAACGCCCCATCGCCCCGATGTCGTGGTGTTCGTCGGCCTCGTCGCCGCCAAAGCTGACCAAATGGTCCTCCAGATCGGCAGGAGACGGCGCGCTTTTTCCGCGAAATGTGACTTTGTACAACAACCACGGCGTGATGATGATCGCGACAAAAAATGAAAAAATCATCGCCGCCGAGGCGTTCGCCGGGATCGGGCTCATATAGGGTCCCATCATCCCCGACACGAACATCATCGGCAGCAACGCGGCGACGATGGTCAAAGTGGCGATGATCGTCGGATTGCCGACTTCGGCGACCGCTTCGATCGTCGCCGCGAGAGGGTGCTTCATCCCCCCCTTGCGCCAATGTCGAACGATATTTTCGACCACCACGATGGCGTCATCAACCAAAATACCGATCGAGAAGATGAGCGCGAACAGACTGACCCGGTTGATGGTGTACCCCATCAAATAGGCGGCGAATAACGTGAGCAGGATCGTCGTCGGCACCACCACCATCACCACGACGCCTTCGCGCCATCCCAGGACGACGCCGACCAGCACCACGATCGACAACGTCGCCAACGCCAGATGGAACAGCAATTCATCGGATTTTTCGGTCGCCGTGGCGCCGTAGTTGCGGGTGATCGTGGCGACCACGCCGGGAGGGAGCAATCGACCGCGCACGCTGTTCAGGCGGGCGATAACGTCGTTCGCGACATTGACCGCGTTGGCCCCCTTGCGCTTGGCGATCGCCAGCGTCACCGCCGGCGTCACGCTGAGAGAACCGTCCTTCTTTTTCAACATCTGCCAGACCCGATGTTCCTCGGGCTTGGCGCCGACGACGACCTTGGCGACGTCCTTCAAGTACACCGGACGACCGTCACGCGCGGTGATCAACAACAATCCGATATCGGGCATGCCGTTCAGGGTCTGTCCGGCGACCACGGGAACGGTATGGTTGGTCTCGCGCAGCGAGCCGACCAGAAACGAGCGGTTCGCGCCCTTAACCTTCTCCACCAATTGATTCAGGGTGACGCCGTATAACGACAGCCGTTCGGGGTCGGGTTCGACACGGATTTGATCGGGGCGGCCACCGACGATAAACGTCAGGCCGACGTTATCGACCTTGACCAATTCATGCAGCAATTCCTCGCCCACGTCGTACAGCGTATTGTCGTTCCAACGCGTCGGCTTGCCCGCCGGGGACAATCGCGTCGGCGACAGGGTCAGGGTGATGATCGGCACATCGTTGATGCCCCGCCCGACAATCAAGGGCGCGGGAATGCCCAACGGCAGCTTATCCATATTGGCGCGAATTTGATCGTGAACGCGCAAGATCGCGACGTCCTCGTCGGTGCCGACGTTAAAGCGCGCCGTCACCATCACCCGATCGTCCTCGGTGCGCGAATAGACGTGATCGACCGAATTGATCCCCTTGATGATATCTTCCAGAGGCTTGGTCACCAATTCGACGGCGTCGGCGGCCTTGAAGCCGTTGGCGTCAACCATGATATCGACCATCGGCACGCTGATTTGGGGATCTTCCTCACGCGGCAGCATCAGCAACGCCACAGAGCCCAGCGCGATCGACGCCAACAAAATCAATGGCGTCAACGCCGAGCGAATGAAATACTTCGTGAGATGTCCCGAGATGCCTAGTTTCATCGTTTCCGTTCCCTGGCCGCCTTATTCGTGCGCGCCGGGAAGGACGAGAACATCGCCCTCTTTCAGCCCGGAAAGAATCTCAACGCCACCGTCGATGGGAAGCCCCGGTTGCACAACCACCTCGGTGCCGTCTTCCAGGCGCACGAAGGTGATGCCGAAGCGATTAAACATATACGCCTTGGGAATCACATAAGTCTGGCGCTTCCCCGTTGAAATATAAACGCGAATACGCTCGCCGATGAAAAACCCCTCAAGACCCGCGACCTCGACGTCGGCGCTAACGCGCCCTTGTTTAATTTCGGGATAGACTTGGCGCACATAGCCCCGTCGCAGGTATTTCTCGGCGTCCGGCGTCAGAGATTCCAACCCCCGTTCGGCGACCATCACCACGTCGCCGACCTTGATGTAACGGGCATGGCGTTCGGGCACCTGCAGGCGCAGGATGTAGGCCGACGCCGTCAGGGTGGCCACGGTTTCGCCCGGCAAGACGACCGCGCCCTTGGTCAGATCGACCTTAAGTATACGTCCGTCGGCGGGCGCGAGGACATCGCCCTCGCTCTGTTGCTCGATGACGACGCGCCGCTGAGCCTGCGCCGCCGCCCATTGCTGATTGACAACATCCAGATTGGTTGTCGCTTCATCAAGGCGAGCCTTGGGTATCGTCCCGGAACTCCATAGTTTTTTCGCCCGACCAAGCGCCGTTCTGGCCAAGGTGCGTTGCGAATCCAGGGATCTCACCTCGGCATCCAGGGCCTGTAGGCGCAATGCGAGTTTTTTATCGACGACCCGCGCCAGAACTTGACCGGCCTTCACCAAATTACCTTCGTTCGCCTTCAATTCGACGATAGTGCCGCCGATCCGGGTACGCGCCGAAGCGACGTCCTTACTTTGCACCGTGGCGAAGACCGATTTACGATCATCGACGGTGCGCAACGTTACCGTATAGGTCGGGCTGGGAACCGAGTTGGAGGCTACGCCGGCGTTCGAATCGACCCCGTCCGATACCGTCGGCGTCGCCTGAGGAGCAACCTTGTTCTCTTGCCCCCAAGCGGCCTGGGGCGCGATCTGCGCGGCGGCGAAAGCCGGCGCGGCAAAAATCGCTAAAATTGCAACGGCTTTAAGCCGGGGGGTCTGGAGCCAGGGCGTCATCGTCTGCACCTTTCGCGTTACGGCTTACATGCCTCGTATGGCGTCATGCTCTTTATTAATTAGATCAAACTAAATTAGCAATATCTAAATTATGTGCTATAACAGGCCCTCGACGCCCCGTAAGCTGGTAAGCTTTGTGTGTCGTCTTCGTAATCTCACGTGCTAAAAACAAGGAGAAAATCATGTCTATCGACCGTCTCGTCATGGCGTTTGCGGGGATCGTCATCCTATTGAGCGTCGCCTTGGCGCATTGGGTAAACCCCAACTGGCTCTGGCTTACCGTATTCGTCGGCGCCAATCTTTTGCAAGCGGCGTTTACCAAGTTTTGCCCTCTGGCGACCATCCTCAAGAAAATCGGCGCAAAACCGGGCTGCGCCTTTTAATCGCCCTTCCGCCAATCGACGCATCGCGCGCCAATGCGGGCCTTTACCGTGCGGGCCTTTACCGATGGTGAGGGTCCGCATGATCAATTCACGGCAAAACTTGGGCGTTCTTCGTCAATCCCTTCCGGGTCCTCATGGATAAGAACTTCCGCGTTGGGAAAGGCCGTCGCGACGCGGCGCATGACGTCCTCGGAAATATCGTGGGCGCGACGAAGGCTCATTTTACCGTCCATTTCGATATGCATCTGAATAAAAACATCAGGCCCCGATTTACGCGTGCGCAGATCATGCATGTCGCTGACACCGGGATGACCAAGAACGATTTCCCGTATCCGCGCGCGCGCGTCGTCGGGCAATTCGCGGTCCATCAAAACATGCAGGGCCTCGTAACCGATCTGGTAAGCGCCATAGATGATGTACGCCGAGATTCCAATGGCGAACACCGGGTCGGCGTATACCCACCCCAAATTTTGAGACAACGCCAACGACACGATCACGCTAAAATTGATCAGGATATCCATCTGATAGTGGGTGGAATCCGCGCTGATAGCCAGCGATCCGGTGCGCCGAACGACATGGCGCTGAAACCACACCAACACCAAGGTCGTCAAAATCGAAAAAACCATCACCACATATCCAACCGTGGTGTTAACGATCGCCGCGGGATGGTAGAGACGACTAGACGCCTCGACAAACAAGAACAAAGCCGAACCGCAAATAAACGCCGCCTGCGCCAATCCCGATAAGGATTCCGCCTTGCCGTGACCGAAGCGGTGCTCTTCGTCGGCCGGTTGCAAGGCGTGACGCACGGCGAGCAAATTCAACAAAGACGCCGCCATATCCAGGAGAGAATCTATCAGGGTCGAAAGCAGACTAATCGAATCGGTCGCGACCCAGGCGACGAACTTGGTCACGATTAAGGCCAGGGCGACGCCAACCGAGGCATAGGTCGCCAGACGCATCAAACGTTCGTTCCTTTCGCGTACACTCGGTGTCGGGCTGTCTTCGCTCATAGCATGTTCCGGGTCGTCGGAGATGGGGGGGCTTATTCCAAATGGCCTGGGTGCGGCGGTCCGCCGCACGGACGTATCGAAATCACGCCGCGCGCGGAGCGTAAGATCACGGGTAAAGCCTTTCGCTGCGCCAGCCATCGTCGCGGCGATGATAAACCACCCGTTCGTGCAAACGAAACGGTCGATCGCTCCAAAATTCGATTTCGTCGGGAACAACCCGATAACCCGACCAAAAGTCCGGTCGAGGAATATCCCCGATCATGAATTTGGCGGCGAACTTAGCCACCCGCTTCTCCAGTTCAAACATCCCCTGCAAGGGCTGCGATTGCCTGGACGCCCAGGCCCCGATCCGCGAATCGCGCGGTCGCGAGGCGTAATAGGCGTCGGCCTCCGCCGCCGAAACGGGTTCGACCTCGCCGACGACGCGCACCTGGCGGCGTAGCGACTTCCAGTGAAAGACCAACGCCGCACGAGGGTTTTCATTCAATTCCGCAGCCTTGCGACTGCCCAGGTTGGTATAAAAAACGAACCCACGCTCATCAAGCCCTTTCAGCAACACCATGCGCACCGACGGCGCGCCATCCTTTGTCGCGCTGGCCAGGGCCATCGCGCTCGCGTCGTTGGGCTCGCTCTCTTCGGCCTCGGCTAACCACCGCCTAAACAAGGCGATCGGTTCGCTATCATCGTGAATTGTGATGTCGGTCATTGACGTCATGGATGTCCGCCTTAAATTTATTCCAGGAGTGAGATGTCAGTTGGCGTCGTAGGTTTTATACGAAAAGCCCATTGCATGCACAAAACCCCGGGCGTAAGAAGTGGCCGCTCTGCGATAATTCGAATAACATACCCGCGATAACATGTTTGAAAGGTTTTTCTCATATTGTGCTACTTTAGGCGGGGGATAAAGCCCTATCCCCACCTTGCGTTTTTGCGCCGTATGCAAGCCCAGGCTTTATTGAGGAGTTCGAGACCAATGAGATTCAAATACGCAATCACCATCATTGCCCTGGCGGCGACCTTGAGCGCGTGCGCCGAAACCGGCCAACAAAAACAGCAGGCAGGCTCTGTCGTCGGCGGCGTGCTGGGCGGCGTGCTGGGCAGCAATGTCGGCAGCGGAAAGGGCAAGACCGCAGGCACCATTATCGGCGTCCTGCTGGGCGCGGTCATGGGGGGTGAGATCGGAAAATCCATGGACAAAGTAGACCGCATGTACGCCGAACGGACGACCCAAAAAGCCTTGGAAACGGAGCCCAGCGGCCAAACTTCGACTTGGAGCAATCCCGACAGCGGCCACTCGGGCAGCGTCACCCCGATACGTACGTACCGAAACGACGCCGGCGTCAACTGCCGTGAGTTTGAAACCACCGTTTATATCGGCGGCAAGGAAGAAACCGCCACCGGGACGGCCTGTCGCCAAAGTGACGGCACATGGAAAATTCAACAATAAGTATAGACCCCGACGACGGAACGTATCCGTCCGGATTGGTGAAAACGACATATGAACGATCCGTATGCGACCTTGGGCATCCCTACCGGCGCCAGCCAGGACGAAATAAAAAAGACCTACCGCGCCCTGGCCCGCAAGTACCACCCGGATAGCCGCCAGGGCGGCGGCGAAACCGATCCTCGGACCGTGGACCGGTTCAGGGAAATCGCCGCCGCCTACGCCCTGCTTTCCGACCCGAAGAAGCGCGCCGCGTTCGATAACGGCGATATCGACGCTGCGGGACGACCGCTACGAACGCGGCGGGCGGCGGCGGGTTCCGCCTGGCGCGACGCCGCTCATGCCTATCGCCAACGCGAAACCGCCTGGACTTCGCGGCACTCTGGGGGAACGGGCGGCGAAAAGGCGGGCGACGGCGGAGAGAGCCGCTTCGACGCATTTTTCAGAAATCGCGCGGGAGTCTTCAAAAGCAAGGGCGCGAACGTTGCTTACACCCTGACATCGGACTTCGTCGAAGCCGCCATGGGCGGCGTACGTCATATTAAAATCGCGAACGGCAAGCGCCTCAAGGTGTTGATCCCGCCGGGCACGGAAAACGGTCAAATTCTGCGCCTGAAAGGTCAGGGTATGGTCGGCTCCGGGGGCGGCGAAAACGGCGACGCCCATGTCGAAATTCAGGTTCTCGACGATCCCGTGTTCAGCCGCAAGGGCCATGATGTCTACACCACCGTTCCGATATCCTTACCCGAGGCCGTTCTGGGCGCGAAAATCGATATCCCCACCATCGACGGCATGGTGACGCTGGGCGTCCCCCCCGGATCCAACAGCGGATCGAAACTGCGCCTGAAGGAAAAAGGCATCCCCAAAAGCAAGGATGGCGGCAAAGGCGGCCCGCGCGGCGATCATTATGTCATCCTGTCATTGGCCCTGCCGCCAAAACCCGATGCGGAATTGACCAAGTTCGTCGAAAAATGGGCGGCGAAACACCCCTACGATCCGCGCGCGAAAAGCAAGTAAGCCCCCCCCTACTCGGGGCGGACGATCGTTTTCAAAGAACGGGCCAGATGATCGTGCTGACTTTCGCCGAGCCCCCGCAAGGTGCGCGCCAACGCCGCACGCCAGGGCGTCTGCCGTGCGCTTTCGTTTTGCAGCTCGACATCCAGCCCCAGGGCGCGATAGAGGTCTAAAATCGTTACCGAATCCAGATCGCGGGCGAACAAATAACGACCATTCTCGCAAAGCGCGATAATTCCCGCCTTTTCTAGAATCTCCAACATCGCGTCCAGGTCGTCACCGTGGTGATGAACATCACGTGTCAGGGTTTCGCGAGTGCACAATTCCCCCGTGCGCGCGCCTTGATCGAGATGGCCCGCCACCTCGACCGCCAGGGCCAATTTTTCGCCGGGCCGTAGGGGAGCGCCACCCGCCGCCCGCGCTTCCGCAAGGGGGGTCGCCCACGACGGCAGCGCCGCGCACACGACCGCACCGATCAATACCACCGCCCATGACAGGAAAAGCCAAACCAGAAAAAACGGGATCGACGACACTGCGCCGTACATGGTTTCGTAGGCGGGGAAAGCCAGAACATACAGCGTGAACCCCTTGCGCAAAAGGGCGAACAAGAGCCCCGCGATCACCCCCCCGATCAGGCCATGCATAAGACGCACCGGACGATTGGGCACGGCGGTGTAAAATACCGTAAACGCCGCCATCGACAATAACGTGGGCAAAAGCCGGGTGACCCAACCCCAAAGCCCCCTCAACATGTCGATTTGAGCAACGTTATTTTGGATAAAAACATAGCCGCCGACGGAAAAACTGGCCCCCATCAACAACGGCCCCAGGGTGATCACCGACCAAAAAATCAACAGTCGAGGGATCAGCGCCCGCGCCTGGGCGACCCGAAAAATTTCGTTAAGCGCCGATTCTATGGTCGCGAACAGTAAAATCGCGGTAACCGCCAGACCAACGATCCCCAGGGCCGTCATCCCCCCCGTGTTGGCGATATAATGATCCAAGTGCTGATTGACGTTTTCGATGGCGTCGGGGAGAAAATTTTGAAACACCCAGGTCTGGATATCGGCCCGCACCCCCTTGAAAACTGGAAAGCCCCGCAAAATCGCAAAGGCGATCGCACTGAGGGGCACCACAGACAAGAGCGTCGTATAGCTGAGCGCCGCCGCGACGCGCATGCACCTGTCATCGACGAACCGCCGCCAAACGACAATGGCGAAGCGTTTCAGTTCGGGAACGAAATCTTGACGCATTAACCTATTCCCATCAAAGGTTTTTTTTAAAGGTGCTTCGGCGAAAAAATAGCATATAACCAATATGAACGTGTCTAAAATGTAAACGGGCGACCCCCATCATACAGGGATACTCCGGTTTTGCAGGGAAGGCATTTCGTGTAGGATGCAGCAAACGTCTACGGCGCCGGATCGCGCCCGACGTTTTTCTTTGATCAAGACGAAAGAGGGGAAAATGACCGCGAATACGGCGTTGATGGAAGGCAAAAAGGGCTTGATCATGGGGGTTGCCAACAACCGCTCGATCGCATGGGGGATCGCCAAGGCGGCTCATGCGCAAGGCGCGGAATTAGCTTTTACCTATCAGGGTGAGGCTTTGCTAAAGCGCATCACTCCGCTCGCCGGGGAGGTCGGCGCCGAGATCGTCTTGCCTTGCGACGTTACCGACGAAGGCAGTGTCGATGCCGTTTTCACCCACTTGCAGGAAAAATGGGGCGCCCTGGACTTTGTCGTCCACGCCGTCGCTTATTCCGACAAAGACGAACTGAAGGGGCGTTACCTCGACACGACGCGGGAAAACTTCAATCGAAGCCTGGATATTTCATGCTATTCCTTCACCGCCGTATGTCAGCGCGCCGCCCCCCTGATGAACGATGGCGGCAGCCTGCTGACGCTGACCTACTACGGCGCCGAAAAAGTCATTCCCCACTACAACGTGATGGGCGTCGCCAAGGCGGCGTTGGAGGCCAGCGTGCGCTATCTGGCGGCGGATATGGGGGCCCAAAACGTCCGCGTCAACGCCCTCTCGGCGGGACCGATGAAAACGCTCGCGGCGTCGGGGATCGGTGACTTCCGCTATATCTTGAAATGGAACGAGCTCAACGCGCCGCTCAAGCGCAACGTCAGTCTCGAAGACGTCGGCGGCGCCGGACTTTACCTCCTGTCGAACCTATCCAACGGCGTTACCGGCGAAATCCACCACGTCGATAGCGGCTATAACATCGTCGGCATGAAGGCCGTCGACGCCCCCGATATTTCCACCGTATAAAGCGCATTGATCCCATCATGACCGGTAATTCCTTCGGCCACCTGTTCAAGGTCGGCACCTTCGGTGAAAGCCACGGCCCCGCGATCGGGTGCGTCATCGACGGCGTTCCCCCCGGAATCGCCCTGTGCGAAGGCGACATCCAAGCCGATCTCGATCGGCGAAAACCGGGGCAATCGCGCTTCACCACCCAGCGCCGCGAACCCGACGTCGTGCAAATTCTCTCCGGCGTCTTCGAAGGCCGCACCACGGGAACGCCGATTGGCCTTTTGATCGTCAACCAAGATCAACGCTCCAAGGATTACGGCGACATCAAGGACAAATTCCGCCCCGGTCACGCCGACTATACCTATTTCAAGAAATACGGCGTACGCGATTATCGCGGCGGCGGACGGTCCAGCGCGCGCGAGACCGCGACGCGCGTCGCCGCCGGGGCGGTCGCGCGCAAGGTGCTGGGAGGCGGGATCGCCGTTCGCGGCGCGCTGATCGCCGTCGGGGACAACGCCATCGACCGGGCGCGCTGGAATTGGGACGAGATCGACAAAAATCCTTTTTTCTGTCCCGATCCCCGCGCCGCCGAACAGTGGGCGACCTATCTCGACGCCATCCGCAAGGACGGGTCGAGCATCGGCGCCGTCGTCGAAATCATCGCCTCGGGCGTTCCGGCGGGCCTCGGCGCCCCCGTTTTCGATCGCCTCGACGCCGACATCGCCAAGGCCCTAATGTCGATCCCCGCCGTCAAGGGGATTGAAATCGGCGCCGGATTCGCCGCCGCCGCCCTGCGCGGCGAGGAAAACGCCGACGAAATTCACCTCGAGAATGGAACGCCCGCGTTCCTCTCCAACAACGCCGGGGGCACCTTGGGCGGTATTTCCAGCGGCCAGGATATTGTCGCGCGCTTCGCCGTCAAACCCACCAGCTCGATTCTCAAGCCCCGACAAACACTGACCACCGGCGGGCGAGAGACCACGATCGTCACCAAGGGCCGTCACGACCCATGCGTCGGCATTCGGGCGGTTCCCGTCGGTGAGGCCATGGTGGCGATCACCTTGGCCGACCATCTGCTACGGCATAAGGCGCAATGCGGTTAACATCTTATAACATCCTGAAATAAAATATATTTTTATAAATTACCTTTTTTCGGAATTTGGTTTTTGATCTATTTTTACATTTTTATTTAGTTATTTAAAATAAATTGACATTTAAAATTGTGTGTATATTATAAAGAACAATACAAATGCAGTTTAATTGCGGATCCGCCTTATTATTCTCTGTTCGGCCCGCGGAACCCCGAACGAACTGCCTACGCCCAAACAGTTTACGCCGAGGAAACATCAGATGAGTGTTCACGCCTTACCCATCGAACCCGCCCCCATCGTTAACGAATGCACCGCCCACGAAGCCGCGGCCATGGTGCGCGAGGGCGAAGCGTTCCTGGTTGATGTCCGCGAGGTTAGCGAATACGAAAACGAACGTATTCCCGGCGCCTTCCTGATGCCCCTGTCGTTTTTCGACGCCGAACATTTCCCCTGGATCGCGGCGCAGAAGATCATCCTGCATTGCGCCGTGGGCAAGCGCTCGGCGGCGGCGGCCAAACAGCTTGTCGCCGTCGGTCTCGGCGGGGTCTATAACATGGTGGGTGGGCTCAACGCCTGGAAAGACGGCGGCCTTCCGGTCGAGACCGACTAAGGCCCCCCCCGCTTCGCACACGACGAATATCCTCAACGGAATACGTCAACCGCCCGTAATGGGCGGTTTTTTTTGCTTACCCCCGAGCGTAAAAGCGGGCATCATGACGGCCCCTTCGGTTCGGAAACAAGGCGACACATCCCCTATGCCCCCTCGCAAAAACCCCCTGAAGCTGAATAAACTTCAACTGCGCACCTTGGCATTGATGCAGGAACTGGCGCGCCATCCCGACACCTCCAGCCATGACGCTCAAACCGGTGAGTCCCTGCTGACGGTTCTCCCCCATCCTCACGGCGATCACGTTCATGTCGGTGGGTTGGTGGTTTCGGCGCGCGACGCCAGCGGCTTTCAAAACGAGGCCGTGTGGATCGCCCTCCAGCGCAAGGGGTTAATCCGTGCGGCTTTTCCCAGGGCCGTCACGCTCACGGCGCAGGGAAAAGCTTACGATACCGGCCTGTTGGACCCCGTCGCCCAACCCAGCGATCATTGATCGGTCGGCGCAGGCGACATTTTGGCGTCCGCCGCCGCGGGCGCGCCGTCAAAGCGCCCCCCGATCAAAAATTCGACATTGCCCTGCGGCCCTTTGATCGGGCTTTCATCGATCCCCAGAACGGTCCACCCGGCAAGCCCGGACAACCAGCCTTCGATATCCGCGCAAACCTCACGGTGCAATACGGGATCGCGCACCACGCCGCCCTTGCCGACCCGGCCCTTGCCGACTTCGAACTGCGGCTTGATCAGGGCGACCACCGCCCCACCGGGGCGCACCAAACCCAGCGCCGCGGGCAGCACGGTCCGCAGGCCGATAAAGCTGGCGTCACAGACCACCAGGTCGATCATCTCGGGGATTTGTTCCGCACCCAAATGGCGCGCATTGGTGCGTTCCAGAACGACGACACGGGGGTCGCCGCGCAGTTTCCACGCCAATTGGCCATGGCCGACATCGACCGCGTAAACCCGCGCCGCGCCGCGCTGCAACAAAACATCGGTGAACCCCCCGGTCGAGGCCCCGACATCGATGCAGAGCGCCCCCGTGGGGTCGATCGCGAAGGCGTTTAGGCCGCGCTCCAGTTTCAAGCCACCTCGCGACACCCAAGGGTGATCTTGGCCCTTGAGTTCGATCGCGATATCCTGGGCGACCTTGAGACCCGACTTGTCGAGGCGGCGGGTGTTGCTCAGAACTTGGCCCGCCATCACCATCGCTTGGGCGCGCGGGCGACTTTCCGCCAAGCCGCGATCGACCAGCAATTGGTCGAGCCTGACTTTCGCCGCCTTGGGCTTTTTGGGGGTATCGTTCATTGTCGGTAAGACCGCCGGGGAATTCTAAGCTCTGGCGGGATGCGCCGCATCGACGCTGTCCTTACCCAAAGTTTCCAAAACTTGGGCGACGATGGCGCGGGCCGTCAACCCCGCCTTTTCAAGTTGAACACCCGGCGCATCGTGATCCATAAAATGATCGGGCAGGGTCATGGTGCGCATTTTAAGGCCACCGTCCAACAGTCCCTCGTTGGCGAGGAAATGCAGGACATGCGCCCCGAATCCACCCTGAGCGCCCTCTTCGATGGTGATCAACACCTCGTGCGTGCGGGCCAGTTCGCGAACCAAGTCATGATCGATCGGCTTGGCGAAACGGGCATCGGCGACGCTTATCGCCAAGCCGTGACCGGCCAGAATATCGGCGGCCTCCCGCGCCGCCCCCAAGCGTGTCCCCAAGGACAACAGCGCCACGGCGCTTCCCCGGCGGACGACCCGCCCGCGACCGATCTCCAACACGTGGCCGCGTTCGGGCAAATCGACCCCGACGCCCTCGCCGCGCGGATAGCGAAACGCCGACGGCCCGTCGTCATAAGCCCGCGCCGTCGCCACGGCGTGCATCAGTTCACCCTCGTCGGCCGGGGCCATCACCACCATCGACGGCAGGCAACACAAATAGGCCAGATCGAAAGCGCCGGCATGGGTCGCCCCGTCGGCGCCGACCAGTCCGGCGCGGTCGATGGCGAAACGCACGGGAAGGCCCTGAAGAACCACATCGTGCACCACTTGGTCGTAACCACGCTGCAAGAACGTCGAATACAGGGCGCAGAACGGTTTGTACCCTTCGGCGGCGAGGCCGGCGCTGAAGGTCACGGCGTGCTGTTCGGCGATGCCGACGTCGAAGACCCGCTCGGGAAATTCCTTGGCGAAGGCGTCCACCCCGGTTCCCGTAGGCATCGCCGCGGTCACCGCGACAATGCGATCATCGGCCCGCCCTTCGGCGATCAGGGCGCGGGCGAAGACCTCGGTATAGGTCGGCGCGTTGCGCTTGGCCTTGACCTGTTTACCGGTGACGACGTCGAACTTGCCGACGCCATGATACTTGTCCGGGGCGTTTTCCGCCGGGGCGTAGCCGTTGCCCTTGCGGGTCACGACGTGGATCAGGACCGGCCCCGCGCCTTTATCGTCGCGGACGTTTTTCAATACCGGCAACAGATGGTCCAGGTTGTGCCCATCGATCGGGCCGACGTAGTAAAACCCCATTTCCTCGAACAGGGTGCCTCCGGTAACGAAACCGCGGGCGTATTCCTCGGCCCGGCGTGCGGCTTCTTCCAGACCCTTGGGCAGCCGCTTGGATATCTGTTTCGCCAGTTCGCGCACCGAGCGGAACGATTTCGACGAAATCAGGCGCGACAGATACGCGCTCATGGCGCCTACCGGCGGCGCGATCGACATGTCGTTGTCGTTGAGAATGACGATCAGGCGGCTATCCATGGAGCCCGCATTGTTCATCGCCTCGAAGGCCATCCCGGCGCTCATCGCGCCGTCGCCGATCACCGCGATCACGTTACCTTGCGCACCGCCGAGATCGCGCGCTACCGCCATCCCCAGGCCCGCGGAGATCGAGGTCGAACTATGCCCGGCGCCGAACGGATCGTAAGGACTTTCCGAACGCTTGGTGAAACCCGACAGGCCGCCGCCCTGGCGCAGGGTGTGCATTTTATCGCGCCGACCGGTAAGAATTTTGTGCGGATAACATTGATGGCCGACGTCCCAGATCAGACGATCGTGGGGCGTGTCAAACACGTGGTGCAAGGCGACGGAAAGTTCGACCACGCCCAGCGACGCCCCCAGATGCCCGCCGGTGATCGACACGGTGCGCACCGTTTCCTCGCGGACTTCCCGGGCCAGACGCACCAGATCATCAACCGAAAATCCGCGAAAATCTTCCGGAGACCGAATGGCGTCGAGCAATGGCGTCGCCCCGATGGTTATCGCCTGTTTGGACAAAGAAAGCTCCTTGGGAGAAGACCGCGCGGCGACCGTGAGAACGCGCGCTTGTTACCTACCATTCCTAACTCATAGCACTTTATGTAAGCCCTGTGACAACTTTTGATTTTTCCAGCGCACGGATCGGAAGAAAGCAGCGGGAATTACGAGCCTCGGACAACGACGTAATCGGCCAACTTTCTGAGAAGTTCGGCTTTTTCGCCGAAGACGTCGAGATGCCCGACCGCCTGGCGGGAGAGCATTTCCGCCTGTTCGCGCGCGCGCGACACCCCCAACGCGGAAACGAAGGTGGCTTTGCCCCGCTGGGCGTCCTTACCTGTTTTCTTGCCCACCGTTTCGGCATCGCCCTCGACGTCGAGCAGATCGTCGGCGATTTGAAACGCTAGGCCGAGATCATGAGCATAGGCGTGCAACATATGACGCGCCCCCTCGGTCGCCTTGCCGATGATGCCGCCCGCCTCGCAGGCGACCGCGATCAACATTCCCGTCTTCATCCTCTGCAAGCGCGTAATTTCGCTGAGGGCGAGGTCCCGATCACCGGCGAGAAGATCCAACATCTGGCCGCCCACCATGCCGAACGCGCCCGCCGCCTTGGCCAGCGCACCGACCAGTTCCACCCGCACCGCCGCGTCGGGGTGGGTCGCCGCGTCGGCCAGCACCTCGAAAGCCTGGGTTAACAAAGCGTCGCCCGCCAAAATCGCGGTGGCCTCGTCGAATTGGATGTGCACCGTCGCCCGGCCCCGGCGCACAGCGTCGTCGTCCATCGCCGGCAAGTCATCATGGACCAGGGAATAGCAATGCACCATTTCGATCGCGGCGGCGACACGAAGGGCATGGCTTTCCTCGACGTTAAACATCGCCGCGCTGGCCAGGGTCAAAAAAGGGCGCACCCTTTTCCCACCACCAAGCGCGGCATAGCGCAGCGCTTCCATCAGGCGCCCCTCCGGCCCGTCATCGGGGGGGAGAAGAGAGTCCAGAACGCCCTCCACCTTATGGGCGCATGAGCGCATCGCACGTTGAAATGTGTCCATATGAGTGAAAACGCCTACCTTGTTGTTATTCGACATCGAGAGGTTCGGTTTTCAACACGCCACCCGCGCCGGGAATGATTTTTTCAATGCGCGCCTCGGCTTCTTGCAATTTGGCCTCGCAATGGCGTTTCAGTTCGGCCCCACGTTCGTAGGCCGAAATCGAGGCGTCGAGACCGCCACGCCCTTCTTCCAATTGACGCACAATCGTTTCCAATTCGCCCAAGGCGTCCTCGAAATTCATTTGCGAAATATCTTGGGCTTCGCTGTTGTCGGCTTCTTTTTGTTCGGACATTATCTCTTAACCTTAAGGTTTCGCTGCGCCGCGAGTCTAGGATCAGACCCCCGCAAGGGCAACCGTGAATGGCGCTTTTTCCGAACGGCGTTCGCCGCCGTCCTCTTGGAGTGACCCGGAGCGACAATGGCGCGTCTTGGAATGGCTTTTCTAGGAGGCCAACCGGATAGGTTTTTCGGTATCGAACCTGCGTTTTACCCGGCGTTTCAAAAAGGATCCGAACGGCGAAGAAATCGCCTTCCTGCGCGCCCGCGCCATCGACGATCTGGACAGGCTGGACGAGGAATTCGCCGAAGCGCCGTTCCTGACCGGCCCCATACCCACCATCGCCGATATCGCCTGCTGCGCGTATTTATATTGGCTGGACGAGGCCGGTTTACGGATATCGGACTGGCCGGGGGTTGAAAAATGGCTGGGGCGCATCGCCCAATTGCCGGGATGGTTCCATCCCGACGACATGCCCCGCCAATCCCGGGTTTTTGCCCCCGGAATCGCCGCCGGGTAACGGTTCAGTCCCCCGCGCCCATCAGTCCGCCGACATGCGCCGCGACCGAAGCGCCGAGGGCCTCCAGGTCGTAGCCGCCCTCGAGAACCGATACGATTCTTCCCGAACAGCACCGCCCGGCGAGGGCGCACAGTTCCCCGGTCAGCCAGGCGTAATCGTCCGCACTTAGGTCATGCGCCGCCAGGGGATCGCGCCCGTGGCCGTCGAAGCCGGCGGAAAGCAAGATCATATCCGGGGCGAAGGCGGCGACCGCGGGCAGGATTTTATCCACGTAAGCGGCGCGAAACGCAGCCGATCCCGTCCCCGGCGGCAGTTCCACATTCAGAATATTGCCGAGGGGGCCATGATCATCGGCGCGCCCGGTGCCGGGGTACGCCGGAGATTGGTGCGACGAGGCGTAGAACAGGTCCGCACGCCCCCGCGCCACGGTTTCGCTGCCGTTGCCGTGGTGCACGTCGAAATCGACGATCGCGACCCGCGCGACGCCCTCATGCTCCAACGCGTAAAGCGCGCCGACGGCGATGTTGTTAAACAGGCAAAAACCCATGGCGCGGCCCGGTTCGCTATGGTGGCCGGGCGGGCGCACGGCGCAAAAGGCGTTGTCTGCGCGCCCGGCGAGGACGGCATCGACGCCCTGCATCACCGCGCCCACGGCAAACAACGCGCTTTCCCCCGATTGCGGGGAAATCACGGTGTCCGGATCCAGATGAACCACGCCTTTCGCCGGCATTCGGGCGAACACGCCCTCGACATAAGCGCGGTCGTGAACGCGCAACAGGTCTTCGCGACTTGCCTTATCGGCCTGCGCGCGGTGCAGGGGCACAAAACTCACGCCTTCCAACGCCCGCGTCACGGCCTCCAGACGCGCCGCCCGTTCGGGATGGCCGGGGCCGGTATCGTGGCGCAAAAAAATCGGGTGCGTCAAAAATAGGGTCGTCATGGCATTCTCGCCCGGGACTGTGGCAATGCGGGGCCTTCGCGTGTGCAGCGCGCCCGAAATGATGCACCGGCGCGCCGGTGCGCGAAAGTGCTTTGTTGATCCACCCTTTAAATCCCCTTACGCTTTAGCCTTCCGATAGTGCCCTTTTAATGCCCCCCTGGCGGGAAGGACCGTGGCCGTGAAGTTGAGTATTCCTCCCACAGTAACGACGTCGCCACCGGGCTTGCCGCTTTCGCGCCGCCACCGTTCGAAAAGGCGGCGTATCCTCGCGCTGGGCGCCCTCGCGCTGTTTTCCCTCACCCCGGTCTGGAGCGCCCCCGCCCAAGGCCAGGAAAAAATCAAGGGCGGCGGTCAAGAAGCGCCCCACGTGCGCGTCGATGCCGTGGTGCGCACGTTCACCGATCAAACGTTTCCCATCATCGGCCGCCTGGTCGCCAAACAATCGGGGGTCGTGTCCGCCCGCATCGCCGGGCCCGTCGCCCAAATGCCCGCCGAGATCGGCCAGCGCATCGAAAAAGGCGATATCGTCGCCGTGCTCTATAGCGAAAGCCTGCGTTGGAAAGTCGCGCTGAAGAACGCCGAGCTCACCAAGGCCGCGGCGGCGCTGAATACCGCGAAAGCGCAGCTGAAATTGCGTGAATTGACTCTGCGGCGTCTGGACCGCCTGCGTAAATCGTCGGCCTTCAATCCGGCTCGTTTCGACGACGCCGGCCAGGAAGTCGCAAAAGCGAAAAGCGCCGCCGCCGAAAGCGCCGCGGCGGTGGCCAGCGCCCGGGCGACCCTTCAATTGGCGAAAATCGATCTTGAGAACGCCAATGTCCGCGCCCCCTACGGCGGCGTCGTGGTGCGCCACCACACCGAGGTCGGCGCTTACGTACGCATCGGCGACCCCGTGGTCAGTATGATCGACGATCGCCATCTGGAGATCGAGGCCGACGTCCCCGCTGACAAAACCGGCGGGCTAACGCCCGGCGCCGAGATCGCCTATACCTTTGCCGACGGCGCCGAGCGCCATGCCTGGGTGCGCGCCGTCCTACCCAGTGAAAACCCTCTGACGCGCACCCGAATCGTGCGCTTGGGCACTGCCATCGACACGACCGCCGCCAAAACACGCGACCTGGTCGTCAATCAAAGCGTCACCCTGCGCATTCCCATCGGCGCGCGGCGCGAAGCGGTGAGCGTGAGCAAGGACGCCGTCCTCATCAAAAATGGCGCGCACAAGGTCTTCGTCGTCGTCGGCGGCAAGGCGGTCTTGAAAACGGTGCGCCTGGGGACGGCGCTGGGCGAGCGCTTCGAGGTTTTAGGCGGTCTTATCCCCGGCGAGCGGGTCGTCGTGCGCGGCAACGAGCGCCTACAGGACGGTCAGAGCGTCCGCATCGAAGGCGCGCCCGGATGAACCTCATCAAAGTCGCCATCGAACGGCCCATTGCCGTTATCGCCGCCGTTTTAATGGTCGTGATGTTCGGTCTTCTAGCGCTGAAGACGATCCCCATTCAACTTATTCCCGACATCCGCAAGCCGGTCTTGAACGTGCGCACCGAATGGCCCGGCGCGGCCCCCGCCGAAGTCGAGCGCGAAATCGTCAATCGCCAGGAAGAAGCCTTGCGCGGCCTGCAGGGGCTGGACGAAATGACCTCGCGCTCGGATCGGGGTCGGGCCACCATTTCCTTGGAATTCGCCGTCGGCCAGGACATGGACAAGGCGCTTTTGCTGGTCGCCAATAGGCTCGACCGGGTGACGGATTACCCCGCCGAGGTCAAACGCCCGACACTGAACACATCCGACAGCGAGGACCAGCCCATCGCCCGCTTTTCGCTGGTCCGCACGCCGGGCAACACACGGCCCCTAAGCAGCTACGGCTCATTTGTCGAAACCGTGATTCAAGACCGCCTGGAACGGGTGCCCGGCGTCGCCGGGGCGTATCTGTTCGGCGACGTTCCCCGCCGCCTGGAGGTCATTGTCGAACCCGCCCGCTTGGCCCAGTACGGCCTTGGCGTCGGGCGCATCCTCGACGCCCTGCGCGCGGCCAACGCGTCGGTGTCGGCGGGCACGGTCGATGAAGGCAAACGGCGTTACGTGGTGCGCGCCGAGGGCGAATTGACAACCCCCGAAGCGGTCAGGAACGTCGTCGTGCGCACCATCGCCGACACCGCCACGGGCAACGTTTCCAGAGTGCGCATCGGCGATATCGCCCATGTCGCCTTCGGCTACCCTGAACCCGACGCCGTGATCCGCAGGAAGGGTCAGCCGGCCATCGCCATCAGTGTCGTGCGCGACACCGGGGCCAACGTGATCGACGTCATGAAAGGCCTGAAGCGGGCCGTCGCCGAGCTTAATCGAAGCGTTCTTCCGGCGCAAAAACTAAGGCTGGAGCAAATTTACGACGAGACCGTTTATATCACCTCGGCGATCGACCTGGTAAAGCAGAATATCTGGGTCGGCGGCCTGCTGGCGGCGCTCATCTTGTATATATTTTTGCGCTCCTGGGCGGCGACACTGATCATTTCCGTCGCCATCCCGGTTTCGGTGATCGGCTCGTTCGTCGCCATGGCGGCGATGGGTCGATCGCTTAACGTCATCTCCCTGGCGGGAATCGCCTTCGCCGTCGGCATGGTGGTGGACGCCGCCATCGTCGTTTTGGAAAATATCTTCCGCTTGCGCCAGGAAGGTCTGCCCCCGGCCGAGGCCGCCTACAAGGGCGCGGCGCAGGTCTGGGGCGCGGTGCTGGTTTCGGTGTTGACCACGGTTTTGGTGTTCGCCCCGATTTTGGTGATGAAACTGGAAATCGGCCAGCTTTTCCGCGATATCGCCGTCGCCATATCGGTTTCCGTGGTGCTGTCGCTGATTGTCGCCATTACGGTGATCCCCGCCCTGGCCAACAGGTTATTGCGCGCCGCCCCGGTAGACCCGAGCGCGCGCCCCCTGCCCCTGCTCGATCCGTTCGCCCGTTGGTTCACCCGAAGCGCCGTCGCCTTTACTCACCGCGTCGCCCACAACCGGGGCCTGGCGATCGTCGTCGTATTGGTCGTCTGCGGCGTCAGCGGGGCGAGCAGCTTCTTGTTCCTGCCTAAAATGGAATACCTGCCCGAAGGCAACCGCAATCTGGTTTTCGGCGCGGTAATCCCGCCGCCCGGCTACAACCTCGCCACCACGACCCGGATCGCCCAGCGCATCGAGGACGCCGTGCGCCCACTGTGGCAGCCGCGAAAAGACGGCGCAAGCGACGCCAAGGGACCACCCCGGATCGCCAATTTTTTCTTCATCGCCCGATCGACCACGACCTTCGTCGGCGCCAGCGCCGTCGATCCCGCCCGGGCCGGCGAACTGATCCCGATCTTGCGCAAGCCTTTGTTCAAGGAACCGGGAACTTTCGGCTTTATGTCGCAACCGTCCCTTTTCGGGCGCGCCGTGGGCAGCGGGCGGTCGATCGACGTCAACATTTCGGGGCCCGACCTGAACAAGATCCTCGCCGTCGCCATCACCGCCACCGATTTGATCGAGAAAATCCTGCCCCGGGACGAAGGCAATCAACTGCGCCCCAGGCCGGGGCTCGAACTGGGCGCGCCGGAAGTGCGGATCATTCCCGACCCCACCCGCTTGGCGAACAACGCCATCACCACACGGGAGTTCACCCAAACCGTGGACGCCTTCAACGACGGCCTCAGGGTCGCCGAGATCACCGTCGATGGGCAGCGTCTGGATCTGACCTTGATGGGACCGCAAAGACACATCACCCGCACCCAGGGCGTCTCCACCATGCCGATCGTCACCGCAAGCGGGGCCATCGTGCCGCTGAGTTCGCTCGCCAAGGTCGTCGTCACCGCCGGCCCCACCGAAATTCGCCATATCGAACGCGAGCGCACCGTCACCATCCAGGTCCGTCCATCGAAAAAAATGGCGCTGGAAAGCGCGATCGCCCTGATTCGCAAAGACGTCGTGCAGAAGCTTTACGCGGACGGCCTGCCCCAGGGCGTGCACGTCAACCTGGCCGGCACCGCCAATAAACTTTCCCAGGCCTGGGACGCCATGGCGCTCAACCTTCTGATCGCCATCGTCATCGTTTATCTGGTCATGGCGGTGTTGTTCGAGAGTTTCATTTATCCCTTCGTCATCGTTCTTTCGGTGCCGCTGGCCACCGCGGGGGGGGTCGGCGGCCTGGCGCTGCTCAACCTGTTCGTTCCCCAGCCGCTCGACATGCTAACCCTGCTCGGCTTTATCATTCTCATCGGCATCGTCGTCAACAACGCCATTTTGCTCGTCCACCAGACGCTCTATCATCTGCGCCGGGACGCCATGGAACTGGAAGACGCCATCATCGCCTCGACACGCAACCGGATCAGACCGATCTTCATGTCCACCCTGACCAGTGTCGTGGGGATGCTGCCCTTGGTGATTTTCCCCGGCGCCGGATCCGAGCTGTACCGGGGCTTGGGTTCGGTGGTCGTCGGCGGCCTGACCCTTTCCGCCGTCCTGACGCTTTTGATCATTCCGCCGATGATGACGCTGCTCGCCCGCTTCGCCGAAGAAGATAAGGGGGAAGGAAACAAAAAAAAGGCACGCCCCACGGAGCGCGCCGCCTCGTAAACGCGCCCCCTCGCCCCGTTTCCCGGGCGCGGCGGCTACGACATTTGCTTTTCAAGAATTTCGATACGAATAGTGTAGACCCCGCTCTCTTCCGTACACTCAAGCAGCTTGTGCCCCGTGGTTTCGCAAAAAGCCTTGAAATCAAGCGGAGCGCCGGGGTCCGTCGCAAGAATTTCCAACGTGTCGCCCGCCATCATTTCCTTCACCTGCCTGTTGGCCTTCAAAACGGGTAAGGGGCAACTCAAATCTTTTACGTCAAGCGTGAAAGTCATCATATCCCATATTCCCTTACATATATTTTACTTGATCGAGTTACTTGATCGAGAGATCCAGCCTCCCGGCACGCGGACACTTAGCATGTCTGTAAAATCCGAGACTGACAAGGGGGTTGAAGCGTCTTGGGCGGGATGGGGGGAACTCGCGAGGCAAATATACATGCGTTTTTTTGCGTTGCGATATTTATTTTTCGCGGCGCAGCATCAATATCTTCCCCTCACTTTTCCCACCTCCCTCCGATACGCCTATCGCATCGGGAATATGCGCGTTCAAGGTTAGAGCCGTTTTTTAATTTTATGGTGATATTACTCATCGTTGGCGGAAAATTAATAAACGGAATAACAAAAGAAATACAGCATATATACATGCTGCAGTGCACATAAAAATGCAAAAAATCAACTAGCCGAATGCCTTAATCTCCGTTAAATTTAATATTAGTAATACACATCCGGCTACAACCGATAAGGAACCGATGAACTGAGGTGGGTCAACGAACCGAAAAAATCGATCTCGGGCTTGAAACGCGCTTGAGCCCGCGTCGGCCAAGGGGGAGGTCCATCAGCCTCGGCGACGTGGCCTATACCGAAAACGAAGCATTTGAAATAAGTGCCAGGAGAGGGGTTGTCGTAAGATCATGAGATTGGAAACCATTCAGGAAAACGCGCGCCGCGCAAGCACACTCCTTAAGGCGATGAGCAACCAGCACCGCCTTATGATTCTCTGTCAATTGGTCCCCGGCGAAAAATGCGTCGGCGAGTTGGAGGACATCATAGGTCTCAGCCAGTCCGCCCTATCTCAGCATTTGGCGCGTCTGCGCAGGGATGGCTTGGTCAAAACCCGGCGCGAGGCGCAAACCATTTATTATTCCCTGAACGGAGAAGAAGCCAGTTCCGTGATCGAGACGCTGTACAGCATTTATTGTGGCTCCGAGGCCACCTTGACGTACGATTCCGGCGGTGAAGTTAAGACGGTCGCGGTCGGATAAAACATTTCGGTCCGCCGCCGCCTCTCCGCCGGCGTCCCAGCGTGAGATAGACGAACATCCTCCCCTGTAGGTCGCCATAGACCTAAACGGCCCTGATAGCCCTGAACGGCCCAGCGTGCGGGTTAGCCGCGCGTTTGTGTGGGCCGAACGCCGGCGCGTCCCAAGGAATGCCCGCCCCTTGGCAAGGACCCGACATGATTTCGCGACGACGCCGGGGGACGCGGCGCGCCGGCCTTACGCTCCTGGGAAATAATCCAGCGCAATTCTTCCTTGATGATGTCCGTATGATGGTTGGGCGGCCCCTGCAGAACCGCGGAAATAATCGCCCTGCGCGTCGGATCGGGAAGACAACTTAAATGTTCGAGCATCAAGAATTTGATTCCGGGACGAACATTTTCGGAAAGTAAGAGGCTGGAAATCAACTTACGGCGGATATCCATATGCAGGTTGCCCGCCTCGGTCAGCTCAAAAAACTCGCCGACGAATTTACGCGGCGCGATCTGACCGTCGAGAAGCGCCTGCAGATTGTACTTCAAAAGCCGGGAATATTCCTTGCGCGAGTGATTGATGAATCGGCTGGTATGAAAGCGCACCTTGCTTATCGCGTCGGGCGAAAAGGCGCTTTCGGTAATCAAATCGACGCAATGCTTGACCAGGGGATGCTTAGTCGCCTCGCCGACGACACGAAAAACGCCGTTGACCAGTTTATTGCGACTTCCCAACGGGGACAGGCGGGTCGCGGCGGCCATCGCCATCGGCGATTCGGGATCGCGCGTCGCCATCATCGCCAAAGGCAACGGGTCCTCATACCCCCCCAAATCGATATGATGGTTAAGAAGGTATTCCGGCAACAAAATACGATTATCCTCGCCGGGCACGCACAACACGGACTTGCGGCGATAATTTTCGCGAACCGTCAACGCCGTCGCCAGCCCCTCCTGCGTAATCCCCAACGTCTGCCGTGGAGCATCAAACCTCGCTTGAACGCCCTCTCCATCCAGACGTGCGGCCCCGGAGCGATCGCGTTCTCCCGAACGCCGGGAGCGCATTTGCCGAGGACGCGTTTCAAAGCTCGCCATCGTCACGCCCACCCCATCGCGGCGCTCGATGACGCCATTGCGGCGAAACGAAAACCGACGCCGACCGCACGGACACGAACAGGCCCATCCAAAAAGCTCATCTCCAAACGCCTCTCTTCATTCCTTCGGCAAGGATGCCGTTCTCACGACGACGCATCGTCCATCCTCTCGGACACAGATCATGTACTACAGCGTTTTTTATTCTTAAAGCAATATTTAGACGAAAAACCAACGCGATATACCATATATGGGCGGAAAACTGGATGTAGATGTACGCTATCCTTGTAAATATGACAGGTCAGGTCTAAACATCTTGTTAAGATGCAACAAAGCGACGCCGGACAAAAACGGCGACGACGCCCTCTTCCACAAAACCATACGGTACAGCCTTACAACGGTGGCGACGCCCCCGGCGTCTCGGCATAATGCCTTATAACAATTTATAAAATTAACGTTCTGCCCCATCCCTTCGTGGGATATCTCTCCCTCACGAAAAAACATGCCGTCAAAAAAATTAAAACAAAATTTAAAATAAATCGTATTTTTTAGATGCAATATTCCAGGTTTAATGAATTTGGACTATGTCTATTTTTACATCAACATATCGAATGGTACACGAAATCATGTATTTCAACGTTGACATGGCACCTCATCTGCTATAGTTAACGAAGTGTTTACGATGTTTGCGATGACGGAACACAAAACAAAAAATCGCAAAAATATAAACCTACGGCGTTTTTGCGTAAGTAATCGCGATGGAAATGAAGTCTTAGGTGGATATAGCAAAAAGTCATCGGATGATATTTTTGTCTGTACTTTATTGCGTGGCATATAAGGCGCCCACGCCGGAGGAACCGAGCGCTCTGGGGCGATTGGGAACCCATCCGTAAATGAAGGGGTCGGTTGTCGGCAAAGATGTTGGCCGCGGCGAACCGGCGAAGATAGAGACTCAGAAACCAGGGGGATTCATGGCGCAACGTTATTTTTCTCAGGGGAAAACGATAGCCTTCCGAACAAGCCGGAGCGCGGCGGATCGGGACGCAACGACGGAATCGCCCGGCCTCTCGCACCTCTCGTTTTCCCGCTTGCCCGCCTCACGGGTGCCCACTCGAACCTTCGTTCTGTCTCTAATCGACGAAGCCTACCCCGGAGAGGTGCGCCGCGAGACGATCGCCGCACCCGACGAGGCTTGCGCCTTGGTCCGCGCGCGCCATATTTTCGCCCGCGCCCATATTCTTCAAATCAAACCCGTCGCCGCGCCCGCCGCCGCTTCGAAAACCGCAACGCGGGCGGCCTTGGCGCGCCAGCCCATCGCCCGCTTTATCGGTGGCGAGTTCAAGGCCTTTGATTGCACCGACGAGGTCACCCTATTTGACCTCAGTCACGCCGAATAAGGCTTCCTTTTTCGTCGCCACGGGGCCGCCCTCCGCGCCTTCGCTCCTTATTCTTTATTTTATTGCAAAGTATTCACCGTCCTCGACGGGAATATTTTGACGCCCGGCGGCAAGATAGGCGACCATGGCGCGGCAAGCGGAGGGAACAATTCATGCGCCTGGGTATCGACCTTGGGGGGACCAAAATAGAGGGAATCGCCCTACACGCCGACGGCGCCATCGCCGCCCGCATCCGCACGGCGACACCTGCGGGCGATTACGCAGGGACCTTGCAGGCCGTCGCGCAACTTTTGTCCAACCTGGAGAATGTCGCCAAAATCAAGGGCCGCGCCCTGCCCGTCGGCTTCGCCATCCCCGGGGCGCTCGACGCAACCACGGGGTTGGTGAAAAACGCCAATTCAACCTGCCTAATCGGGCGCCCCCTAGGCGACGACCTGCGCACCCTCCTGGGGCGCCCCATACGGCTGGAAAATGACGCCAACTGCTTCACCGCGTCCGAAGCGAAGGACGGTGCGGCGACCGGATATGCCGTGGCCTTCGGCGTTATATTGGGAACCGGCGTCGGCGGAGCCATCGCCGTCGAGGGCCGCGTGTTGCACGGGGCGGCGGGGCTGAGCGGCGAATGGGGGCACAATCCCCTGCCTTGGCCTCAAATATCCCGGTCCCAAGAACGGAAGGACGAAGACGAATACCCAGGCCCGCTCTGCTACTGCGGAAAAACGGGATGCATCGAAACATTTTTATCCGGGCCCGGTCTCGGCGCCGATCATGCGCGCCATCGGGGGGGCGAGCTATCGCCCGAGGAAATTGTCGCCCGCGCCCGCGAAGGCGACGCGACGGCGGAAGCGAGCCTCCAACGCTACGAGAGCCGTCTCGCACGCGCCCTCGCCGGCGTTATCAATATCCTCGACCCCGACGTCATCGTTCTGGGCGGCGGCCTTTCGAACATGGACCGATTGTATCGAAACGTCCCCCGGCATTGGACCGACTGGATATTCGGCGGAACTTGCGCGACCCGGCTCGTGCGCAACACGCACGGCGACAGCAGCGGCGTGCGCGGAGCCGCCTGGCTCTGGCCCGACGCCGATCGGCCTTCCCAAACCTGACATCTTCAAACCTTGTAAGACTATGCCTTTCATAAGGGTCAGGGCCTATTCATCTCCGCCAGACGTATCAGATGAATAGGTCCTGACCCAAGAGAGCAATAGGGGTACACTGAATCTTCCAGGCGCATTGCGGGTGACCGATATGGCCCAGAAGGATGACAGGCGAACAACGCTCTCGGCCCTCGGGATCACGAAGGTCTATCGCACCGGCGAGGTCGATATTCACGCCTTGCGCGGCGTCGATCTGGATCTTTACGAGGGAGAATTGGTGGTCTTGCTGGGGCCGTCGGGCAGCGGAAAATCTACTCTTCTCAACATCTTGGGCGGCCTCGACAATCCGACTTCGGGGCGGGTGTTTTTTCAAGATAGCGAACTCACCGCCCTGAGCGACCGGGGCCTGACCGCCTATCGTCGGGATCATGTCGGTTTCGTTTTCCAATTCTATAACTTGATCCCCAGCCTCACCGCCCGCGAGAATGTCACCATCGTCACCAACATCGCCCCCGATCCATTGCCCGCCGAAGACGCCTTGCGCATGGTCGGTCTGGCCGAACGGATGGCCCATTTCCCCGCCCAGTTATCCGGCGGCGAACAGCAACGGGTGGCGATCGCCCGCGCCATCGCCAAGCGTCCCAACATCCTGCTCTGCGATGAACCGACCGGCGCCCTCGACAGCAAAACCGGTATCCTGGTGCTGGAGGCGATCGAACACACCAATCGAACCTTGGGCACAACCACGACACTGATCACCCATAACGCGATCATCGCCGACATGGCCGACCGTGTAATCACATTTAACGACGGTCGTATCGCCGACGTCCGCGTTAACACTTCCCGGCGCCCAGTCAAGAATTTAAGGTGGTAAAGCGCCATGACCCCGCTAAACAGAAAAATTCTCCGCGATCTATGGGGTATCAAGGCTCAGGCACTGGCCATTGCATTGGTGATCGGCTCGGGCGTCGCCGTCTATATCATGAGCCTGGGCACCTTGTATTCACTTGAGGAAACGCGCGACGCCTATTACGAACGTTATCGCTTCGCTCAAGTTTTCGCCCCGATGAAACGCGCGCCGAAACGCCTTGAATCCGCTATCGCCGCCATTCCCGGGGTGAAAACCGTCACCACCCGCATCATCAAGACCGCGACGCTGGACGTTCCCGATCTCGCCGAGCCCGCCACCGGGCGGCTGATCTCGTTTCCCGAAACCGACGAACAGCGGCTCAACAAGCTCCACCTGCGCCAGGGCCGCCTGTTGACACCGGGCCACCCCGACGACGTGCTGATCAACGAGGCCTTCGCCCGCGCCCATAATTTCACCCCCGGCAGCACCTTCACGGCCATCATCAACGGACATAAGCGTACGCTGAATATCGTCGGCATCGTGCTGTCGCCCGAATATGTCTATGCGCTCGGCCCCGGGGCGTTGATGCCCGACGATGAACGCTTCGCGGTGATCTGGATGGGACAAAAAGCGATGGAGGCCGCTTTCGACCTTAACGGCGCTTTCACCGAAGCCTCGATGACGCTTGAGCGCGGCGCCAGCGAAAACGGCGTCATCGCCGCGCTGGACCGGATCACCGCGCCTTATGGCGGCATTCGCGCCTATGGCCGCAAAGATCAGATATCCAATTGGTTCGTCACCAACGAAATCAGCCAATTGCGCGCCATGGGGAATTTTGCGCCGCCGCTTTTTCTTGGGATCGCGGCGTTCCTGCTGCACATTGTGGTTTCGCGCCTGATTCAGACCGAGCGCGAGCAAATCGGCCTGCTCAAGGCCTTCGGCTACGCCAACGAGCAAATCGCCTGGCTGTACATCAAATTGGTGCTGGTCATCGTCATGGCCGGCCTCGCCATCGGCTGCGCCTTCGGCACTTGGCTTGGCCGCGGAATGACGGAGGTCTACACCGAATATTTCCGCTTTCCTTTCCTGTATTACATCGTTGACGGTTCGATCTATCTGACGGCGGCCTTGATCGGCATTGTCGTCGGCCTGGCGGGCGCGGTGTTTTCCGTTTGGCGCGCGGCGCGCCTGACGCCCGCCGTCGCCATGACGCCGCCGCCGCCGACCGCGTACCGGACGGCCTGGATCGAACGCCTATTGCGTCTGCGAACATTGAGCGAGCCCAACCGCATGATCCTTCGCCACGCTCTGCGCTGGCCTTTGCGCTCGGGGCTCAATGTGCTGGGCGCGGCGCTGGCCGTGTCGATTCTCGTCAGCGCCATATTTTTCCTCGATTCCATGGATCGCTTGGTGGATTTTCAATTTTTCAGAGTCCAACGCCAGGACGTCACGGTGACCTTCACCGACACGCACCCCCAAACGGCGATGGCCGAAATTGCGCATCTGCCCGGCGTGCTGGCCGCCGAACCGTTCCGCTCGGTGCCGGTGCGCCTGATCGTCGGCCACCGTAAACGCTACGAAAATATCATCGCCATCGCTTCCGACGCCCATATGTTCCGCCCCCTGAGCACGACCGACACGCCATTGAGACTCCCCAAACACGGCCTCGCGCTTTCCACCAAACTGGCCGAGATTCTCCATGTCGGCCTGGGCGACAGGATCACCGTCGAAGTTAAGGAAGGTCGGCGTCCGGTCGTCACATTGCCGGTTACAGCCCTGGTCGATGAATATATCGCGACTCCCGTCTACATGAACATGGCCGCACTCAATCGTCTGCTTGGACAAGCGCCGAGCGCTTCAGGCGCGAGCCTACGGATCGACTCATCCCAGGCGGAACGCCTTTACCGTCGGCTCAAGGGCATGCCCTCGGTCGCATCGATCTCCATACATCGGTCGGTGGTGCAAAATTTTCGCCGGACGATCGAGGAAAACATGGGGGTGATGATCACCTTCAATATCATGTTCGCCGTGATTATCGCCCTTGGCGTGGTCTACAATTCGGCGCGCATTTCCTTGTCGGAGCGGTCACGTGAACTGGCCAGCCTGCGCATTCTCGGGTTCACCCGGCGCGAGGCCGCGTATATTCTACTGGGAGAACTCGCCCTGCTCATCGTCCCCGCGCTTCCGCTCGGATGTCTGCTCGGCTACGGTCAGGCGGCGCTCTGGACGGCGCTGATGGACACCGAATTGTTCCGTATGCCTCTGGTCGTCTCCCGCGATACCTATACCTGGTCCATCGTCATCGTGCTCGGGGCCGCCGCCGTCTCCGCCCTCCTCGTGCGCCGGAGGCTCGACGCCATGAATCTCGTCCAAGCCCTGAAAACCAGAGAATGAGGGAACCGCAATGGCGACATTACCTCTTAAAAAAATTTCCCTTTTCATCGTCGCATGCGCCATCGCCATCGCTCTTCTGGTCTGGGGGATCACCCCGACCCCGGTCCCCGTCGATCTGATCGCTGTCAAACGCGCGCCGATGGATGTCACCATTGATGGCGAAGGACACACCCGGGTCCGCGATGTCTATGCCGTCTCCGCCCCGATATCGGGGCGTCTTCGACGCGTAAAGATCCGTGTCGGCGATGCGGTACGCGCCAACCGAACCGTGCTCGCCACGATCGAACCGGCCAGCCCGCAGTTTCTCGACGCTCGTGCGCTGGCCCGGGCGCAGGCCGCCGCGAAGGCCGCCGAGGCGGCCCAAGCCCTGGCCCGGGCGGAACTCGAGCGCGTCCGGGCCAAACTGACTTTCGCCAAGACCAACCTGCGACGCGCCCGCGATCTGTTCGCCAAACACGTCATTTCCGAACGCCAATTCGACCAGGCGAAATTGGACGTCACGATCCAGGGCGCCGCCGAGGACAGCGCGCGGGCAGCGCTCAATGTGCGCACCTTCGAACTGAAAACAGCACGCGCCGCCCTGATCGCCCCGACCGACGATCCCGAAGGGCAAACGACCTGCTGCGTCGAGGTGCGCGCCCCGGTCGATGGTAAGGTGCTGCGCCTGTTGCGCCAAAGCGAAGGCTTCGTCGAACGCGCCAGCCCCTTGTTCGAGATCGGCGATCCCACGCGAATGGAGGTCGTGGTGGATTTACTCTCGTCGGACGCCGTCAAGGTACGTAAGGGAGCGTCGGTTCTCCTCGACGGCTGGGGTGGACAACACCCTCTTGAGGGTGTCGTGCGCCGGGTCGAACCCTATGGCTTCACAAAAGTGTCGGCGCTCGGCATCGAAGAGCAACGCGTCAACGTCATCATCGACTTTACCGGACCCAAAAAAACATGGGCTCCCCTCGGCCATGGCTTCCGCGTCGAGGCCCACATCCGTGAATGGCGGGGGGAGGACGTTTTGCAGATTCCCATAGGGGCGCTATTTCGCGATGGAAAAGACTGGGCGGTTTTCGTTGACGTCAACGGCACGGCGAAACTGACGAAGGTCAACATCGGGCACACCAACGGGCGCGCCGCCGAAATTCTCGGCGGTCTCGCCGACGGCGTACAGGTTGTCAGCTATCCCAGCGATCGAATCACGAACGGAACCGATATCGTCGCACGTTGAGGCTCACGCCCGATAAAATCCCCCGCGCCGCACGCCTGGATTTCTCGCTCCCCCTGCGTGACCTCGCCGGCCCCCTCGGTTTCGCCTAGGGTGCGCGGGGGCCGATTTTATACGTCTCCGCCGAATCGGTAAAACGGAAACACGTATACAAAAAGGTCCTCGCTCTCGCCGCGCAGTAACCGTATCCACAGGGGAAGTCATTGTGAATAAGGCGAAATTAGAATTTATCAAAAGATGACCTTACATTTTTATTTCAATCCCATATAATCCGCGCCCACTTACCTTTACGTGTGAAGGCTTGACAATTTTCTTTTTCCAAGGTGGGTATTTTTTACCCAACCGGCAAAAACTGCCGCCCTAAACTATTCTTTAACCGTTTGCAATGTAAGAATATGTGGGTGGCATGGTGTTTGCCTAGCTTATTGGGAAGTCTGTTTTTGTGCTGCCACCGCCACAAAGGATGGGGACGCCCGTGCAATCGCTGAAGAAAGATTACACCGCCTTCAAAACCGCCGATCAAGGCGTGCCGCGTCGCGCCGTGACGCCTGGCGTGGCGTTCGCCCGGAAAGACGGCAATTCACGTGATGCTCTATCCGATTTATCCAATCCGTCCGCATGCGAGGAACCGATCGACGGCCTCGCCCTGGGGAACTTGTCCCTGGCGGCGGTTTTGCTTGAAGACGAGGTCCGCAGCGCCAGTTGGATGCTTGGCGAAGAGGCGACCATGCACTGCATCAAGGCGGCGCAAAACGTTCTTAAGGCCGCCTTGCAACAAGAACGCATTCTCGCCCAGCAAACGGCGCGGATCGGCGAACTCGAAAAAGCCGTCGATACCGACATACTTACCGGGCTTTTGAACCGACGCGGTTTCGAGGCGGAGCTTTCGCGTATATTATCCTCGGCTCGGCGCTTCGATGAAGAAGGGGTTCTGGTTTACATCGATCTGGACGCCTTCAAACCGGTAAACGACACCTACGGCCACGCCGCGGGCGATGAAGTTTTACGCCGGGTCGGCGCTATCCTCCGAAAAAATGTCCGCGAAACCGACAGTATCGGTCGCGTCGGCGGCGATGAATTCGCGGTGGTCTTAACCCGTACCGATCATCAAAACGGCATTCGCTGCGCCAAGGGATTGGACACCCTTCTCAACACCGCGCACATCACATGGCAGGGTCAGGAAATCCCCCTGAGGGCCAGCCTGGGGTATCAGGTCTATGGCCCTCATGACGACGGCGCGGAGCTCCTGCACCGCGCCGACACGGAGATGTATCGATGCAAACGTTCGCGAGCCGGATGCGATAACGCGACCACCGGATTTGTGACCACCTTAGTACGGTAATCGTCGGTACGATAATCGTCGATTTAAAGCCATGGCCGCGAGGCCTCCCCTTTCGCCGGTTACGCCGAAGCCCTCGAACGGTTGGATCTTCCGCCCTGAGGCTTCGTTTTCATACCGCCTGCCCCTCTTAAAGAAACGCCTTGAGCGACCGAGCCTCCCAACCAATTCCGCCTCCCCGGAGCTATCGTTTTCCGACGCCAAACAATCGCGCGAGCTTGAGGTCGGAAACGCGAAGATGAAGACGCCATAGGCCGATCCGAGACGATGCCGGACGACGCCGCATGGGGGAACATCGTTTCGCGAGAGTGGTCGAGCCGACCGTCAAGCGGAAGGCGGGTTCGGCTTGTTCCCGCACCACGACCGATCTCACGATCTCTCGACCTGGCGACACACGTCCTGGCGACACGCATCCACCAAGTAGCCGCAAGCGGCCTGTGGGAACGGATCTGCGAACTTTGCGGTGTGTCGTTTCGGTTATCGCGGCCCGCATATCCTACCGCGCCGGGAGGCCTCTAACCCTCCTGGTCGCCGCCCACGCCTTTAAGGCTGGCGTCCTTTTTCACCTTGGGCAGGTTCAATTTGATGTGCAGTTCGCGCAAACGGCGATCATCGACCACGGCGGGCGCGCCCATCAGAAGATCCTGGGCCTGCTGGTTCATCGGGAAGGCGATAATTTCGCGGATGTTCGGTTCGTCCGCCAGCAGCATGACCATGCGGTCGATCCCCGGCGCGGAGCCGCCGTGGGGCGGCGCGCCGAACTTGAAGGCGTTGAGCAGGCCGCCGAACTCTTTTTCCACGACCTCCTTGCCGTATCCCGCGATGGCGAAGGCCTTGTACATGATGTCCGGGCGATGGTTGCGGATCGCCCCGGACGACAGTTCCACGCCATTGCACACGATATCGTACTGATAGGCCAAAATATCCAACGGGTCCTTGCTTTCCAGCGCCTCCAATCCACCCTGGGGCATCGAAAACGGATTGTGGCTGAAGGCGACCTCGCCGGTTTCCTCGTCCAATTCGTACATCGGATAATCGACGATCCAGCAAAACTTGAAGGTCCCGCCTTCGCGCAAGGTCAGTTCGTCGCAGATACGCTCGCGCGCCTGACCGGCGAACTTTTCGACGTCCTTTTTCTGCGCCGAGGTAAAGAATACCGCGTCGCCCGCGCCGACCCCGGCGGCGGCCCTGATCGCCGCAATGCGATCATCCTCAAGATTCTTGCCGATCGGCCCCTTGACCCCGCCGTCTGCGGTGAAGACGATGTAGCCCAGTCCACCCATGCCTTCGCCACGCGCCCAATCGTTCAACTTGTCGAAAAAGCTGCGCGGGCGCTCCGCCGCGCCGGGAGCGGGAATGGCGCGCACCAGCGCCCCTTTTTCAACGTTCTTGGCGAACAGACCAAAGCCCGATCCCCGAAACGCCTCGGTGACGTCGCTGATGTTCAGCGGATTGCGCAGATCCGGTTTGTCGGAGCCATAGCGCAACATCGCCTCGGCGTAGGGGATACGCGGAAACGGCGGCTTGGTGACGGTGCGTTCCGAGGAAAATTCCTCGAAAACGTCGTGCATGACCGGCTCGATGGCGGCAAAGACGTCTTCCTGGGTGGCGAAGGCCATTTCGAAATCAAGCTGATAGAATTCGCCGGGAGAACGATCGGCGCGGGCGTCCTCATCGCGAAAACACGGCGCGATCTGAAAATACTTGTCGAATCCGGAGACCATCAGCAACTGCTTGAACTGCTGGGGCGCCTGCGGCAGGGCATAGAACATCCCCGGGTGGTGGCGCGACGGCACCAGATAGTCGCGCGCACCTTCGGGCGAACTGGCGGTCAGGATCGGCGTCTGCATCTCCAAAAAGCCCTGGTCCGTCATCCGCCGACGGATCGAGGCGATCACCCGACTGCGCAATACGATGTTGGCGTGCACGGAAGGGCGGCGCAAATCCAAGTAACGATGCTTCATGCGCATTTCATCGGAATATTCGCCGTCGCCGGCGACCTGCATCGGCAACACGTCCGCCGGAGATTCGACATTCATGTCCTCGATCTGAACCTCGACCTGACCGGTCGGAAGATCCGCGTTCACGGTATCTTCGGTGCGCGCCACCACCTTGCCCGTCACCGTCACCACGCTCTCGGGGCGCACGCCTTCGGCGCGCGCGAACAGCGGACTGGAGACATCGATCACCCCCTGGGTTATCCCATAATGGTCCCGCACGTCGATGAACAGCAGATTGCCGTGATCGCGCTTGCGATGAACCCATCCAGAAAGACGGACGACCTCGCCGACATGATTGAGCCTGATTTCGCCGCAAGTATGGGTACGGAAGGGATGCATGAATAAAACACTCTTGTCCAACGGTTAGACGGCTGGGCGCGCCGCGCTGACGATCTCGTATAAAGCGCGGCAAAAGCACACTGTTCACACCGCTTTGTCAAGTCATGTGTCGCTTTCACGGCGCATTACGCGTCTTTAAGTCATGCCCCTTATCAACGCCAAACACGGTAAACGCCAAACACAGTAGTATGGGTAGCCCCTGAGCCTAAGTGACGCGGAAGGAAAGCGCGACTTTCAAGCCCCGCCTACCCGCTGCGGGCTCCAGACGCAACTGTCCATCGACGAAACGGCCGACCGACTGCGCCGCGCCCAAAAGACCATACCCCGACCCTCCGGGACGCGCCGACAACACCGGATCAAAGCGCCCTTCCTCAATCACCTTGTGGGCCTGAGCCAGTTTTTCCGGAGACATTCCCCGCCCGTCGTCAACCACCTCGATTTCCAGGTACCGCCCTTTGACACCGGCATTCACAAAGATGTGACGCGCTCCGCTGTGGTGCGCATTGCGAACCAGCTCGCTGAGGGTGTCTTCCATTTGCCCGCCATAGCAGACAATATTCATGTTCAAGACATCCTCGGGCGCACGCACGTCCAAGACCATCCCCGTTTCATCCGATATCCGACGCGCCCCCTGAAACCATCCGGCGACACGCTCGCGAATTTTTCTGGGAAAGCCGGCGTTGGGTTGCGCCATCACCTTAAGTTCGGCAATCCGCCGATGTATTTTTTGGATAACGCCCAAGAGGGCGTCGCGCACCTCTTGAACGTCCGCCCTGGTCTTAACCACGTGAAGGACCTGCATATGCAACCACAAATTTTTTAGGCCGTGAAACATGGCGCGAACGTCCACGCCTTGAGTGTAAGCGTCGGCAATCATCGCCTGCCACCCCATTCCCAAACCCGGACGTCCCCAAACTTCCATATTTTCCCCGGCCACGGCGAAGCGGGTTTGATTTTCATGTTGTCCCAGGGATGAAAAAAAAGTCTCGGCGCCATGGCGTGAATTCACCCCCACCTCGATCCCTCGCACCAGATCTGGAATGCTGGAATAAATTTCACCACGCTGAGGACCGCTCAAGACATAATATTCCCCCTCACACGGTGCGATAATAAAAATCAGGGTGGAGTTGGACACGAATTCATGCGCCGAACGCACCGCATGCGCATATTCGCCCTTCAGGGCCAATTCGCCGCCGACGCGGGCTAAAATAAGGTCCTGCGTCCCTTGCCAATCGTTGCCGAGGACGCAGTGAATGCCGCTTGGAGGACAAGATTCGTTCACACGATCCTTTCCGGTATGCCCCCCATCACTGCCGTCCGTGTCGATCGCGTTGAGAATATCCACCAGGCGATTCGCGGCGGCGGATACGCCCGTTGCGATATGGTTTGCCCGAATAGCGATTTGTCGATCGTCCGTGGCGGAAAAAAGGTCGTTCAAATCATTTTCGACCTTATTGAGGAGCGCGATTAAATTTCTGGGATCGTTCTTCGAAAAAGGCGATTCCATGGCCGCTAGAATTTGGCGGGAAATCTCCCGCATTTTCGCGTTTCCCCGCTCGAAACCGGTCATCTCGTGTATGGAAAATTGAACATGCCCCCCGGCAATATCCCGTCGGCGAAACAAGACAAGACGAAACGAACGTTGCTCCCGCCCCCGCAAAAGATGACGATAGGAAACCGCACTTCCCGGATCGAGAAGCCCGATCACATCTGCAATGTCGTCAATTTCCTCGGGCGCCACGCCAAGCCGGTTTAACACGTCGCTCAAACGCAACGGCGCCACGGAGCGAGGTTGCACCTGCGCCGTATCGATTTCCCGCGGCGCGTGGGCGTGCAGAAGGTCGCAAAATTCGGCCCCGCCCGCCGTCCATAAAAGAGAGTCGCCATCCTTCCCCAATACGCCGATAAAGGGGCGCGCGTCGGCGACCAACACATAAGCCCCCAACATTAAACGCGCCAAGGCATCGTCTTCTCCGGCGAACAGCTTGCGCCCGACGAGGGCGCTTAGGGATAAATTCGACGTATCCATCATTTCTCCGGCCAACACCAACCCACACAATTTATCGGATGTGCAGAACGACATTTATGCAATGATACGGATTTACGTTGAACTACTCAATCGCGCTAATGTGAATGCATCAAATGCGCCGCCTTCAACTCGATATGCTCAGGAATCGAGATAACTAATATTGCGGCGTGAGTACAAGACGGAACCCTACAACTTCGTTTGAAAAAGAAGAATAAAATAACCACTTTTACGAGCATATCTCAAAAAAGATACACCCGGAGGAATACCTACGCCTATTTTTTGCATCGTCTTATTTGTGCCTCCACATTTTATTGTGTATAGCATACCCATGATTATCATTAAGGATACGAACGATCTTTCCGCATTTTGCGCCCGCCATGGCGCAACGCCGTTTATCACCGTCGATACCGAATTCATGCGCGAGACGACGTACTGGCCGATTTTGTGTCTCATCCAGGTCGCCGCCCCCGATGAGGCCGTCATCATCGACCCTCTGGCGCCGGGTATGGACCTGTCGCCGCTATTCGATCTTCTCTTGGCGCCGAACATCATCAAGGTTTTTCATGCCGCGCGCCAGGATATGGAAATTTTTTACCGCCTTATGGGCTCCTTGCCTCACCCGATTTTCGACACCCAAATCGCCGCGATGGTTTGTGGTTTTGGCGATAGTGTGGGATATGAAAATCTTATTTCCCGCCTGACCAACGCGCGCATAGATAAATCGTCACGGTTTACCGACTGGTCGCTCCGCCCCTTAAGCGAACGGCAATTGAGTTACGCCCTGGCGGACGTCACGCATCTGCGCGAGGCTTACGGCAAACTAAAGGCGCAATTGGAAAACAGTGGGCGGGGAAGTTGGCTGGACGCGGAGATGAACATCCTCACCACGCCCACGACGTACGAGGCGGACCCCTATACCGTTTTTCGCCGAATTAAGGTGCGCAACCCGCGTCCACGATTCCTCGGAGTCTTGCGCGAACTGGCCGCCTGGCGCGAGCTTGAGGCGCGCAAGCGCGATCTGACGCGCAACCGCGTCCTACGCGACGACCCCTTGGTGGAGATCGCCCACCATACGCCAAAAAATTCCGAAGACCTTGCCCGTACTCGGGGACTGACGGCCAAGCAAGCCCATGGCGAATTCGGCAAGGGTATTTTGGATGCGGTACAAAAAGGACTGGCCCTGCCTGACAGCGCACTCCCGCGCGCCCATGAAAAGGTTGATCTTCCCCAAGGAATCAAGCCCACGGCGGAATTGCTGAAAGTGCTTTTAAAAACCAAATGCGAGCATAGCGGCGTCGCTCAAAAATTGATCGCCTCCAGCGCCGACATCGACCTGATCGCCGGGTTTGGCGAGAAGGCCGACGTGCCCGCCCTAACCGGCTGGCGCGCCGAGGTTTTCGGCGATGACGCCCTGAAACTGCGCCGCGGAGAAATCGCCCTAGCCATTAAAGACGGCGAGATTCAGATTACGGAAATCGGACAGTAAAGGCGGACTTATTTTCAATGCCCCCCCCTCAAGGGGAGTCGGCTTTCGGGAAACGCGCCACCTTAATCGATCGCCGAGGCCTTTCCTTCTCCAAGACTTTTGGCCAGCGTTTTCAGACGCCTTTCCACCATCTCGCTGACAAACGCCTCACGCGATTGCGGCAAGCCCAAAATCAGGGTGTTATCTTCATTTCGAAGATGCGTTTGCGCCAAAATGCCCGGCGCGCTGCCCGATAGGGTGTGGGCCAAACGCAGGGCCAGCCCCACGGTATCGCACCAGCGTATTTGATCCTCACTTAGCAATGCACCTACGGATCGCACGAGAGAGTCGCCCGAGTTTCCGTTATAACGGACATAAATGGAAATCGCCAACAACGCCCGCTCAGGGTGCGTCAGACCCGCGAAAGGAATCCGCAAAATCCGATAAAACGCGTGTTCCGCGCGATAATCCGGATGTTCGTTCCACCCCAAATCGCCGAGCAGGCACGCTGCATAGAGAATACGCGTTTCTTCATATGTGATGTCCGGAAAGAGCGGCTCCATCCAATCACGAATTTCCCGCCCCTTGATACGGAACCGACCGGTGCGCTCATTACGGGTTTTCGACGCGCTGATCAGCGGATCCTGACGGCGCAATCTTTCGGGCAGGCATTGCAGCAACTGCCCCTCGCGCATGCCGTATCCCGAAAACGTCACCTGCGCGGCCCCGGATTGTTCCAACAAAACGCCGAGGGCGATTGCCGCGTAAGGCAGCGTCTCCACCCTTTTCTTCGGAACGCCGGGTATTTTAGCGATGGACCCGCTGCTCATTTTGCCGATCAACTGCAACAGGCGCAACGCCTCTTCGCGTTCGATGGTGTAATTGTCGATGACGTGCAAAGGGTAATGGGTCTGGTCGATCATGATCCGTGCGATTGCGCGCCACGACCCCCCGACCGCATACAACGTGCGTCCTTTGATCTTCTTCATCCAGGAGGTTCCCTCCAGATGACCTTCAATGACCTTCCCGGCGTTTTCCGGTTTGCCTCCGGCGGCGTCGCGCAGGCGCAAATGCCCTAGGGGAAACGTTGCGTGCTCGCCGAACGTCCCGTGGTTCAAAACCACGAGATCGAGGCTTCCCCCTCCCAAATCGCCAATCACGCCATCGGCGTCGGGCGTCCCGCTCAACAAGCCGTACGCCGCAAGCTTGGCCTCTTCCTCGCCGCTGAGAACAGTGATTTCATGGTTGAGAAGAGCGTGAATGCGGCGCACGAAATCGGGGCCGTCCTCGGCTTCTCGTACCGCCGCCGTCGCCACTATCTCAAGGTGGTCCACCCCCATGGCCCGGCTTAAATTAACAAACCGAACCAGGGCGTTGACCGCCATCTCCACGCCTTCGGGATTAAGTTTTCCGGTGTCGGCGAGGCCAAGACCCAAGGCGCACTGAACTTTTTCGTTGAACATCGGAATCGGCAACCGGGTCGGCGCGTCGTAAACCACCAGACGGACCGTGTTCGAGCCAATATCGATAACGGCGATCTTCCCCAGTCCGCGACCCTCCGGGTCGGCTACGGTAACGTCTTTTAAAATGCGCAAGGACGGTGTCATCATTCGGTCATCACGGTTTCATGGCTGATTTGGCGGCGGATGACTTGCGGGGCCTACGTCCCTTCTTGGCGGTGTGTCCCATACCCGATAAACTGGCGTTGGTCATGAAATAGGTGTGCGCGTTGAAGCCGTCACCGCTATCGTCCACGCGGACGTACCGACCATCGCCGTCCAACACCCAGGACTGCCCCTCATCGCGAAAACTGACCTCCATGATTTCGTCCATCACCTGGCGATGGACAGTGGGATTTTCGATCGGCACCAGGGATTCGATGCGGCGATCCAAATTTCGCTGCATCCAATCGGCGGAGGAAATATAAACCTTGGCGTTACGTGACGGCATCTCGTGACCGTTGGCGAAGCACATGATGCGGGAATGCTCCAAAAAACGCCCGACGATACTTTTCACCCGAATATTTTCCGATAAATCCTTAATCCCCGGGCGAAGACAGCATATTCCCCGAATGATCATGTCGATCTGGACTCCGGCGCAGGACGCGCGGTATAGGGCATCGATCAATAATTGATCGACGAGAGAATTAACCTTGACCCAAATCGCCGCGGGTTTGCCCGCCTTGGCGTTAGCGATTTCAACGTCGATAAGCTCCAGCAACGTACTGCGCAGCGTCAACGGCGAAAACACGAGCTTTTGCATCGCCATGGGTTGCGCATATCCCGTCATATAATTGAACAAGCGCGACGCATCTTGACACAATTGCGGATCGCACGTGAAAAAAGACAGATCGGTGTAAATCTTGGCCGTGATCGGGTGATAGTTCCCCGTACCATAATGCACGTACGAACGAAGCATTTTCCCCTCTCGGCGAACGATCAAGTTCACCTTGGCGTGAATTTTTTTATCCATGAAACCGTAAACCACCTGGACTCCCGCCCGCTCCAAGTCGCGCGCCCAACGAATATTCGCTTCTTCATCGAAGCGCGCCTTCAATTCGACCATCGCGGTTACCGTTTTCCCCGCCTCGGCCGCCTCGATCAGCGCGGCGACGATCGGTGAATCGTTACTTGTGCGGTAAAGGGTCTGCTTGATCGCAACCACCTGCGGATCGTTCATTGCCTGGCGCACGAACTGCACCACGACATCGAAACTTTCATAGGGATGGTGGACTATTAGATCCTTTTTGCGGATCGCGGCGAAGACGTCGCCGCCAAAATCCCGCACCCGTTCGGGAAACCGAGGATTGAACGACTCAAACAAAAGGTCGGGACGCTCGGAAACGATCAACTGCTTGATATCGACCAACCCCAAGATGCCTTCGACAGGGAATGTCGCGTTATCATCAACCCCGAATTCACTCATCACCATGTCGCGCAGTTCTGCGGAAATATCGTCGTTGAACCCAAGACGGATGACCGATCCGCGGCGACGGCGCTTGAGTGCGGATTCGAAGGTGCGCACCAGATCTTCGGCCTCCTCGTCAATTTCCATTTCGCTGTCGCGTATCACCCTGAAATTAGCCAATTCGACGACTTTAAAGCCGGGAAACAAGCGATCCAGAAATAAACCGATAACCCGTTCGATGGGGATAAAACGGATTTGCCGACTGGGCAGGCGCACGAAGCGTTCGACCAGATGGGGCACGGGAATGAGCGCCCGCAACATCTCGCTCGATTTCTCTTCCTGTAGCAACATCACCAAGGAAAACCCCAGATTGGGAATGAACGGAAACGGGTGGGCCGGGTCGATCGCCAGAGGCGTAAGCACCGGGAATAGGTGATCCATGAAATATTTATCGAGCCATTCATGTTCGCGCGCGCTGAGGTCACGCTCTTTCAGGACGTGTATCCCCTCCCCGAGAAGCTCCCGACGCAAATTTCCCCAAGTGTCGTGTTGCGCCTGCATCAGGCGGCGGACTTCTTCGTGGATCGCCTCAAGCTGCTGGGCCGCGTTCAATCCATCCTGACTGACCGAGGCGATCCCGGCGCGGACCTGTCCTTTCAAGCCGGCGACGCGCACCATGTAAAATTCATCGAGGTTGGCCGATGAAATCGACAAAAACCGGACCCGCTCCAAAAGGGGATGTTTTTTATTATCAGCCTCTTCCAAAACGCGGGTATTGAAGGCCAACCACGACAGTTCCCGATTAAAAAAACGCGCGATGGAGGTCAAATCCGGCGTCTGAGTTTCATCCTTCGTCAAGACATTCACATCAAAATCCCATACGTTCCACGCTTCCAATAGGCCCTGTAGACGCCTCAAAAAGGCCGCCGTCCTCACCGTCGAATACTTTCCCGTCCCCGCGGCGGCCCCAGGCCACGAGGGGGTCGCTTCTTTTTTGGGGCGAAAGTTCCATTTCCACCAAAAGTCTCTTTTCCGCCATGAGATATTAAGCTTTCACGCCCCCCGTGTCATGAAAGAAGACCGACACCTACGGTACAGTCGCTAGGGTCAGGACCTCTTAATCTGATGTATCTGGTTTGTCAAAAATGTCACAGACCTAGTGGATCGACTCCGACGTTTCGCTCTCGCGAACCATCGGGCCGACCACTATCTATCTTTTTGTTGCAGTTTGATTTCTTCACACATTTGTGTCCAATTGCATCGGACTCAAATGTTAAACTCAAACCACTAGGAGAAGACTTGCCGGAAGTACCGTTCACTTTCAAAAGTCTTCGACGACGTTCTTGGGGCATTTTTCACAAATCCCTACGGGACGGGATGAATTTAAGCGCGGATGTCGTTGGAAAACCCTTGCAATGAGGACCATTGCGGCGGGTTCTCCGCCTAACCCACACTTAAATTCATCTCCGCCAGACGCATCAGATTAAGAGGTCCTGACCCTAGATTACCATGAAAAATATTGTATTCCGGGCTATGCGCTCAACATAAAAGGATGCAATCCTTACGCCGTTCGCGCCTTTTCGTGCCGATACAGGCTGAATTAGGGAAGGGAATGAACGATTTCCGGAGGGTCGTTTTGGACCGCCGCGGCACAGGGGGAAATCGCACATGACGACACTCAAATCGGCTCCGGCCCTATGCGATGATGGGCTACAACCGGGCAAGGAAGGTACCAATGCTGCGCTCCCGCCTTTTAAAGACGAAGCACTTCGAGTCCATGATCGGACACATGCCGGTCGGCGTCATGGTTCTCGATCCCCGTGATTTGTGCATCCGTTACATGAACGAAGCCGGTCGGCGCACGTTCGAGGGGTTGCAACACCTCTTTCCCGAAAAACCCGATAAAATGATCGGACGGTCCATCGATTTTCTCGGCGATATTCAGGAAATTCGACGCATCCGCGGGGGCGGAGAAGCGCAACTTCCCCAACAGGTCCGCGTCACCCTCGGCGAAAAATGCCTGAACCTCGTTTTCAGCGCACTGCGCGACGACGCCGGGCGCTATATCGCCCCCATGATGACGTGGGCGCACACCGACACGCCGGGCGCAGAGGATGTCGCCCCCCCTCCCTTGCAGCGGATGCTCGAACAGATGCCGATCAACGTCATGGCGATCGACATCGCAACCTTCGCCATCACCTACGCCAACGCCACCAGCATCGAGACGCTGCGCGACTTGGAACACCTACTCCCTTGCAAGGCCGAGAATATTGTCGGCCAATGCATTGATATTTTCCATAAAAACCCATCCCACCAGCGCGCCATCCTAAGCGATCCCGCGAACCTACCACATCATGCGACGATCACGCTCGGCGAAGAGACATTGGATCTCCGCGTCTCCGCTTTCTTTGACGACGCCGGCGTCTACACCGGGGCCATGCTGACGTGGAGCGTGATTACGAAGCGGGTCGAGCAAGCGCATTCCTTCGAACAAAACATCGGCACGGTCGTCAACGAGGTCGGCGATGCGTCGGAAACGTTGCAGGCGACCGCGATATCGATGGCCGACACGGTCGAAGAGGCCCAAGGCCAAGCCTCAAGCGTCGAAGAGGCGGCGCAGCATTTGAGCGCCTCGGTTCAGGAAATTTCCCGACACGTCACGCGATCGACGGAATTGACGGCGCAAGCCGTTGAAAACGCCAACCATTCCAACACGATGATTCAAGGCTTGGCCGAAGCGGCAAAAAAAATCGGTGACGTCGTTAATTTAATCAACGACATCGCATCGCAAACCAATCTCTTGGCCCTGAACGCCACCATCGAGGCGGCGCGCGCCGGAGAAGCCGGGAAAGGGTTCGCGGTCGTCGCTTCGGAGGTCAAGAATCTCGCGACCCAAACCGCCAAGGCGACCGAGGAAATCAGCGCCCAAATTGGAGGCATTCAAAGCGCCACCCATGAGGCGGTCGAAGCCATCGAGGGGATTGGAGGAACCATTCGCGAACTCAATGAAATCGGAGCCACTCTCGCCGAGGCCATTGATGAGCAAAGAAAAACAAGCCAAAGCGTCACTGATCATATCGCCGCGGTCGGCGCCACGTCCGAGGAGTCCGGCAACGCCGCGGATCAGGTTCTCGAACGGGCCAGCGCGCTGTCGGAGCAATCCGTGCGTCTGAAAAGTGAAGTCGATGCTTTTTTGTTCGAACTGCGCCGCAATGACGACGGCAAGAAACGCGAAGCGCCTTCCGGGGTCTTTCCTCACCCCTCACCTTCCGACGGCCAACCCGAATCGCCGCAAGCTCCACCCGACGTCACACATCCTTCCCGCGACGCCCACCCGGGCGTCGCGGGAAAAGCACAGCCGGACGCCGACGGAGATATGAGCGAAGCTCCGCGAGACGATAGCCTCAATCGAGGTCCCTTCAGCATCGAGCAAATCAACGCCGTGCGATCCAGCTTCGCCCTCCTAGAAGAGCACTTCGATGCGGTCGCCGATGGTTTTTACCGGCGCCTGTTCGAAATCGACCCAAATTTGGAGAACCTGTTCAAATTCGGCCCACAGCAACAAGCGCAGCGCCTGTTGTCGTTGTTAAAAAGTATTGTCGCCAATCTCGACCGGGTCGATACGTTGTTGCCGGACATCGAAGAATTAGGTCGCAAACACGGCCAAGGCGACATCTCCGCCGCCGATTATGAAAGTTTCAAAGAATCCTTGATGTGGACTTTGGAGACTTTTCTCGGCGCGCAGTTTACGCCCGAAGCGCGCGATTCCTGGGAGACGGTCTACGACACCCTGGCGTCAACCATGAAATACGCCCAAAGCTGACCGAAGGACTACAATCCCCGGGGCGCACAGACGTAATCAGACCCAGGACGCGCCCAGGACATTGCGCGGTTCCTTGGAAGGCCTCAATGCCCCGGTTCGATCTGAATATCGCGCGCCGCGGCGTACTCGACGGTGTTTAGGTCCCCATCCAGATCGATAATCACGATATCGTCGGTGATCAGGCGTTCTTCCTCGGGATTGGTATTGAAAAAATTCCAAATAAAGCAGGCGGCGAGAATTTCCGCGCCGCCGTGGTGGGCGTCGGCGGTCGCGCGCGCGCGGGCCATGAAGGCGTCGAGAACGTCGCGCGCCTTGGTCAAATCATCCTCGCCATAGCGTTCGAACTGTCCCTCGCTCTTGAGAAATTCCTGAAATCGATCGTCGGGAATCGTGAAGTCGGCTACGGTCCCGGCGCTAAAATAAGTAACTTTACGCATAAAAATTCCTTTCTCCCGGCCCAAGGAGTCATATCCGGAAAGGCCAAGTCTGAAAACATCACCCGGGCGTTCCGAGCCGCGATTAAAAAGTCCCGGGGTAAGCCCCGCCGTCGATTAGTATATTCTGACCCGTGATATACCCCGCCTGGGCACTGCAAAGATAGGCGCAAAGTTGCCCGTATTCGTAAGGATCGCCAAACCGGCCGGCGGGTATCGAGGCGATGCGCGCGCCATGCGTCTCTTCGAGCGTCTTGCCGTGCGTCTTGGCCGCGCTGGCCAGATTGGCGTTCAGGCGCTCGGTATCGAAGGCGCCGGGAAGCAGATTGTTGATCGTCACCCCGCGTCCCACGGTTTTGCGCGACAACCCGGCGATAAATCCGGTCAGTCCCCCACGCGCGCCGTTGGACAACCCCAAGATGTCAATCGGCGCCTTGGCCGAGGCCGAGGTAATATTGACGATGCGCCCAAAACCGCGCGCCATCATCCCATCGACCGTCGCCTTGATCAGGAAAATCGCGCTGAGCATGTTGGTGTCCAGGGCCTTGATCCAATCGTCGCGATCCCAATCGCGAAAATCCCCCGGCGGCGGACCGCCGGCGTTGTTGATCAAGATATCCGGTTCGGGGCAGGCCGCCAGGATGCGGGAGCGACCTTCCTCGGTAGCGACGTCGGCGGCGACAATCCGTGGCGTCTTGCCGGTTTTTTCCGCGATGTCGCGCGCCGCTTGCGCCAAAGTCGCCTCGGTGCGCGCGTTGATCACGACCTCCGCGCCCTCCTCGGTCAACGCCAGCGCCACCGCCCTGCCCAATCCTTTCGATGCGCCGCACACCAGCGCCACCTTGCCTGCAATATCGAGGTCCATCGCCCCTCCTTAGTCCATATTTATGAGTTTCTATTTATGGAACCTAGCGCCCAAGAACCCGATGCGCGCCGGCGTCATCTTCCAATCCCTCGATGACTTCGCGCACCAGAGGCACGGTGATGCGTCGCCGGTGTTGCAGTGCGTGGCGGTCGATCGCCGCGACCAGGCGCGTCGCGCCCTCGAAGGAACGTTCCATTCGCGTCAACAAATAAGCCAGAACGTCGCCATCGATACGGATCTGACGATCGGAGAATTGCTTCATTACCAGAGCCGACATCAACATATCGTCGGGCGCGCCGATCTTGGGCGCCGGTGACGCCAACAAACGGGAACGCAAATCGGCCAGACCGATCCCCCATTGCGACGGCGGCTTGCGCGATGTCAGCAACAGCGGGCGGGCGTACTCCTTGGCCAAGTTATAGAGATGAAAAACTTCGGCCTCCAGTTCGGGAACGATGAAACGATCCGCGTTTTCCAGCACCAGGGCGGGGTGGGCGTCAATCAAGACGTCCGGTTCACTTAGCGCCATTTTGCACGCGGTGATCGACGCGCCGCCGTAAAGACCGAGAAACACTTGGGCGAGATGGGTCTTTCCCGACCCCTGGGGACCGTGAATGATGACCGCCGGGACCGGCCAGTCGGGCCATTTTTCGACCCAGCCCAGGGCCTCGCGATTACACGGCGCGACGAAAAAATCATCTCCGCTCAAGGAGGGGCGGTGTTCGAAATCCAAGGTGAGTTGGGTGTGTTGAGGCATCGTTCAGTTTTTTTCCGTCGGCGTCGATTTGACGGAGTGGGCGTCGGTGAGCGCGGCGGCGTCTCCTTGCAGATAAAGCGCACTCGTGCGGTACTTGGAGATAGCGAAGCGCACCAAAACCCCGATCGCGCCGGCCACGGGAACCCCCAACAAAACCCCGGTAAAACCAAATATCGCCCCTCCCGCCATCAGGGAAAAAATGACCCAAACCGGGTGGAGGTTGACCCGCCCGGCGACAAAATTCGGCGTCAAAAACATGATGTCGATCGTTTGCCCGAAGGCGAACACACCGATCACCAACAAGAAATCAACAGGATTGGAAAATTGCACCAACGCCACGCTCAGGGCGATAACGGCCCCGGTCATCATGCCGACGTAGGGCACGAAGGTCAGAACTCCGGTGCCCAGACCGATCAGCAGGCCGAACTCGAGACCGACAAGGCTAAGGCCGATCCCATAGATCACGCCTAACGAGGCGCAGACCATCGCCTGTCCTCGAACGAACCCGGCGATGGTCTTGTCGATTTCGCGAATCTGCTGGCGAATGGTGTCCGCCGAGGCGCGGGGCAACAGACTGTCGAGCATGGCGATGATATGATCCCAATCGCGCAGCAGGAAAAAAGCCACCATGGGCATCACCACCATCAACGACAACAGATTAACGATCGCTTTACCCCCGGCCCAGACCTGCGGCAAAAGACCGCTTAGCCAGTTCATCGCATCGCCGGTATAGCCTTGCAAGAACGTCTGTATCCGCGCCATCTGCCCAACCGGCAGGACGTGCTCAAGCCTGGAGATATACTGCTGCAACGAGGCATGGAAAGTGTTGATCATGTCGGGCAAACGCCCGATCAGACCGACGACCTGCGCCTGTAAAAGCGGAAAAAGGACCATCCCGATCGCCCCGACAATGACGAAAAAGGACAGCAATATCACACTGGTGGACAAGGCGCGCGAAATCCCCAACCGTTCCAGGCGGTCGGCTAGCGGGTCGAAGAAATAGGCGATGGCGAGTCCCGCGACGAACGGCAGGAGAACGCTGCTGAGAATGTAAAGAATAGCCATGGCGACGGCGAGACCGACGACCCAAAAGGCGATTTGTTTTTCTTTCCTCATGGCGCTCTTTACCCTTGATCGATACACCCTACGCGTCCAAACCGGAGGCGTGACGAAAGGCCCTGATCACATAGACCACCCCAGAAACCGCCGTCGTCGCGCCGACAATATAGGCCAGGATATCGACAAAACCGTGCAGATCCCAACTCAGCCCGTATCCACCGAGCACGACGCCGGCCAGAACGATTTGCGCCGTGGTGTTGACCTTGCTAATCAGCAAGGGGCGCATCGCCATGGCCTGTTCCAGAGTCTGGAACAAAATCACGCCACCGACAATCATGGCGTCACGAAAAACCACCAGGATAACGAGCCAGCTCGCAAGATAACCTTGCTGTCCCAACGTGACGTACACCGAAACCAAAAGCGCCTTGTCGGCCAAGGGATCGAGATACTTCCCCAATTCGGTTTCCATATTGAACTGTTTGGCGATAAAGCCATCCAAGGCGTCGCTAACGCCGGCCAGAACGAAAACGCCAAACGATTCCCAGATCATATTTTCCAGGATCAACCAAACCACGAGAGGCACCAACGCCAGACGCAACAAGGAAATCGTATTGGGGAGATTCACTGCTCGGCCTTTCTCGCCGATAGATACCAGGTATCGGCCTCCCGCCACAAGATCAGATCGGCTTGTTTCAACGATAACGCCAGTTGATCGGTGTCGCCGATAAAGTTCAGCTTGATCCAGGCTTCCTTGGGTGAAAGCAAGGCGATATCGACCCGGCGCACGACCGCCACTTCACGCAGGCGGCGTTGGATATCGACCCACGACGTCAAGCCGGAAATCGGCACGATGGCGGAAATCACCGCCGGCTTGGTGAATTGCAGCAAATTGTCCTGTTTCCAGTTATCCTCGACCTGAAGCATGATTTGGCGGGCCGAACGTTCTAGGAGACCGTCCACGCTCTCCCCCACCTGAGAGGAAAACGTCCGCACGATGGTTTGTTCCTGCGACGCCGTGCCGTAACGGGTCACGTAGACATCGAGGTCGGGTAGCCCGGTCTGAGGATCGACGCCCAGCACGCCCTCGGCGACCAGGCTGTCGCCGGCGTCGTAGCGCCTAGCGATGGCGTCCAGACGCTGGCCATCTCCGTCAAGGGCCTGCTGTGCGCCGATCGTTGCGATATCCTTCAGGTCTCCTTGCGCCAGAACGACGGGCACCAAACCGCCCTGACCGGCGACCGCCGCCCACGCCTTACTCCAAGGGTTGGGATCGTCCCACAACAGAAGCGCGCCCGCCGCCCGGTAAACGGGCAGGAGCAAAACCGGTTTGCTTCGCGTTTCGGCGAACGGTATTTGCGCATCGCGCAACAGCGCGCGCACCGCGCCGGCCTTAAAGCGATAATTCAGTGTCGCTAAATAGCGCACCGACGACGCTTTTTCCTCGGCCACGGAAAAATCCAACACCAACGCCGCGCGCTGCGCAGCCGAAGGTTTGGGGAGGCGATCGTGGTACGCTTGCAGGGTCAACCGCTTCAACAAAATTTGAAGGGCGCGCGCCTCTCCCTCCTCCAAGGCCCGGTCGCGCGCCACGGCCACCGAATCGGCGCTAACGTCCACCTTCACGCCTTTAACTTCAAAGACGTCGTTTGCCGCCGCCTGCGCCTTGGCCCCGACGGGTTCGACCACCAGCCCCAGTCCCAAGACAAGGGCCGTGGCAAGAACCAACGGCATTGCCGACGTCACCGTTCGGGCGAACCATCCCGGGCGAAACAATACCGACACAAACGAGAGGGGTATCGCGCCATGCGTAAAAATATTCATTCGTTTCCGTTTCATCTTCACCATCGCTTCGCTCGACGGAGCCCACGGGGCCACGACATTTCGCGGATCATGGTGTCCCATGGCGGTTTATGTGTCGAGCCTATTGCGTAGTGGATTGCAAACCGGCCTGGATGCGTTATGTTCGCAAAATGGACGTATCCTTCAAGGACGCCCGCGGATCGGGCGATACAATTTAACACGATGGCGCGCTAATTTTTAACACGATGGCGCGCTAATTTAACACGATGGCTCGATGGAGAAAGCCCATTACTGGTTCCAATTATAAAGATGCCGGCGTCGATATCGACGCTGGTAACGCCTTGGTCGAGGCCATCAAACCGATGGCCGCCTCGACCAAAAGGCGCGGCGTCGCCTCCGGCCTTGGTGGTTTCGGCGCCATGTTCGACCTCAAGGCCGCCGGATTCAAGGACCCGATTTTGGTATCGGGCACCGACGGCGTGGGAACGAAACTGAAAATCGCCCTTTACGCCGCCAACCACACAACAATCGGAATCGATTTGGTCGCCATGTGCGTCAACGATCTGGTCGTTCAAGGGGCGGAACCTCTTTTCTTCCTGGATTATTTCGCCACGGGAAAACTGAACGTCGATGCCGGGCGGGATATCATTTCAGGCGTCGCCGAAGGCTGCCGACAGGCCGGGTGCGCCCTGATCGGCGGAGAAACCGCGGAAATGCCCGGCATGTACGGCGGCGGCGAATACGATCTGGCGGGATTTTGCGTCGGTGCGGTCGAACGCGACGAAATTTTGACCGGAGACGCCGTGCGCGACGGCGACGTGATCTTGGGGTTGGCTTCCAGCGGTCTGCATTCCAACGGATTTTCCCTGGTGCGCAAGGTGGTCAAGGATTCGATCCTCGGCGCCGACCTCAGCAGCGCCATGGAAATCGCCCTGCGTGATCACCTCGCCGACAAGGCCCGCCTGGGCTATGAAACGCCCGCCCCGTTCGACCCCGAACGCACCTTAGGCGACGCCTTGCTCGAACCGACGCGGATTTACGTCAAAAGCTGTCTCGCCGCACTCAAGGCCGGGCGGGCGCAAGCCCCAGAGGCGGGCGGCGCGATCAGCGCCCTCGCGCACATTACCGGCGGCGGACTCCTGGAAAACATTCCCCGAGTCCTGCCCGAGGGCCTCGGCGCCGAGATCGACGTCACCTCGTGGCGCTTGCCCGGTGTCTTTCGCTGGCTTCAAAAAGCCGGGCGGATCGTCCCCAACGAGATGGCGCGCACCTTCAATTGTGGGATCGGCATGGTCTGCGTCGTGCGTCCGCACGCCGCAGACGCCATCGCCGCCGTCCTTGAAGAACACGGCGAAACCGTTTACCGGATCGGCCGCGTCGCCCCCACCGACGGCGCCCCGGAGGTTCTCCTGCCCGGCGTTCAGGACCATTGGCGGCTATGAAACTCGCAGTTCTTATCTCCGGGCGGGGGAGCAATCTTCAGGCCTTGATCGACGCTTGCGCCAAGGATGAATTCCCCGCCGAGATCGCCCTGGTCCTATCCAACAAGGCCGACGCCCAAGGCTTGCACCGGGCGGCCCAGGGCGGTATCGCGACCGCGGTCCTCAAACACACGGATTACGCCAACCGCGAGGCATTCGATCGGGCGATGAGCGAACGCCTCGAAGAAGCCGGCGTGGATTTGATCTGTCTGGCGGGGTTTATGCGTTTGCTGTCCGATGGCTTTGTCAAACGCTGGCGCGACAAAGTGATCAATATCCATCCCTCGCTCCTGCCCGCGTTCAAGGGACTACACGTCCATGAACGGGCGGTCGAAGCCGGGGTGCGTTTTTCCGGGTGCACCGTGCATGTCGTACGCCCGGCCATGGATGAAGGCCCGATCATCGCCCAGGCCGTGGTGCCGGTGCTTCAAAATGACACCGCGGACGATCTCGCCGCGCGAATTCTTATCCAGGAACACCGCATTTACCCGATGGCGGTACGCCTAATCGCCGAAGGGCGGCTGCGTATCGGCGCCGAACGGGCGATCGTGGACGCCCCGGAACCGAAAGCCGAGGCGATGATCAACCCCTGCGAAAAAACCACCCGATAATTTCCATCACCGCCGCCCAACGCGAAAGGCCGCTTCCATCAAGGGAAGCGGCCTTTCGTAAGTATCAAAAAAATGAGATTAGCCGACGATCTCGGTACCGGCGAAGAAGTAGGCGATTTCGATCGCCGCATTTTCCGCACTATCGGAGCCGTGCACCGAATTTTCCTGAACGTTCAGCGCAAAATCCTTGCGGATGGTGCCCTCGTCGGCGTTGGCCGGGTTGGTCGCCCCCATAACTTCGCGATTCTTGGCGACGGCGTTTTCACCTTCAAGAACCTGGACCACGACGGGACCGGAAGTCATGTACTCAACCAACTCGTTGAAGAACGAACGTTCCTTGTGCACACCGTAAAAGGTTTCGGCCTGCTCACGGGTGAGACGCACACGCTTTTGCGCCACGAAGCGCAAATCCGCGTCTTCCAGGTACGCATTAATTTTGCCAGTCAGATTACGCGCCGTGGCATCCGGCTTAATGATGGACAGTGTCCGTTCGACAGCCATGCTCTCGAACCTTCTTCTGTTGCGGGGAAAGGGTTCATGCCCAACGTCACAACGGGCGTCACGATGGGGTCGGCGCGTTATAGACGTAACGCGCCCGGCTTGCAAGGCCCGTTTGACAAAGGGCAAATAGACGATGATGACGCATTCCCTACCACGATCCCTTATGCTAAGACCCATACCATGCTGCATATTAACGACATCACCTACCGAATTTCCGGGCGCATCTTATTCGATCAGGCGACCCTGGCCGTTTCTCCGGGGCATAAAATTGGCCTCGTCGGGCGCAACGGCGCCGGAAAATCGACCCTGTTTCGCCTCATCAACGGCCAATTGACCCCCGACGGCGGGTCTATCACCGTGCGCAAACGCGCCCGTGTCGGCCAGGTCGCCCAGGAAGTCCCCGCCGGAGCCGACAGCCTGCTCGACACCGTGCTAAAGGCCGACACCGAACGCAGCGCCCTTCTCCATGAGGCAGAAACGGCGACCGCCCCCCATCGCATCGCCGAAATTCACACCCGCCTCGCCGATATCGGCGCCCATTCCGCCCCCGCCCGGGCGGCGTCCATCCTGTCCGGTCTGGGCTTCGACAGCGCCGATCAGGATCGCCCATGCAGCGATTTTTCCGGCGGATGGCGGATGCGCGTGGCGCTGGCGGCGGTGTTGTTTTCTCAACCCGACTTGCTTCTCTTGGACGAGCCGACCAACCATCTCGACCTGGAGGCGACCCTTTGGCTGGAAAACTATCTCGCCAACTGGCCCGGGACCCTGCTGGTAATCAGCCACGATCGCACCTTGCTCAACGCCGCGGTCAATCATATCGTGCACTTGGAAAACGGCAAACTGAACCGCTATACCGGCGGCTATGATCGCTTCGAAAACACCCGGCGCGAACAAATGGCGATCCAATCGAAAATGCAATCGCGCCAGATGGAACAACGCCGCCATATCGAACAATTCGTCGAACGCTTCCGCTATACCGCCAGCAAAGCGCGCCAAGCGCAAAGCCGCCTTAAAATGCTGGAACGCATGCAGCCGATCGCCAGCGTCGCCGGGCGAAAACCACGACCTTCCGTTTCCCCGACCCCAGCCCCTGCCGCCACCCCTATTGGCGCTGGAGGACGCCTCCGTCGGCTATCAGGAGGGCCGGCCCATTCTCAAGGGGCTGGACATGCGCATCGACATGGACGACCGGATCGCCCTTCTCGGAGCCAACGGCAACGGCAAATCGACCCTGATCCGCCTCCTCGCCGGGCGTTTGAAGGCGCAAACGGGAAAAGTCATTAAATCGTCCAAGCTCGAAGTCGGGTATTTCGCCCAACACCAAAGCGAGGAGCTTCCATTAAGCGATACGCCGTACCGGCACATGCAGCGCCTGATGGAGATGGCCACCGAAACCAAGGTGCGCGCCCATCTTGGTCGATTCGGTTTCAGCGGCGACAAGGCGGATACCCAAATCGCCAGCCTGTCGGGTGGGGAGAAAGCGCGCCTGTTGTTCGCCACCATGAGCTTCGGCGCGCCGCACATCATGTTCCTCGACGAACCGACCAACCACCTCGACGTCGATGCCCGCGAGGCCTTGGTCACCGCTCTCAACGATTACGACGGCGCGGTCATTTTGGTCAGTCACGATCCCCATTTGATCGAATTGGTGTGCGAACGGCTATGGATCGTCGATCAGGGGACCTGCCGGGCCTATGACGGCGACATGGAGGATTACCGTCGCCTGCTTCTCGAACGGCGGCGCCAACCCAAACAAAACGCCGATGGCGAACCGACCGGCCGTCCCGACAAAAAAGCCGAACGGCGCAAGCGCGCCCAAGCGCGCTCGCAAAGCGCCCCCTTGCGCAAGGCCGTTCGCGACGCCGAAAACGTCATGGCGCGCCTGGAGCGGGAGAAAGACAAAACCGAAAAGCGCCTCGCCGATCCCACAATCTACGAAGGAACCGGCGAGGACATCGCCGCCCTGCAAAAGGAACTAGGGCGCATCGAAACCGCCCTCAGCAAGGCGGAAAATGCCTGGCTCGACGCCAGCGACGCCCTGGAACGCGCCCAATTGACCACCGAGGCCTAAAACGCATATCGTTTTCATCGCTCCAACCCACCGAAAAACGATAGGGAGACGATGAACGAATGCCCGCACGTATAACGATGCTGCCCAGCGGCCATACTTTCGAAATTCTCGCCCAGGAAACCATTCTAGAAGCGGGGCTACGCGCCGGACGAGCGATGAACTACGGCTGCTCCGACGGCAATTGCGGTGGCTGCAAGGCCCGCGTCGTTTCCGGCGACGTGATTAAAACACGCCATCACGACTTTGCCCTCACGGCCCAGGAAAAAAGCCAAAACACGATCTTGCTATGCTGTCATAGCGGCGAGGGCGATGTGGTGATCGAAACACCCGAGGCCGAGGGAAGTCACGAAATTCCTCACCAAAAAATTATCGCCAAAGTGCGTAAGATCACCTTGCCGACTCCCGAAGACATTCGCGCCGTGGCCATGGTGCACATCAAGACGCCGCGCACACAGCGCCTCCGCTTTCTCGCCGGCCAACACGTTCGTTTGGATTTCGGCGACGACGTCGCCGCCCTATGTGCGGTCGCCAGCTGTCCGTGCGATGACATGAACCTGCATTTTCATCTGCCGTATCGACGCGACGACGCCTTTTCGGAATTTATCTTCAATACCCTGAAACCCACGCAAACCGTCACCATCGAGGGACCGTTCGGGAATTTCATTCTCGATGACGACGTCAAGACTCCGCTTATCTTTGTCGCCTGCGGCGCCGGCTTCGCCCCCGTCGGCAGCCTAATCGAACAGGCGATGGCGCTGGACGAAACCACGCCCATCCATCTGTTGCGATCCCCCGATCCGGCAAACCTTCGCGCGGGTCCCGCGCCCGAATTTGGATTCGGAAACGATAGCGCTCCCCCATACCTGGATAATTTATGCCGGTCCTGGAAGGACGTGTGGGACGGCTTCGAATACGACACGCTCAATGACGACACCACGGCGATGATCGACGCGGCAAGTCGCCGTGCGCGCGCCTTTGATCAATACCGCCTGTATCTGTCCGGGCCGTCAACCTGGCTGAAAACCGTCCGTGACGGCCTTGTGCAAGCTAACGTCCGCGCCGAATGGATTGTCGGTGACGATATCAACGGATATCGTGAGATTTAAAATTCATTTCGTTCAAAAAACGAATGCCCGCTTTACTTTTATTGCGCGCCTATAACATCGAGTGGGGCACAATCAACGGATTGAAAAATCACGCTTTTCCATCGATGCGCCTCATTTCCATGGAGGGCCGCTATCGCGCACTACACTTGACATGCACTTCGTGTCCCACCACATTTGGAATGCATCGCGCGTCCACGGACGAGAGTGCGGCGCGTCCGCAAACAAAGAGGTCACCGGGGAGGGGAAGGTATCTCGGTTTTTACGGGTTTGCGCGGCGCGCGGACGGTGATGTATGAGCGTGTTTATAAAAACGTAATCTCAACGGTAAAAGCGGGGACAATCTTTTGGGGCACCCCTTTTTCAACGCTCTGGACGCCTTCGGCTTCACGCAAATGCAAAGCTGGATCGTTTTGGTTTGCCTGCTGGTCTTTTTGGGTAATTTTCTGGGCGGCATGCTTTACAGCATATCGCGCGCTTATCTTGGGGCGATCACACCGCGCAAGCTGTCCGAGAGAATTTCTTTCCGGCTATTTCTTTTGTCCGAGTTGTTTCTTGTCGTCTTCATCGTGTATTACCACGGCGCATTGATCGGGTATGTCTATCCGGGGCATATCCTTTTTTGGATTTCGGCGATGATCATCGCCCCCTTGTTGGCGATCATTGGCTCACAGGCGATGTATTTGCTTTTGTCGAAACAAATCAACAAGAACATACAGACCGGAAAAAAACGCCGGTCCACATCGCGCGCGACCCCCGCCGCCGAAGCCAAGAACTCGCCTCCCGAGGATTTCAAAAACCCGGCGAAGGATTTCCTTCGTGGAAAGCGCACGCCGCGCTAGAGTTCCAATCCATAGAGTTCCAATCCATGTCGTTGCGCGCCACCGGACGCCGTCCCAACGATCGGGCCAACGATCGGGCCAAGCGCACGAAACGACCGTCCCGCCTTACGGATGGGGGCGTCTTTGTTTTTCCCTAACCTTCCCTTTTCTTTCTCTGGCCTTCCCTGGGGTCAGGACCTAGTGGTTTGAATTTAACATTTGAGTCCGATGCAATTGGACACAAATGTGTGAAGAAATCAAACTGCAACAAAAAGATAGATAGTGGTCGGCCCGATGGTTCGCGGGAGCGAAACGTCGGAGTCGATCCACTAGCCCTTTTTCGCCCACCCGCCGCCGACGTCCTGCTGCCAGTAGGTCAGCACATGGCCGTCCTCAAGATAGCGTTTCCACTGCGTGCGGGCCCGGGCGAGTTGCTCGGGATCATGACCGTCGAAAATATAGAAACAACGCTCGAATTCGCCGGACCGCTGTGAAGTCGCTCCATCGGTAAGAAACAGAAACGATGCGCTATTGACGTTTTCGTCCGCGCACGACAGCCACACCGGCTGACGCGCCCCGTGACCATCCTTGTCCGTGCCGTGAGGCAACCAGGACGCCGGATCGTACGTCCACAGCGCGGCGCACAAATGTTCGACCCGTTCCCCCGAAGCCGCCAGGACGAGGGCGCGTTCACCCGCCTGGAGGGTCTTTTCCAGAAGTTTAGGTAAGACCGTCTCCAGTGGGGTATGCTGTAGATGATAAAACGCGATATCGGTCATAAAACGCCGCCGCCTTCGCCGGGCATCAACCCGCGCCCCGCGCGGTAACGGCGCGGGGCGCGGCCCGTTGGGTGGACCGTCTTCGAAGAGGCCGCCCCCTCGAAATGGTTATTTTTCACCATATTCGGCGACGAACCGATCCAAGAGCCGAACTCCGAACCCAGTGGCGCCCTTGGCCCTGGTCGGGGCGTCGGTCTTCGACCAGGTCACCCCGGCGATATCGATATGCGCCCACGGCACATCGCCGACGAAACGCTTGAGGAACTGCGCCGCCGTGATCGACCCCGCGCCCCGACCGCCGGAGCTGATGTTTTGCACGTCGGCGACCTGCGAATCCAGCATCTTGTCGTAGGCCGTCCCCATCGGCAGACGCCAGACGTGCTCGCCCACCGCCTTACCGGCCGCGGTAATTTGTTCGCTCAAGGCGTCGTTATTGGAAAACAGCCCCGCGTGTTCGCTTCCCAGGGCGACGATGATCGCCCCGGTCAACGTCGCCAGATCGATCATCGCCTTGGGCTTGAAGCGTTCCTTGCAGTACCACAGCGCGTCCGCCAACACGAGGCGGCCCTCGGCGTCGGTATTCAACACCTCGATCGTCTGGCCGGACATCGAGGTGACGATGTCGCCGGGACGCTGCGCCGTGCCCGAAGGCATGTTTTCAACCAACCCGACGATGCCCACAACATTGACCTTGGCCTTGCGTCCGGCCAGAGCCTTCATCAAGCCGATCACCACACCGGCCCCGCCCATGTCCCACTTCATGTCTTCCATGCCGGCCGACGGCTTGATCGAAATGCCGCCCGAATCGAACGTTACCCCCTTGCCGATAAAGGCGATCGGCGCTTCGGGATTTTTGCCCTTGTCGGCGGGCGCGCCGACCCATTGCATCACCACCACGCGCGGGTCGTGGGCACTACCCTGGGCGACGCCCAACAGCGCCCCCATGCCCAGGCTTTTAATCTTTTTCTTATCTAAGACCTCGACCGTGACGCCTAATTTGCTCAGATCCTTGGCGTGCTCGGCCAGGGTTTCCGGGTAAAGGACATTGGCCGGTTCCGAGACCAGATCGCGGGTCAAGAACACCCCATCGGCAATTTTCGACAATTGTGAAAAAGCCTTGCGCGCCTTGGCGGGTTCCATACTTTGAACGGATAGAGATTTGAGCGGCGGCGCCCCATGAGATTTTTTCTTGGTGCGATATTTATCAAACGTATACGCGGCCAAAAGCGCGCCATAGCCGATTTCAGCGGCGATTTCGGGCGCGTTCAGAGTGCAGCCGTCAATGGCGTCAACCATGATCGTCGCCCCTCCGCGAGCGTGGGTGTTCAGCGCCTTAAACGCCCGTCCGCCCAGCGCCTGAAGCGCCAGGGCGTCGGCTTTGGCGGCCTTGCCCAGCCCCATCAACACCACACGGTCGAGCTTCGATCCGCCCGGCGTCAAAACCGTCAGGGAATGCTTCGCCGAGCCCTTAAAATGGGCGGCTTTGATCGCCCGACTGAGGGCGCCCTTGGTGGCGTCGTCCAGCGTTTTCGCCGAAGCCGATAACACACCCCCTTCGTAAACAGTGGCGACGACGCTGCCGGTGGCGGGCGCGGCGGGGGCGGCAAATGTGATTTTCATAGACAAACCCTTTCAAGGACATTCTTCACGGGTAAGGTGATCGCTCAAACAGCGCAAAGTGAACACCACTGTAACAATGACGGCGGCGATGAAAAGAAGAACTTACGCCAAACCGCGATAATCCCGCCCTGACCGAAACGCACCGGCGCGGGCGCTCCACGCCCATGACGCGCCATAGCGTTATTTTTTGTCATGGGGGAGGACGGATTTAGGGGGAAGACATTTACGGCGTGGGTGTTTCACGCGGTTCGGCCCCGCACCGCGATACGCACGGGCAATCGGCGATTCCCCCAGCGCCCCGGCTCTTTCTCGAACACCCCGGCGCACGGCGTCCCGCACGCGGCGCAGCGCCCCTGGGTATCGAGTCCCCACCGGCTCAACTCATACCCCCAGCGGGCGATCAAAAGATGGTCGCACCGATGACAATAGGTGTTTTCCCCCCGATCGTCATGCACGTTTCCGCAATAGGCGTAACGCACACCGTTTTTAATCGCAATATCGCGCGCCCGGCGCACCACGGACGGATCGGTGGCGGGAAGGTCGGCCATTTTCCAGGCCGGATGGAAAGCCGAAAAGTGCATCGGGACATCCGGCCCCAACTCGCGTACGACCCACCGGGTCATGGCGTCGATTTCCTCAGGGCTGTCGTTTTCGCCGGGGATCAGCAGAGTCGTCAGCTCAAGCCAAGCGTCTGTTTCATGTTTTAGATAAATCAGGGTATCCAAAACCGGGGCCAGCGTTCCTCCACACAAACGATGATAAAAATCGTCGTTGAAACTTTTCAGATCGATATTCACCGCATCCATCGCACCGAAAAACACGGCGCGCGCCCCGGCGTTGACATACCCCGCGCTGACCGCGACGTTCTTGATCTCAAGTTTGGCGCACGCGGCCGCGACATCGATCGCGTACTCCAAAAAAATGATTGGATCGTTGTAGGTATAGGCGACGGCGCGGCAATCGTGTTTTTGCGCCGCCAGGGCGATATCCTCGGGCTGGGCGATATCGCTCAGGGTATCGAATTGACGCGATTTGCTGATGTCCCAGTTCTGACAGAATTTACAGGCCAAATTGCATCCGGCGGTGCCGAACGACAACACCGGGGCGCCCGGCAGAAAGTGATGGAGCGGTTTTTTTTCGATTGGATCGATGCAAAAGCCGCTCGCTCGCCCATAGCTGGTCAATACCACGGCGCCGTCTTTGCATGCGCGTACGAAACATAGCCCGCGCTGGCCTTCGTGAAGCTTGCATTCGCGGGGACAGACGTCGCACTGCACCCGACCGTCGTCCAAGACGTGGTAGAAATGGGTAGGAAAATTTTCCGGCGAGATTTGCGTGGAATGAAGCGCCATGGCGGCAGCCTCCCTTCGACGTTGAAGGTCTTCAACGGGACCATTCGACACCGGGGACCCCGATAGGAAGATCGACAAAAAACAATGACCGCAACCGAGCTAGGGTTAGGACCTATTCACCTCCGCCAGACGCATCAGATGAATAGGTCCTAACCCTAAACCGGCATTGATATTTCGCACGTTAAAATTGCGAACAGTTCAAAATCGGCATACACTCCGGCGATGAACAGTTTACGCCAATCCGCCGTCGCGGGCACGTTTTATCCGGCCGATCCCGCTGCGCTAAGCAGTATGGTCGAGACGTTGCTGGGTGTCGCCCGGGCGGAGCGCTCATCCCTACCCTCACCTCCCGACGTCACGTCTCCCGACATCACGCCCAACGCCGCCGTTCCCAAGGCGATCATCGCACCTCACGCGGGATACGCCTACAGCGGCATCGTCGCCGCGAGGGCCTACGCATCCCTCGCCGCCGCCCGCGATCGAATTAAGCGGGTGGTGATTTTAGGTCCTGCCCACCACTATCCCTTAAAGGGGCTGGCGCTGAGTTCCGCCGCAGCCTTCGTCACCCCTTTTGGTCAAATCCCTTGCGATGCGAAAAGCACGGAGATTCTCTCCAAGCTGCCCCAAGTCCAGGAGCTCGACGCCGCCCATAGCCTTGAACACAGCATCGAGGTTCAACTGCCCTTTCTACAAAAAGTGCTTGATAAATTCACCCTGGTGGCGCTGGCCGTCGGCGACGCCACCACCGATGACATCTCCGAGGTTCTCGCCGCGCTTTGGGGCGGACGGGAAACCTTGATCGTGATCAGCTCCGATCTCAGCCATCACCTCCCCTACACCGAAGCCAAGAACATGGATACCCAGACACAACGCATCATCGAGGCCATGGACCCGGCCTTGATCGGACGCGAACGTGCATGCGGGCGCGTCGCTATGCGCGGCCTTCTCGGTCTCGCCCGGGTGCGGCGAATGCGGATCGAAACCGTGGATCTTTGCAATTCCGGCGATACCTCCGGCGACAAAGATGCCGTCGTCGGCTATGGCGCATGGCATTTTTATGAAGAAGACACCAACGGCGCAAAAACCTGACGGCGGACAACCGTCAGGTCGGGTAAAAATGACAACCACGACGGATACGGAGCAGGACCGGGATATGGCGCGTATCGCACAGGAATATGGCGATACACTGATCGCCTTGGCTGCACGCGCCATAGCCTATGGTCTGGACCATGGCGTGGCGATGGCGGTCGATCCTACGGCCTATCCCCCCCTGCTCGCCGAGCCGGGTGCGGTGTTCGTCACCCTGAAAAAGAAAGGCCAATTGCGCGGATGCATCGGTAGCAGCACGGCCTTCAGGCCTCTCGTGCAAGACATCGCCGACAACGCCTTCTCCGCCGCCTTTCGCGATACGCGTTTCCTCCCCATGACGCGCGCCGAAATGGCGGACATGGAAATTTCCCTGTCGCTGCTCAGCCCCTCTCGGGAGATGACTTTTCATGGCGAACGCGACTTACTGACGCAGCTGCGCCCGCAAATCGACGGTCTGATCATCGACGATGGCGTCCATCGCGCTTTGTTCCTTCCTCAGGTCTGGGAACAATTGCCGACGCCCAATCTGTTTTTATCCCATCTCAAGGCGAAAGCCGGGATGTCCGAGGATGACTTGCCCCCCGATACTCGGGCGTGGCGGTTCAGCGCCCATGGCATTTCCGGAAATACGTCCATTGCCGACCGGGAATAACCCACACCACGCGCCCGGGATAGACCGGCAAGATAGCAGCGCACGTTTGTATGAATTTTTTCCTTCATCGGCCGGTTATTTGGTGTATACAATGCCCCAACGGCGCGCCATAGGTGCGCCGTTTTCCTGCCGGGATACGGCGGGGAGATGGGAGATGGGAACGTGATGGGAGGGAGATTGAGGATGAGGGAACCGCGCCATGGTTAGGTTTGCATCGTCACGGCGCGGGCGCGTCGTCGGAGGCCTTATCGCCGCCCTAAGCGCCGTCCTCTTTTCCACCTTGGCCATCGCCGACGCCGAGGCAAAAACCACCCTCGCCGCGCGCGAGGTCGTCATCCCCGCCCCGGGATCAAAACAAGCCGCCAACCCCGACCCGCTGGCCTTGCCCGACAAGCCCTACTGCCCCAAAACACTTTATGGCAAGTGGTATCCCTTTACCCGAGGCACTATGCGCGCTATCGGCATCATGGAGATCAAGAAAAACCGCATCCGCTTCGGCAAGCTCGGAGAGTTTCCCTTTAAAATCCGAAAGGGACCACACAAAACACCCTATTTTGAACTATTCAAACTGCAGCAACACAAAAGAGGCGGATACCTTTTGAAGCGCTTCGCTTTCGTCGGATATAGCACATTCCAGGTTTTGGATAATGCCTGCACGATCCAACTCAGTCTATGTGTTTCCAAAGATGATGTGGAAAAACGCATCGAGCACGACTGGCTCCCTACATCCGCACCGGAGAATTACCACTGCGATTTAGATATCTATGCCCCCTACAGGGACAAAGAGAGGCTAAAGAGATACTTATTCGACTACCCGCGCGACGAATAGAAGCGCATAAAAATTGACGAATTATCAGAGTTTGAAAACAGCGCCCCGGCGCTGTTTTTTTATGCCCAACATGTTAAGGAGGATACACGATGACTGATCACAAAAAGCGGCAAATTGATGATTACGGCCAACGATCCCTTGATAAAATATACCCCTTGGCCAGCCATTTGGAGCGCGACAAACACAATTATTACAACAACGGACGCCACGTTCCGACCATCGGCATCGGTTACGCCGCCGTGGTTTTGGAGCGGGACGGGCGTTGGGTGGTCAAGCCGACCTTGGAGGCGGACATGCGCGCGGCGAAGATCCCGCTGGGCGATTCCCAAAAAAAGACCCTGCGCGCCATCGCCGACGAATTGAACAAAGGCGAGAACGCCGACACCAAGCGTCTCGATGGGATGATCACCGCCCTGCGCGGCCCGGAACTTAATCCAGAACAGACCAAGGCTTTGTTCACTCAGTCCTACGCCCGCTTTTACGACCAGACCCGCAACATCATCGGCGACCCCCTGCTCGCCGCCCTCAGTCCCAAACGTCAGGGGAGGTTGACGACATGTGCATTTATGTGAATTTTTTCCTTTATTGATCCGGTTATTTGGTGTATACAATGCCCCAACGGCGCGCCATAGGTGCGCCGTTTTCCTGCCGGGATACGGCGGGGAGATGGGAGATGGGAACGTGATGGGAGGGAGATTGAGGATGAGGGAACCGCGCCATGGTTAGGTTTGCATCGTCACGGCGCGGGCGTGTCGTCGGAGGCCTTATCGCCGCCCTAAGCGCCGTCCTCTTTTCCACCTTGGCCACCGCCGACGCCGAGGCAAAAATCACCCTCGCCGCGCGCGAGGTCGTCATCCCCGCCCCGGGATCAAAACAAGCCGCCAACCCCGACCCGCTGGCCTTGCCCGACAAGCCCTACTGCCCCAAAACACTTTATGGCAAGTGGTATCCCTTCGGACGCGCGACAATGCCCACCCTGGGCATTATGGAGATCAAGAAAGGTTACATTAACTTCAGCAAACACGGAGAGTTTCCCTTTAAAATCCGCAAGGGGCCTCATAATGTTCCCTACCTTGAACTGTTCGGCCTGCCGCAGCACCAAAAGTATGGGTATCCTTTGGGACGCTTCGCCTTTATCGAATATAGCACATTCCAGGTTTTGGATAATGCCTGCATGGTTCAAGTTAGTCTATGTACAACCATAGGTGATGTTGAAAAACGCATCAAACACGACTGGCTCCCTAAATCCGTACCGGAAGATTACTACTGCGATCTAGATAGCTATATCCCCTACAGAGATAAGGAGAGGCTAAAGAGATACTTGTTCGACTACCCGCGCGACGAATAGAAGCGCATAAAAATTGACGAATTATCAGAGTTTGAAAACAGCGCTTCGGCGCTGTTTTTTTATGCCTTTAACAACAAGGAGGATACACCATGACCGCCAACAAAATCAGCGATACGTACAAACAATCCTTGGATAATATCTACGCCATTGCCCACAACATAGAAGGAGCACGTACGAAAAAAACCTACTACAACGACGGACGCCACGTTCCGACCATTGGCATCGGTTACGCCGCCGTGGTTCTGGGGCGAGACGGGCGGTGGGTGGTCAAGCCGACCTTGGAGGCGGACATGCGCGCGGCGAAGATCCCGCTGGGCGATTCCCAAAAAAAGACCCTGCGCGCCATCGCCGACGAATTGAACAAAGGCGAGAACGCCGACACCAAGCGTCTCGATGGGATGATCTCCGCCCTGCGCGGCCCGGAATTGACCCCGGAGCAGACCAAGGCTTTGTTCGCGCAGTCCTACGCCCGCTTTTACGACCAAACCCGCAACATCATCGGCGACCCCCTGTTCGCCGCCCTCAGTCCCAAACGTCAGGGGGGGGTGACGACATATGCATTTATGTGAATTTTTTCCTTTATTGATCCGACGATTTGGTGTATAAGATGACCCCAACGGCGCGCCATAGGTGCGCCGTTTTCCTGCCGGGATACGGCGGGGAGATGGGAGATGGGAACGTGATGGGAGGGAGATTGAGGATGAGGGAACCGCGCCATGGTTAGGTTTGCATCGTCACGGCGCGGGCGCGTCGTCGGAGGCCTTATCGCCGCCCTAAGCGCCGTCCTCTTTTCCTCCTTGGCCATCGCCGACGCCGAGGCAAAAATCACCCTCGCCGCGCGCGAGGTCGTCATCCCCGCCCCGGGATCAAAACAAGCCGCCAACCCCGACCCGCTGGCCTTGCCCGACAAGCCCTACTGCCCCAAAACACTCTATGGCAAGTGGTATCCCTTTACCCGGGCGGCAATGTACAACCTTGGAATCATGGAGATTAAGAAAGACCGCATACGCTTCAGCAAACATGGAGAGTTTCCCTTCAAAATCCGCAAGGGTCCCCGTAATGTTCCCTACCTTGAGCTATTCAACCTCCCTCCACCTCGGCAAAACGGATATGCCGAACTGGATGGATATGTATATATCTCATATATACCCGTCCTATGGGACTCCTGCGCCGTCCGAGTTAGCTTGTGCACCTCTTCAAGAGACATCGAAGCCCGCATCGAGAACGATGTACTTCCCGGAGGAACGAAGAAAATATATTATTGTGACGGGGCTACTTATACGCATAATAAGAATAAATTTTGAATAACCCTTCAAGCATTATCAGGTGGACGTGCGGTCCATCTTAAAAAAACCACTCGACGATTAAAAGCATCTCATGAACTACTCAGCAGCGCCTCGGCGCTGTTTTTTTGTGCCCTTAACAACATGGAGGACTAAAAAATGACCGAGGATAAAACTCATAGAATCATTAACCTCTACAAACAATCCCTAGATAAAATATATTCACTGGCGCGAACCATAGAGTATGAGAAAAAAACCTACTACAACGACGGACGCCACGTTCCGACCATCGGCATCGGTTACGCCGCCGTGGTTTTGGGGCGGGACGGGCGGTGGGTGGTCAAGCCGACCTAGGAGGCGAACATGCGCGCGGCGAAGATCCCGCTTGGCGATTCCCAAAAAAAGACCCTGCGCGCCATCGCCGACGAATTGAACAAGGGCGAGAACGCCGACACCAAGCGTCTCGATGGGATGATCACCGCCCTGCGCGGCCCGGAATTGACCCCGGAGCAGGCCAAGGCTTTGTTCACTCAGTCCTACGCCCGCTTTTACGACCAGACCCGCAACATCATCGGCGATCCCCTGTTCGCCGCCCTCAGTCCCGAACGTCAGGGGGGGGTGACGACATGTGCATTTATGTGAATTTTTTCCTTTATTGATCCGACGATTTGGTGTATAAGATGACCCCAACGGCGCGCCATAGGTGCGCCGTTTTCCTGCCGGGATACGGCGGGGAGATGGGAACGTGATGGGAGGGAGATTGAGGATGAGGGAACCGCGCCATGGTTAGGTTTGCATCGTCACGGCGCGGGCGCGTCGTCGGAGGCCTTATCGCCGCCCTAAGCGCCGTCCTCTTTTCCACCTTGGCCACCGCCGACGCCGACGCCGACGCCGAGGCAAAAATTACCCTCGCCGTGCGCGAGGTCGTCATCCCCGCCCCGGGATCAAAACAAGCCGCCAACCCCGACCCACTGGCCTTGCCCGACAAGCCCTACTGCCCCAAAACACTTTATGGCAAGTGGTATCCCTTCGGACGCGCGACAATGCCCACCCTGGGCATTATGGAGATCAAGAAAGGTTACATTAACTTCAGCAAACACGGAGAGTTTCCCTTTAAAATCCGCAAGGGGCCTCATAATGTTCCCTACCTTGAACTGTTCGGCCTGCCGCAGCACCAAAAGTATGGGTATCCGCTGCAACGGTTTGCTTTCATTGGCTACGATTCTCCACCGTTTTTGGACAATGCCTGCATGGTTCAAGTTAGTCTATGCACAACCATAGGTGATGTTGAAAAACGCATCGAACACGACTGGCTCCCTAAATCAGCACCAGAAAATTATTATTGTAATTTCGATACTTACGTCCCGTATAGAGATAAGGAGAGGTTGAAACGGTACTTATTCAACTACCCGCGCGACGAATAGAAGCGCATAAAAATTGACGAATTATCAGAGTTTGAAAACAGCGCCCCGGCGCTGTTTTTTTATGCCCAACATGTTAAGGAGGATACACCATGACTGATCACAAAAAGCGGCGAATTAATGATTACGGCCAACGATCCCTTGATAAAATATACCCCTTGGCCAGCCATTTGGAGCGCGACAAACACAATTACTACAACGACGGACGCCACGTTCCGACCATCGGCATCGGTTACGCCGCCGTGGTTCTGGGGCGAGACGGGCGGTGGGTGGTCAAGCCGACCTTGGAGGCGGACATGCGCGCGGCGAAGATCCCGCTGGGCGATTCCCAAAAAAAGACCCTGCGCGCCATCGCCGACGAATTGAACAAAGGCGAGAACGCCGACACCAAGCGTCTCGATGGGATGATCACCGCCCTGCGCGGCCCGGAATTGACCCCGGAGCAGACCAAGGCTTTGTTCACACAGTCCTACGCCCGCTTTTACGACCAAACCCGCAACATCATCGGCGATCCCCTGTTCGCCGCCCTCAGTCCCAAACGTCAGGGGATTTTGACGCTGGTCACGTATCAGTCCCCGGCCAGCGTCCGGCGCGAACGGGACGCCTTGCAAAAGGCCCTTCGGGCGGGGGACATGAAGGACGTCGGGCGCATCCTTATCCGTATCGGCAGATACCTACACGACGAAAGTCGTGGCCTCAGTTTCGCCAAGCACTTCATGAACACCAACGAGAAAGGCACGGTTACGGTGAACAATGGGGATACCCTCGGCGCCATTTCCGCGCGTTATCACGTTCCCCTACGCGCCGTCATGGCGGCGAACCCGGACATTGCGAACGCCGATAAAATTCGCGCCGGAGACCTGATTTATCTGCCCCGCGCGGCGTATCGGCAAAAACCCGGCGATCTTTGGGCCGACGTCCCGGCGGCGCCATCCGCCCAAGGTCCCGCACAAAACCCTTCCGACGCGCCCGGCGCGGCCTCCAAGGCGCAAGTCGGGGCGACAAAAGATGCCGGCAAAGACGGCCTGTCGGGCAATCCCGCTCCCGATAACCGCCCCGTCCATAATTCGGGGAAAGGCGCACCGACGGACCAGGGAAACGCGCCCAAACAAGCCGTCCCCGGGCAAAGCGGCGACGGGGCGGGAACGGCGCCCCATGCCCAAAATGCGCCGTCCCAAGATGCCCCCACGGCCCAAAACAAAGTCACGGCAAAAGACAAAGCCGCCCCCCAAAACAAGCCTGCGGGAAACGGGGCGACGAAGGAGAAGGACGCGGCCCCGGGAACGGCGGGGAAAGTTCCCGCCCCGGCGAAAACTCCCGGCCCCGATCTTTCGCAAAACGCCATCGACCGGTTGAGCCACCTTTACGGCGACCGCGCGCGGGCATCGCGTGTGCTGCGCGGAACCATCCCCGAGCAAGTCCGAAACAAGGACTTCTTCACCCACGCCAACGACGGCGTCGCCGCCCTGAAGGCGATCTTGGCCCCCAAGATATTGGCCCCCAAGAAAAGCCCCTTGCCAATGAGCACGGCCCCAAAAAACACGGCCCCGGGAAACAGAAAAGCCGCCGCGAAAGGGGGATTTTCGCCGATCCCCACGCGATCGCCTTTTCCGTCGGCCTCGCCCGTTCCATCGTCGCCTTCATCGTCGGCTTCATCGTCATCACCCACGTCCGCCCGCGCGGCCGTTCCATCATCGAAAACGGCCGAGATCGCCGGGCTGTTGCTCGACAAGGCAATGGCCGAACGGGTGATGACGTCGAAGGCCTACGCAAGCGCCAGCCATCCGCTGCACGCCTTCGCGGCGAACGCGGTGCGCAATTTCTTCAAGGCCGCCTACGCCGACAACACCCCCAACGCCCCGCAACGCACCACCATCGCCCAAGAACCGGGACGCGCGCGGGCCATCGCATGGATCGAACACCAGCGCGCCACCCCGCCCGCGGGCACGCGCGCAGACCGCCTGGTCAAAATCGCCGCCCGCCGAAAAACCACCGGAAAATGGCCCCGGTGAGAATGACGCCCCTCCCTATCGCCCCAGGGCTTGATCACGAAGGCTTGGTCGCGTGCGCGCAATGGCGTAATGTGCCCAACTCTTGACGCCCCTCACAGAGCGAGTCCCCCACCATGTCGCTGAACATCACCATCCACCTTCTCGACCAAATCCACACGCTAGCCAAGGCCGCTGGAGACGAAATCTTAAAAATCTACGACACCGATTTCGTCGTCCAAAACAAGGCCGACAAATCTCCCGTCACCGCCGCCGACAGAATAGCCGACACGTTGATTTGCGAAACCATCCGCACCGAGGTCACCGACCATTTCCCCATCATTAGCGAAGAATCTTACGACGAAACCGGTGCGCACGGCGACCTCTCCTCTTCGCCTTTCTGGCTCATCGACCCCCTGGACGGAACCAAGGAATTCATCAACCGCAACGGAGAGTTCACCGTGAACATCGCCCTCATTGAAAACGGTTTGCCCGTTTTGGGCGTCGTCCACGTCCCCGTTTCGGGGCGCACTTATCTAGGAAGCCCACATGGGGCCTTTGTCGAGAAGGATGCCGCAGGACCACAGCCGATCAGCGCCCGCACCCCGCCGCCCCAGGGGCTTGTCGCCGTGGTCAGCCGCAGCCACAAAAATCAGGAAACCGAAGATTATCTCGCCGATTTTTCAATCCAAGAGGAAGTCACCGCGGGCAGTTCTCTCAAGTTTTGCATGATCGCCGAAGGCCGGGCCGATCTGTACCCGCGCTTCGGGCGCACCATGGAATGGGACACCGCCGCCGGTCACGGCGTTCTTCGCCACGCAGGCGGCGATGTACGCAAACAAGACGGCGGCGTATTGACGTATGGCAAGGCCGGGTTCGAGAACCCGTTTTTCATCGCCCGCGGGCGTTCTTGATCCTGTCCCGGACCAACGCCCACGGGCGTGCCGAGCGTAAAAAAAGAACTTCGAAGGCTCAATCGAACCTTTGTTTTCATCACCGTTTCCGGTATGTAACAGGAGGGGATGGGGAGTTCGGTGGGAGATCGAGGCGACTTTCACTTCTTGATGAGGGCGCCTTGCCGACACTATCTCAACCATCGGATGGTGAAATTCCCGGCCAACGTTCGAAAAGCGGTCGGCGGTGTTTCGGTCCCGAGGCGGCATGTCTGCGCGGGAGGCCGATCGTCGTTTGTTCGACGGCCCCTTAGGCTACAAATTAACGGAAGCGTATTGTGACTCAGGATTTTCCGCTGCCCCAGCACTCGCGTATCGTCGAAACCGACGAAGACACCCTGGCCATGGCCGCCCAGGCGATTCGTGACGGAAAGCTGGTCGCCTTTCCCACCGAAACGGTCTACGGATTGGGCGCCGACGCCGCCTCTGATCGGGCCGTCGCCTCGATTTTCGACGCTAAGGACAGGCCCCAATTCAACCCCCTGATCGTTCATTTCGCGGACGCGGGACAGGCGGCGCTCGAGGTGGTTTTCGACGATCGCGCACGAAAACTGACGCAGGCGTTTTGGCCCGGATCGCTGACCCTCGTCCTGCCTCGGCGCAAGGACAGCTCCATTTCTCTGGTCGCCAGCGCCGGTCTGGACACTTTGGCGGTGCGCGTGCCCGACAATATTATCGCTCGCGCCCTGATCGAGACTTCGGGGCGTCCGATCGCCGCCCCCAGCGCGAACCGGTCGGGCACGCTCAGCCCGACGGCGGCGCTTCATGTCGAACTGTCGTTGCGCGATAAAGTGGACATCATCCTCGACGGTGGATCGTGCGCCGTCGGCATTGAATCGACGATCGTCGATTTGAGCGGAGAAACGCCGACCTTGTTGCGTCCCGGCGCCATCCCGATGGAAGATATCGCGGCGCTACTCGGCCCCATCGCCCTACCCGGCAACGGCAGCGCGGTAAAGGCCCCCGGCATGATGAGCCGCCATTACGCTCCGTCGATCCCGATCCGCATCAATATCACGCCGGAGAACCGTCAACGCGGAGAGGCCTACCTGACGTTCGGCCCCGACGCCCCAAAGCGCGCCGCGCTCAACCTTAGTCGTAAGGGCGACCTGAAAGAGGCGGCGGGCAACCTGTTCGCCATGTTGCGCGCCCTGGACATGCCGGGCATTCGCGGGATTGCCGTGCAACCGATCCCCGATGTCGGACTGGGCCGCGCGATTAACGATCGTTTAGAACGCGCCGCGTTGAGCCTCGAAAAACGCGCCCTCCCCAAAAGCATTCCCGACGTCAATGCTTAGGCCTTGGCCAGACTTAAGTCCGTCCCTGCCCTCAGGTTCCCGGACGCATTTCGGTCTTCGGCGGTCGCCCATCCCCCCTGCGCCTCGATGCGCACGGGCTTGTCTTCTTTTTTTTCCAGTGCAATCACCGAGATTCCTCACCCGATGAATATGCCCACCGACCCCACGCAAGCCCCCCCTTGGGAACCGACCTCCACCCTGGAGGAAAAACTCAAAAATTTCCTGATTCCCCCGACGCTGTATTACCGTCACCGCGCGCAGCGCGAATTGAGAAAAGGCGAAAGCGAATTGGCGCTTATTCCGCACCTCGCCAACCGCGATCAGGTCAGCATCGACGTCGGGGCGAACAAGGGGGTCTTCACCTATTGGCTGGAGCGGTATTCCGTCCACGTTTACGCCTATGAGCCCAATCCTAAAATTTTTAAAATTCTCAAGGCCGCCACACGCCTCAGTACGAACGTTACGGTTTCCCCGATCGCCCTGTCCGACCGCAGCGAAAATACGGTACTGCGCGTTCCTCGCGGCGCGAAAGGCTATTCCAATCAGGGCGCCAGCTTGAATTTCGAAAAAGTCGGCGACAGCTACGGCGAAGCCTGCGTCGCCACCCGCAGGTTGGATGACGAAAACATCGAGAATATCGGCTTTATCAAAATCGATGTCGAAGGTCATGAATTCGCCGTTCTCGACGGCGCCATCAGAACCATCGAGCGGGAACGTCCGGTGATGCTGATCGAAATCGAGGAGGCGCACAACAAAATCCCCATCCACGACGCCGTCGCGCGGGTTGCCGCGCTGGACTACCACGCCCTCTTCCTCTGGCACGGCATCCTCACGGATTTCACCCGTTTCGATCCGAAAATTCATCATGATCGCGCCACAAATCCGAACGATTATGTGTTCAACTTCATTTTTCTTCCCAGGGACACCCCGCGCCATGGCGCCTACGAAAACAGCCGCGCTTGACACGATTAAGGCCATTGTCGGACCTAGGGGGTGGGTCGCCCCCGGCGACGACGCCGCGCCGTTCGTTCGCGAAGAGCGCGGCTTGTACACATCCACGCCGGAATTGATCGTCCTGCCCGCCACCACAGAGGAAGTCGCGCGCGTCGTCGCGATCTGCGCCGAAGAGGCCATCGCGATCACCCCGCAAAGCGGAAATACCGGCCTCGTCGGCGGCGCCGTCGCCGAGGACGGGATCGTGCTTTCGACCCGGCGCATGGACGCGATTCTCGACCTTAACGCACAAAACGCCACCATCAGCGTCCAGGCGGGATGTATTTTAGCGGATATTCAAGCGGCCGCCCAACGCGCCGGACTACTTTTTCCACTATCCCTGGCGGCGGAAGGAAGCTGTCGGATCGGGGGAAATTTATCGACCAATGCCGGCGGCGTTCAGGTTTTACGCTATGGCAATGCGCGCGATCTCGTTCTCGGACTCGAGGCCGTGCTTGCCGATGGACGGATCTGGAACGGAATGACGGCATTGCGCAAGGACAACACCGGATACGACCTCAAACAACTGTTTATCGGCGCCGAAGGGACGCTGGGCATCATCACCGGGGCCGTACTTAAACTTTTCCCCGCCCCCAAAGACCGGGTTTGCGCCATGATCGCCATGGACAGCCCCCGGCAGGCCCTGGAGTTATACGTTCGAGCGCGCGAGCGCCTTGGCGACAGCGTCACCGCGTTCGAAATGATCCCACGCCTCGCCATGACGTTTGTCTGCCGCCACATTCCGGGGGCCCGCGATCCCTTCATCGCCCCCTATCCGACCTATATTTTAATTGAATTGTCCGCCGCGCACGTCGGAGAGTCCCTGCAAGACGCCTTGCAAGACCTCCTCGCCCCAGCCCTGGAAAAGGGGCTCGTCGGCGATGCGGTCGTCGCCGTCAGCGAAGCGCAGACGCAGAATTTATGGCGTTTGCGCGAAAGCATTTCCGAGGCGCAAAAACATGAAGGTGGATCGATCAAACACGATATTTCCGTCGCCGTGTCCCACATCCCCGAATTTTTGGACCGCGCCGGCGCCCTGGTGAAAAAGGCCATCCCCGACGCACGCATCTGCGCCTTCGGGCATATCGGCGACGGTAATATTCATTTCAACATCAGCCAGCCGGAAGGCGCCGACAAGGACGAATTTCTATCGCGTTGGGGGGAAATCAATCGTCTCGTCCATGACCTGGTGGTCGATATGGGGGGAAGTTTCAGCGCCGAGCACGGCATCGGAAAACTGAAAGTCGGCGAGATGGAGCGCTATGTTTCGGATGTCGCCCTGGACATGATGCGAACACTCAAGCGCACGTTGGATCCGAAAAACATCATGAACCCGGGAAAGATCGTTCGCCCGTAAGGTTTCTTTTTGCGCCGTGATGCGGATCAATCGTAAATAGCGCTTGCGTTTGGGTCAGGAGATGTATTCTTTCATCTTCGTGCGCGGCCCAAACCTCCGACACGTCGCGCCGACGATCCGTTGGATGCGCAACCGTGATAGACTTCGATTTTGGATAGAACAGACCATGAAACGACTGACCTGGTATATGTTGGGGCAGCTGGTGGTGGGAATGGCGCTTGTCTCCTTTTCACTAACCGCGGTGATCTGGCTGACCCAGTCGTTGCGTTTCGTGGACATGATCGTCAACCGTGGGCTCTCCGGCAGTACATTTTTATACTTAACGCTGTTGTTGACCCCCAATTTCCTGACCGAAATTCTGCCCATTTCTCTGTTTGCCGTCACGATGTTCGTCTACAACAGGATGGTCATGGATCGCGAACTGGTCGTGATGAGCGCCGCCGGGCTGAGCCGCCTTTCCCTCGCCAAGCCGGCGCTCTTGCTCGCCGTACTCACGGCGCTTGCGGGATATGCCCTAAATTTATGGATCGTCCCCGCAACCTATGGAGAATTTCGCCAACTACAGTGGGACATCCGCTACAGTTTCTCCCACCTTTTGCTCCAGGAGGGACAATTCAACAATATTTCCAACGGCGTTACGGTATACGTCCGCGAACGCACGGCGGACGGCCAACTGCTCGGCATCTTGGCCCAAGATTCACGCAACCCCGACAAAGTTTACACCCTAATGGCCGAACGCGGGGCGATGGTCAATTCCAAGGAGGGCGCGCGCGTCGTCATGTATAACGGCAACCGCCAGGATATCGACAGCAAGACCAAACGTCTGTCGATCCTCTATTTCGACCGTTATATTTTCGATCTAGGACTGACCGGAAAGGCGCCGGGGCAGCGCAACCGAGAAGCGCGAGAACGCACGGTTCCCGAATTGCTGAACATCCGCAAAGATCCACATATTTCCGATTACGGAAAATATCTGGTCGAGGCGCACAAACGCCTCACGGCCCCCCTGAACGCCATCGGTTTCACCCTAATCGCCCTGATCAGCGTCCTGTCCGGAAATTTCACCCGCCGCATGCAATCGCGGCGGGTCATTATCGGGGTCGGCGTCACCTTGGCTTTGCAGATCGGGGTTCTGGGCCTTTACAACGTCGCCGGAAAAAATCTGATGTTCGTCCCCCTGATCTACGCCAGCGCCATATTACCCATCATCGTCGGATTCATTCTGTTAAGCGTCACGCCGCGCCGAAGAAGGCGCGATGCGCCGTCGTCCCGGCACACCCGTTCGATGCATATTTAAAGCGCCAAAGGTTCTGTCATCATGCGCCTGTCGCCCACACTGTCGATCTATATCGCCAAGCAATTCTTGATCAGCTTCCTAGCCATTTTCTTCGGCTTCGTGGCGCTGATCTACCTGCTTGACGTCATCGAATTGTTGCGCCGGGCGGGATCGAAACCCGACGTCACTTTTTTGATCGTACTTCAAATGGGGCTGTTAAAGTTACCCCATATGGCCCAACAGACATTTCCCTTCGCATCTCTGTTCGGCGGCATGTCCACATTTTGGCGTTTGACCCGCTCGAACGAATTGGCCGTCACGCGCGCCGCCGGAATTTCGGCATGGCAATTCCTGCTTCCGGTTTTGGCGCTGACTTTCGCCCTTGGGGTTTTCAAGGTAGCCGCATTGAACCCCCTGGCGTCCAGTCTTCTGGCGCGGTACGATTTGGCCGAAGGACGCTATCTTAAGGGACAGAAAAGTTTCCTCGCCCTATCGCCCACGGGCCTGTGGCTGCGCCAAAGCAGTCCGGATGGGCAAGCCGTCGTCCATGCCCTGCACATGCACCAGAAGAAAAAAACCATCGAACTGGACGGCGTCACCGTCTTCCTGTTCAAAGGGAAAGATATTTTCAAACAACGCATCGACGCCGACAGGGCCTTGCTTGAAAAAGGCTACTGGCTGATGTCCAACGCCATTCTTCAAAACGCCGAAGGCGGCGCCACGGTTAAGCCGACCTATCGCCTCGCCACGGATCTCAGCGTCAGTCGCATCCAAGATAATTTCGCGCCACCGGAAACCATGTCGTTTTGGGCCCTGCCCGATTTCATCAAAACGCTGGAAAAATCCGGATTTTCGGCGGTGCGACACCGTCTGCATTGGCATTCCCAACTGGCTTCGCCGTTTTTGATGTGCGCCATGATCTTGATCGCCGCCACCTTCACGCTGCGCCATAGTCGCAAAAGCGGAGCGACATTTGTTATCGCCAGTGGCGTCTTGACCGGATTTGTGCTTTATTTTTTCTCCGACGTCGTTCTCGCGCTCGGCATTTCAAATTCGCTTCCCGTCGTCCTCGCCGCTTGGACGCCATCCGGGGTCAGCATGTTACTGGGGCTCGCCATGTTGCTTCATCTTGAGGATGGTTGATTCACGATGACCGCGACACCACAGGCAAAAACAACCGCCCGGTCCATGTCCACCCTCGAATTTTGGTCGCGCGGCGCGGCGCGCGGGGCCGCATCAAGGTATCCGACGGGATGGTGGCGTTTTTTCCGGATATCGGCCCCGGCGTTATTCCTGGCCTCGGCGCTTACCGTGGCGACGCTTCCACAGGCGGCATGGGGGCAAAAACCGATTGATAAAAACGCCCCCGCCACCTTCAGCGCCGACACCATGTCCCAAGATAAGGCTAAGGGAATCATCACCGCCAGCGGCCATGTCGAGGTCAACCAAGACCAACGCACGCTGCTTGCCGACAAGATCGTTTACGACCAGAAAAACGACCTGCTCAGCGCCAAGGGCCACATCATCTTGCGCGAGCCCAGCGGCGAGGTGGTTTTCGCCAAAGATATGAAAATCTCCGGCGATCTGAAGAACGGCATCGTGCACAATCTGCGCATCGTCATGAAAGACAAATCTCGTTTCGCCGCGCGGACGGCGACGTTGCGCGAGAATCGCTTCACCAAACTCGGTCGCGCGGTGTACACCGCATGCAACGCATGTAAAAAAGATCCCAGCCGCCCGCCGTTATGGCAGGTCAAAGCGATGGAAATCTTTCATGATAAGAAGGCGCAATCGGTGGAATACAAAGACGCCTGGGTCGAATTTGCCGGCGTTCCCATCGCCTACACGCCCTATCTTTCCCACCCCGATCCCAGCGTCAAGCGCAGAAGCGGCCTTCTTCCCCCACGCTTCGGTGGGACGACGGATCTGGGCGCGACGGTTGAAACGCCCTATTTTTACGCCATTTCACCGTCCAGCGACGTTACCTTGCGTCCGATCTTCACCTCGAAGGAAGGTCCGGTTTTGGCCGGAGACTACCGCCAGCGTTTCCGCAAAGGCGAAATCAACCTGGACGCCAGCCTGACCAAGGATTCCAAAAAAATCACACACGGTCATGTCATCGGCATGGGCCGGTTCGATATCGACAATACTTGGCGCTGGGGGGCCGATCTTCAACGCACGACCCAGGACACCTATATGCGCCGCTACGGGCTTGGGACTCAAAACACGCTAACCTCGAAAATTTTCGCCGAAGGGTTTCGTGGACGCAATTATTTTTCCGCTAAATCGTATCTCTTTCAAAGCCTTCGTGCAAATGACAAGCCGGGCTCCATTCCCCTCGTGGCGCCGATGCTCGACTACAGCCACGTCAGCGAACCATCGCGTTACGGCGCATACAACACCCTGGACTTGAGCATGGTCGCGCTAACCCGTTCCAAGAGCACGGACGATCAACGTTTTTCTTTTCGTAGTGGATGGCACCTTCCCTATACCGCGCCCAAAGGCGACATATACGATCTTTCCGCGACGGTGCAGGGGGACCTCTATCACGTCAACGGCCTCAAACGCACCGACGGCAGCACGTTCACCGGATACAAGGCGCGCCTCCACCCGCAGTTGGCGTTTGATTGGCGTTATCCTTTCGTACGCCAGGAAAACCGGGATATCTATCAATTGATCGAGCCGATCACATCCTTTGTCGTCGCGCCTTACGGCGGAAATCCCTCAAGTATTCCAAATGAAGACAGCCTGGATGTGGAATTTGACACCACCAACCTATTCAGTCACGATCGCTTCGCAGGCTATGATCGGGTCGAGGGCGGGCCGCGGGTCAATTACGGCATAAAATGGGGTGTTTACGGCAGCAGCGGCGGCAGCACATCGGTTCTTTTTGGGCAAAGCTATCGCCTCAAGGCCGACAGCACATTCGCGGCGGGCACGGGTCTCAACGACCGCTTTTCCGATTACGTCGGACGGGTGCACATTCAACCCGGACATCTGGTTGACCTTTTGTACCGCACCCGCATCGATAAGAAAACACACGCCATCAGCCGCAATGAAGTGCGGATAAGCGCCGGCACGCCGGCTTTTAATATTTCGTCGAACTACATTTATTTCCCCAAACAGGCCGATAGCGAATACAACGGGCGTAAGGAACTTTCCTTGAACATTAAATCGCAGCTGTCTCGTTATTGGCGTGGCTCCGTGTCGGGCGTTCGCGACTTGCAAACGGGCGGTGGCATGCGCTCGACGTCGTTGTCCCTGGCCTATGAAGATGAATGTTTCGTATTCAAAACCGATGTCCAACGAACCTATTATCAGGATCGCGAGATTCAACCTTCAGATGCGTTTGTTTTTGAGATCGTCTTCAAAACCCTGGGGAGCGTTCGCGCGAACACGACACGCTAGCGCCCACGAAAGATACGACTTATCGTAACCATGATGGCTGAAAAATCGATGACCATAGATCTATTCCACGGCTTTTCCCGGAGAGTTCGGGCAGGCTTTTTCCGTAGCGTTCGTCGGGCCGGGCTTCGTGTCGTGGTGGCGACGCTGCTCGGTTTTCTCGCGTCCGCCGCTCCCCTTCACGCACAAACCTTGTCCATCGCCGCCGTGGTTAATGAAGACGCCATCTCCGTGTACGACCTCAACGTACGCATTACGATGCTGATTGCGACGTCCAACCTGGACAATACCCAAGAGGTTCGCCGACGCCTCGCACCTCAAGTCTTGCGCGGCTTGATTGACGAGCACCTTGAACTTCAGGAGGCCAAGCGACTGAAAATAAACGTCACCAAGGATGAAATCAATGTCGCCCTGGCGCAGATTGAACGTCAGAACAACTTCAAACCGGGTGCCCTCGATCAGCTCTTACAGCGCATAGGCGTCCCAAAATCAACCCTGATCGAACGCACCAAGGCCGAAATCGCCTGGAGCAAGGTCGTCCGCGACAGAGTCCTGCCCCAGATCCAAATCGGCCCCGAGGAAATCGACGCCGCGGTGCGCGATATCCGCGCCAACGCCACCCGTCCGGAATACCTGACCGCCGAAATCGTCTTGCCCACGGGCCCCCAAGGCACGAAAGACAGCGACGCCCGCCAGCTCGCCGTGCGTATCGTTCAAGAACTAAAGCGCGGCGCCAATTTCCAGATGCTGGCGCAAAATTTTTCGCAAAGTCCATCGGCCGCGCGTGGCGGTGATATGGGCTGGGTGAAAGCGGGAAATGTAGACCCAAAAATCAGCGCGGCTCTTGAAAAAATGAAACCCGGCCAGGTCACCGAACCGATTCGGGCGGAAGACGGCTACCACATCATTCTTTTACGTAAAAAACGCCTGGGTTCGGGCATCAAAATTCCCGAACCAAAGCTGAAAATCTCCCAATTCTACCTGCCTCTGCCCGCGTCGGCTTCGGCGGTGGCGGTATCGCAAACCGCGCAAAAAGCGCGCGCTCTCACACAGAATGCTAAAAGCTGCACCCAGTTCGACGCCCTGGGGCGGCAAAGTGGATCATCCCTGTCCGGCAACTTGGGCGCCGTCAAGCCGTCAAGCTTACCCGTGGCGCTGCAAAGCGTCGTCTCCTCGCTGCCGATCAATCACCCCAGCGCGCCCGTGCGCACCAAAGAGGGCGTCGTCGTTTTAATGGTCTGTGAACGCTCCGGTCAAGATACGATGGCGGCGATGCGCGCGGAGGTACGTCGCCGCCTGTTCGCCGAGCGCGCCGACAACGGTGCGCGCCGCCTGCTTCGCGATCTGCGCCGCAGGGCGTTCGTGGACGTCCGCCTATGAGCGCCGCCCGGCGCGCCGCCGTCCCTCCGATCGCTCCAATCGCCCCGATCGCCCCGATCGCCTTGACCATGGGGGATCCCGCGGGCGTCGGCGGTGAGTTGACCTTGATGGCTTGGGCGCGGCGAAAAATATCGGGGCCGGTTTTTTTTGCGATTGACGACACGGCGCGCCTAAGCGCCTTGGCTCGACGCCTAAGAATCGATGTCCCCATTGAAACGATTGCCGACCCGGCCCAGGCTTCCGATGTTTTTCCCCGCGCCCTTCCCGTTCTTGAAAACCCCCTCGAACACGACGTTCAACCGGGGCGGGGCGACGCGCGCAATGCGCCCAGTGTGATCGCATCGATCCGGCGCGCCGTGGATTACGCCCAGAGCGGCGCGGCCTGTGCCATCGTCACCAACCCGATCCACAAGGGCGTCCTTTATCAAGCGGGGTTCACCTTCCCCGGCCATACCGAGTTTCTCGCCGATCTCGCCGCCATCCAGACCCCACCGGTGATGATGCTGGCCTGCCCACAATTGCGCGTCGTTCCGGTTACGGTTCACGTCGCCCTGAGAACCGCCATCGCCACATTGAAAACGGAAACCATCGTTACCCTATCGCGCATCACGGAATGGGCGCTACGCCGCGATTTCGGCCTTTCCAATCCCCGCCTCGCCATTGCCGCGTTGAACCCTCACGCCGGCGAAGACGGCGCCATGGGAGACGAAGAAAACACCATCATCCGCCCCGCCATAGAGATCCTTAAGGGTGACGGGATCGCCGTATCCGGCCCCCTGCCCCCGGACACCATGTTCGGCGAAGAAGCCCGAGAAGGCTATGACGCGGCGATCTGCATGTACCACGACCAGGCTCTGATTCCCCTAAAGACGTTGGATTTTCACGGCGGCGTCAACATCACGCTGGGGCTTCCTTTCGTGCGGACGTCGCCCGATCACGGCACCGCGTTCGACATCGCCGGGCAGGGCAAGGCCAACCCCACAAGCTTTATCGCCGCGATCGACCGCGCCTTCGCCATCGCCACCAACCGCGCCACCACCGAGGGTGGGGGGCCGACGTCGTGAGCGGGGTTTCTTTCGACGGCCTGCCCCCCCTGAAAGAAATCATCCACCGCCATGAGCTTTCGGCGCGTAAGGCCCTTGGCCAGAATTTCCTTTTGGATCTTAACCTGACGGCACGCATCGCCCGCACCGCAGGCATCGTGGAGGGCGACTGCGTCATCGAAATCGGACCCGGACCGGGGGGCCTGAGCCGCGCCATCCTGGCCGGAGACGCCGCCCGTCTGATCGCCGTCGAACGCGACCCGCGCTGCATCCAAGCCTTGGACTATCTGAAGGAGGCCCACCCCCGGCGCTTCGAGGTGATCGCGGGCGACGCCACCGAAATCGAGGTCTGGACGCTGGGCGATGCACCCCGGCGTATCGTCGCCAACCTGCCCTACAATGTCGCCACGGTGTTGCTGATCGGCTGGCTCAGGCACGCCCGAGCATTCCGCTCGATGACCTTAATGTTTCAAAAGGAAGTCGCCGACCGCCTGCTCGCCCGGCCGCGCACCAAGGCCTATGGCCGGCTTTCGGTGATGTGCCAGTGGTTGTGTGCGATAAGCCCCGCGTTCACCATTCCACCCAGCGCCTTCACGCCGCCGCCCAAGGTGGTCTCCAGCGTCGTCCATCTCGTCCCCCGCGATGCGCCCTTGGGCGAGGCCTCATGGGCGGCGATGGAGAAAGTCACCGCCGCGGCGTTCGGACAGCGGCGAAAAATGCTCCGCGCCAGCCTCAAGGCGATTGGCCTCACCCCGCACTTGAAGGCCCTGGGGATCGAGGAAACCGCGCGGGCCGAGGAATTGGACGTCATCGATTTTTGCGCCCTCGCCCGGGTCTATGAAACCCTCGCGCCACCGTCCCAAAAATAGGCCGCCGCCGGACTCAGGGCTGATCGGCGCTCAACGCGGCGACGAAATCGTGCAATCCGTGCTGACGTTCACGGCGCAGGCGTTCGGCGCGCAAAATCGCCGCGACATTGGCGACGCTTTCGGCCACATCGACATTAACCACGATGTAATCGTATTCATAATAGTGACTCATTTCCTTGGCCGCCTGGGCCATTCTCTTTTTAACCACCGCGACGCTATCTTGGGCGCGCTTATATAAACGCCGCTCAAGTTCCTCATATGACGGCGGTAAGATAAACACCCGCACCAAATCCTTACCCGCGCTATCGCCCAACTGCTGGGTGCCTTGCCAGTCAACGTCGAACAACACGTCGCGGCCTTCTTTCAAGGCGGCTTCGACCGGTGCGCGGGGTGTGCCGTAATAATTGTCGAAGACCCGCGCGTGTTCGAGAAATTCCCCCTTTTCGACCATATCCTCGAATTTTTTCTTTTCGATAAAATAGTAATCGACGCCATCGACCTCGCCGGGGCGGGGCGGGCGGGTGGTCGCGGAAACGGACATCGACAGATTGTCGTCGGCCGCCAGCAGCGCCCTGGAAATCGTCGTCTTTCCGGCGCCCGATGGCGACGACATCACCAGCATCAAGCCGCGTCGTTCGATATGGGGATCATTATTCAATGTTTTGCACCTGCTCACGAAATTGTTCGATCGTCGCTTTAAGTTCGAGACCGACCCTAGTCAACGCCACGTCCGACGATTTCGAACACAGCGTATTGGCCTCGCGATTGAATTCTTGACATAGAAAATCAAGCCGCCTGCCGATCGCGCCGTCTTCATCCAAAAGACTTCTCGCTCCCTGCAGGTGCGCCGCCAGGCGGTCCAATTCTTCGCGCACGTCCGCCTTGGTCATTAAAAGCGCCGCTTCCTGCGCCAGCCGTTCGGGAGGAATGTCGGTGGCGTCCGCGCACAAGGCCGCGACCTGACGGGAAAGACGCGCGCCGATACGTTCGGGTTGTACCGATTCCAACGCACGGGCCTCGTGGTGCAACCGCGCGATTCGATCCAATTGACCGTGAAGCACCGCGGCCAGTTTTTCGCCCTCCCCGGCGCGCATTTCGGCCAACCTCGACAAAGCTTCATCCAGTCCGGCCAACACGGCGGCCTCCGCCTTTTGACGGGTATCGTCGTCGATCTCGCCCTCGGTGGTTTCGAGCAGTCCCTTGACCGCCAGCAAGCCATCGGCGCTGGGTGGGCGCAGATCGCCCAAACGGGTTTTCAATGTATCAATCAATCCTAAAATTTCATCGAGAACCGTCTCATTGAAAGACAGACGGGTGCGTGACGCCGTCCACTCGAAATCCAAGGACAGCGACAGGTTTCCCCGCCTGAACCGGTTCGTGACAAGCGCCTTGACGCGGGGTTCGAGGTCGTCGAAACCGCCGGCCATTCGGGTGCGCACATCGATCCCCTTGCCGTTCACACTTTTTACTTCCCAACTCCAGGCGCAAGTCTCCAGGCGTCCTGCGCTCCTGGCGAAACCGGTCATGGATGAAACTGTCAAAAAACCCCCTATGATCCCGAGTGCGAGCCTACCGGCCTTACCCCCCTCCAGCCGTGAGGGTCTACCAAGTTATACCCGCCCCGCCCCCGCCCGCGCAACACATCGCGCCTTGCATCGCGCCTCGGTGCGTTGCGACGAATATTAAAAATCGCTTTTTCGGTGTATGGTGAACGCCATGAAAGAGCCCAACCATATTCTGATCACCGGGGCGTCCAGCGGTATCGGACGCGCCTTGGCGTTACGTTACGCGGCCCCTGGTGTTCGTTTGTCGCTTTGCGGTCGCGACCGAACCCGCCTGGACGACATCGCCGCGCAGTGTCGCGCCAAAGGGGCCGACGTCAACACCGCCATTGTTGATGTCAAGTCCGCGCAATCCGTAACCGCCTGGATCGAAGGGGCCGATCGCCATCAACCCCTGGATTTGGTGATCGCGAACGCAGGCATCTCGGGCGGCTCCGGGGGGAAGGTCGAAAGCGCGGAACAGGCCCGCGCCATTTTCGACACCAACCTCGGTGGTGTTCTAAACACCGTCTTTCCCGCAGTGGCCGCGATGCGCCCTCGTGGCGGCGGGCAAATCGCTATCGTCGCCTCCCTGGCGGGTTTCATCGCCATCCCCGGCGCGGCGGCGTATTCGGCGTCGAAGGCCGCCGTCATAACCTGGGGCGAGGCCCTCAACGGGCAGCTCAAAGCCGACGGGGTGTGCGTCAGCGTCATCTGCCCCGGCTTCGTCGCCAGCGCCATGACCGACGCCAACCCCTTCCCCATGCCCTTTCTGATGCCCGCCGAAAAAGCCGCCCGGATTATCCGGCGCGCCCTTGCTCGCCGCCCGCTTTATATCGTCTTTCCCTGGCAGACGGCCCTGCTGACCCGCGTCCTACGCCTTTTGCCCGCGCCGTTTCGCGGCGCTCTATTCAACCGCGCACCGAAAAAACCACCCCGGTAAATCTCCGGTGCGAAAAAACACCTTTTCCCGTCCCGATATTTCCTTCGAGCTAGAAACTGTAACATTTGTTTCGCGATAATCGGAGACCTTAAACAACTCAGCTTGGATAACCCACCCATGGCGATCCATTTCCCTGTTCATTTCCGAGATGTACCCGCCCCTCTCGAAAGGACGGAGAATCCGTTTACTCAAATCGCGTCGCCGCCTTTTCTCGGACAGGTCGAACGCCATATCGATATCGCCTTCCAGCCTATCGTCAACACCCTGACCGGAGCCTGTTACGCCGTCGAGGCCTTGCTTCGCGGACATGAGACTTTGGGGTTCACCACGCCTTTCGCGGTCTTCGATTACGCCCAAAAGCTGCAAATCCTTCATCAAATGGACCTGATCGTCCGCGAAAAAGCGATCCGCAAGTTCAGCGCCCTGGGGTTGGGCGAACAGGTGAAGATGTTCTTCAATCTCGACAATCGGATACTGAACTCCCCCGATTACCAGATGGGTGCGACGGTTCAGCTTCTCGAACGCCACGGCCTGCCGCCCTACGTGGTCTGTTTCGAGATATCCGAACGTCACGACATCGCCGGGCAAGGCAACATCAACCGGATATTGGACAATTACAAGGCGCAATCCTTCCGCCTTGCGATCGACGACTTCGGCACCGGATTTTCCGGCATGAAACTGCTCTACGAACGCAATCCCGATTACATCAAGATCGACCGCTTCTTCATTTCCGGGATATCGCGCGATAGCCGCAAGAAGCTGTTCCTCACCAACATCGTCAATCTGGCCCATGTCCTGGGCATCTTGGTGATCGCCGAAGGCGTCGAAACCGAGGAAGAATTCCTCACCTGCAAGGAAATCGGCTGTGATCTGGTGCAGGGGTTTTTGATCAAGAAGCCGACGATCGACGCCGCTCAAATCACATCGAATTATCCCATCGTCGAGGATATCAACCGCCGCGACCGGCGCAAGAACGCGCGCGACGACCATTTCATCAGCGAGCGCATCGAGCGCCTGCCGATCGTGCGCTTCGACGCCCCGATGGAAGACGTTTTCAAGATCCTGAGGAAAAACAAGAATCTGTCCTATTTTCCCGTGCTCGACGCCGTCGAACAGCCGATCGGTCTGATTCGCGAAAACGACATCAAGGAACTCAGCTATTCCCCCTACGGCAAGGATTTGATGGCGAACCGGGCCTACGGAAAAAAAGTCCAGGACTTTATCACGCCGTGCCCCATCGTCGATATCCGCACCAGCACCGACCGGGTGCTCGAATTTTTCTCCATGGCCGACGATTGCAAAGGCGTTCTGATTACCGACAATTCGCGCTATGTCGGATTTTTGACCGCAACGTCACTACTGAGGGCGATCAATGAAATGAACCTGGCCTGCGCGCGCGACCAAAACCCCCTGAGCAAGCTTCCCGGCAACAATATGATCGCCAATTTCGTCGCCGACGCTCTCGACGAGACCGAGCGCAATCTGACCTTGGTCTATTTCGACTTCGATAACTTCAAGCCCTTCAACGATACCTACGGGTTTCGCCAAGGGGACCGGGCGATCGTCTTGTTTTCCGATCTGATGCGCAAGACCTTCAACACCAGCGACACCTTTTTGGGACATATCGGCGGCGACGATTTTTTTGTCGGCGTCTACGATCAAGATATTCAAGACGTCGTCTCGACGACCACCGAACTGCGCGCCACGTTTTCACACAACGTGGAGAGCTTTTACGATCCCGACGACCGTCGGCGCGGCCACATCGTGGCCAACGACCGTCATGGCGTCGAGCGGCATTTTGATCTGTTGACGATCAGCGCCGCCGTCCTCCACCTGCCCCACGGCGTCGTGCGCCCATCCTTCGACAAGTTGTCCGAACGGATCGCCGTCATGAAGAAAAAGGCCAAAAAAGCCCCCAACGGCATCGATGTCGGTCTGCACGCCATAGACGAGGCCATCAACACGCACAGTCAGCTTCCATTATCATTTTGCTGAGTTTTCCGCCAACGTCGAACGTTGGCGTTATGCTCTTGCAATGTTTGCGCGAAAGCGTGCCCACCGCGACCGTTGGCGACGAAATAAATATCGGGCGTGCTTTGCGGATGCAAAACCGCCATGATCGATGCTCGCCCCGGATTGCAGATAGGGCCGGGAGGCAGTCCCTTGATCATATATGTGTTGTAAGGCGTCGCCGTATGCAAATCCTGATAGGTCAACGCCCGCCCCAGCGTGCCCTCACCCGCGCTGAGGCCATACACCACGGTCGGATCCGATTGCAGGCGCATTCCCCGTTTTAGGCGGTTAAAGAATACGCCGGCGACATGCGCGCGCTCTTCGGGAAGCGCGGTTTCCTTCTCGACGATCGAGGCCAACGTGATCGCCTGATTAATCGACGTCAACGGAAGGCCCGGCGCACGGCGCGCCCACAATCCATCGATCTCCCGGCGATCGGCGACGGTCATCCGGCGCACCAGAGCGTCGCGTTCGTCCCCCCAGGAATAATGGTAAGTTTCCGGCCAAAGCGCACCCTCGGCGGGCGATCGCGTTATTCTTCCGACCAACCCCTCGGCGCCTCGAATAATATCCAACACCTGCCTTGTGGTTAATCCCTCGGCAATGGTGAGCTTGCGCACCACCGTCTTTCCTGACACCAAAAGATTAAGAACATCGCGCGCGCTCGCCCCGGCGGGGAAAGCGTACTCTCCGGCCTTCAGTGTGGTATCGGCCCCGGATAGACGCACGGCGATGCGAAACACGGTGGGATGCCTGATAACCCCCACATCGGCAAGCCGGTGGGCGATCGCCCGCACCCCACCGCCCTTGGCGATCACCACGGTAATCGGCACGGTGGACGGCCCCGGCGCGTCGAATTGGGAATACCCCCACCACGACGCGCCGAGAATACCCCCGAGAATGACAAACAGAACGGCTAAAAGGCGCGCCATCCCCACGGCGGCTTTAAGTAAAGGCTTTAAAGATCAAGGACGCATTGGTGCCGCCGAAACCGAATGAATTGGACAGCGCCGCACGTACCGGGCGTTCCTTGGCTTGATGAGGAACCAGATCGATATCACAGCCGTCATCCGGGTTGTCCAGATTGAGGGTCGGTGGAACGACGCCGTTCTTGATCGCCAATACCGAAAACACACTTTCGACGGCGCCCGCCGCACCCAGCAAATGACCGATGGCCGACTTCGTCGATGACATCGAAAGACCGTTGACGGCGTCGCCAAAAGCCCGCTTGACGGCTTGCAATTCGATAACATCGGCCATTGTCGATGTGCCATGGGCGTTGATGTAGTCGATGTCCTCGGGGTTCATTTGGGCGCGTTTCATCGCCGCCTTCATACACCGATAAGCCCCATCACCGTCCGGGGTGGGCGCGGTGATGTGATAGGCGTCTCCGGTCAAACCATAGCCCACGACTTCCGCGTAAATTTGCGCGCCACGGGCCTTGGCGTGCTCTAATTCCTCGAGCACGACAACACCCGCGCCCTCGCCCATGACAAACCCGGAACGGTCCCGATCCCAGGGGCGCGAGCCTTTTTGCGGCTGATCGTTATAGGTCGCGCACAGCGCCTTGGCCTGTGAAAACCCGGCCATGCCCAAACGACAGCACGCCGCCTCGGCGCCGCCCGCGACCATGACGTCGGCATCGTCCCACATGATCAAGCGCGCGGCGTCGCCGATCGCATGCGCACCGGTGGAGCACGCCGTCACCACGGCATGGTTGGGTCCCTTAAAACCGTACTTGATCGAGACCTGTCCGGAAACCAGGTTGATCAGGCTGGCGGGAATGAAAAAGGGGCTGAGCCGGCGCACGCCGCCGCCCGATTCGCAATCGACGGTCAGCGAACCGTCGGCGATTTCGGGCAAGCCGCCGATTCCCGAACCGATCATCACGCCGGTGCGCACCAGCTCGCCTTCGTCGCTAGGCGTCCAACCGGCGTCCTCGACCGCTTCGCTGGCCGCACCTAGGCCATAGACGATAAAATCGTCCATGCGGCGGCGTTCTTTCGGGGTGACATAGGCGTCGATATTGAAATCCCCCACGCCTTCGCCCAGGGGCACCTGCCCGGCGATTTTGGCGGGAAGATCGGAAACATTGAATGAGGTGATGGAATCAATACCCGATTCGGCATTGACCAGACGATTCCAGGTATGTCGAGCGCCGCTCCCCAATGGGGAAACGACGCCGATACCGGTAATAACGACACGTCTCATGGCGAACAATTTAACTCCGTCATCGAGCGTAAATCGGATGTGAGGGATGATACCCCACGACGTCCAACGACAAAAGCCGTTTGAACGGCGGGGTCATCACGATCAGGTGTTGGCCGAAATAAAGTCGATGGCGTCTTTAATCGTCAGAATTTTTTCGGCGGCATCGTCGGGGATTTCGCACCCGAACTCTTCTTCGAAGGCCATCACCAATTCGACGGTATCAAGGCTGTCGGCGCCCAGGTCGTCAATGAAGCTGGCGTTTTCAACGACCTTCGCTTCGTCAACACCAAGATGGTCCAAGACGATCTTTTTAACGCGATCGGCGACGTCACTCATAATTCTTATTCCTCGAATCGAAGTTTGTTTATCCAGTTGCATATCTTCTTGTCGGACCCCGTTTTACCACGGATTTCCAACAATGCGCACCGTCTCTGTCTCGCCACGGGCGGGCGGAAAGTCTCGTTTCCTATCATACTTTTTTTTCCATGACCAGCGCTCATAACCCGGCTTTATGAGCGCCGTGCGGGGAAGCCTCCCCTCCCGCGTTAGCCGCGGTCCACGATCACATCTTCGCCGGGTCTCCGTCAAATCATGGCAAGCGCGCCGTTGATATGCAGTGTCTGGCCGGTGACATAAGCCGCCTCCTCACTGGCCAAATACAGAACGCCCGCGGCGATTTCCTCCGGGGTCCCCATGCGTCCGACGGGAATTTGCGCGTCGATCGCCGCTTTTTGCGCATCATTCAAGGCGTCGGTCATCGCCGTCGCGATAAATCCAGGAGCGACGCAATTGACCGTAATCCCGCGCGACGCCACTTCCTGGGCCAAGGATTTACTCATCCCGATCAGCCCCGCTTTCGATGCTGCGTAATTGGCCTGCCCCGCGTTTCCGGTCACGCCGACGACGGAACTCATCGACACGATGCGTCCCCAGCGCGCTTTCATCATCCCCTTCAAACACGCCCGCGTCAAACGGAATGCCGCCGTCAGATTGACGTCCAAAACGGATTGCCAGTCTTCGTCCTTCATCCGCACCGCCAAACCATCGCGGGTCAAACCAGCATTATTGATGAGAATGTCAACCCCGCCCATCGCCGCCACGGCGTCGGCGTACAGTTGGGCGGGCGCGTCGCCCTGGCTTAAATTGGCCGGGGTGACGAACGCGCCGTCCCCCAACGCGTCACGGAGCGCCTGCAATGGTTCTATGCGCGTGCCCGAAAGCGCCACCAACGCGCCCTGGCGACGCAAGACCCGCGCGATGGCGCCCCCGATTCCACCCGAGGCCCCCGTCACCAATGCCCTCTTGCCTGTCAAATCAAACATCTTTTTTCCTCTCTCGCCCGACCGAAGGCCGCGAACGTCTTTCTTTAACGTTATTCTCTATTACAATGTCTACAATGTCGCCGCAAACGCCTCGATGTCCTCGGGACCGTTGAGAGTGACGCACGCCAAATCGCGGTCGATCCTACGGGCCAATCCCGACAGCACCTTACCCGCACCGACCTCCAGAAGGGTATCGACGCCCGCCGCCTTCATGGCCAGGATGCTTTCGCGCCAGCGGACCGCTCCTGTCACCTGGCGGACCAGAAGATCGCGAATTTCATCCGCATCCACGGCGGATCGGGCGCTGACGTTGGCGATCAGGGGCGCCGACGGCGCACGCATCTCGACATCGGCTAGCGCCTCGGCCATGACCTCGGCGGCCGGTTGCATCAAGGCGCAATGAAAAGGTGCGCTGACGGGAAGCAGCACGCATTTTTTAGCGCCCCGCGCCTTGGCGATTTCGATGGCGCGGTCCACCGCGGCGGCCGTCCCACTGATCACCGCCTGACCGTCGGCATTGTCGTTCGCCGCCGCGCAGACGTCGCCTTGGGCGGCTTCCTCGGCCACCGCGCGCGCGCTTTGCCAATCCAGCCCCAGTAGGGCCGCCATCGCCCCCGCGCCGACGGGAACGGCCTCTTGCATCGCCCGCCCGCGCGTTCTTAAAAGCCGGGCCGTGTCGGCAAGCGTGAAGGTCCCCGCCGCGCACAGGGCGGTGTACTCGCCGAGCGAATGTCCGGCGACGAAAGCGCCGTGCGTCGCGATATCGATCCCGCCCTCGCGCAACACCGCCATCGCGGCCATCGAAACCGTCATCAGAGCGGGCTGTGCATTTTGCGTCAGGGTCAGTTCATCGTTCGGCCCTTCAAAAATAAGAGCGCTGAGGTTTTGCCCCAAGGCGTCATCGACTTCTTCGTAAACGGCGCGCGCCGAGGCGAAAGCGTCATAAAGCGCCCGCCCCATGCCGACGCTCTGTGCGCCTTGTCCGGGGAATACGAATGCGCGGGTCATCGGCGATTTTCCTTAATCCATCCATGTCTAACGTGGCGTCTTGGTCTAACGTGGCGTCTTGCGATTGAGCGAGGGATACACTGTCTCTTTTTTCTGTCAAGCCCTCGCACGGTTCGGGGCGACCCCTCGCACGGTTCGGGGCGACCCCTCGCACGGTTCGGGGCGACAACGACCGCCACCCGATGCGCCCGCGAGAACGGAGACGAGGCCTTGCGCCTGCGGAATAATGATGTATAGTGCGCGCCCTTGAGCTCCTTGCTGCGCCGCGTGGTGCAGCTATGTCCGGATGAGCCGGACTGAGACAATCCATAGGGAGAGAAACTATGGCTTTTTACGAAAGCGTGTTCATCGCGCGCCAGGACCTATCCGTCCAACAGACGGAAGCCCTGGGTGACGCCTTCTCCAAGGTGATCGAAGATAATGGCGGCAAGATCGCCAAACGGGAATACTGGGGCCTGCGCGCCCTGGCGTACAAAATCAAGAAAAACCGCAAGGGTCACTATATCCAGTTGACCATCGACGCGCCGGCTGCCGCGATCCACGAAATGGAACGCCAGATGGGCATCAACGAGGATCTTCTGCGTCACCTGACAATCCGCATCGACGAGATCGATATGGAGCCGTCGGTCATGATGCAAAAACCTCGTGACGAACGCCCCCGCCGTGGCGATCGTGGCGACCGCCCGGATCGTGGCGACCGCCCGGATCGTGGCGACCGCCCGGATCGTGGCGACCGCCCTCAGCGTAGCGACAACGCCAGAAACGGAGCAGAGTAATGAGCCGTCGTCCTTTTTTCCGGGGCCGCAAAAGCTGCCCCTTCGCCGGTCCCGGCGCCCCCAAGATCGATTTTCGCGACGTCAAGTTGTTGTCGCGCTATACCTCCGAGCGGGGCAAAATCGTCCCCAGCCGGATTACCGCCGTTTCGGCGAAAAAGCAGCGTGAACTGGCGAAGGCCATCAAACGGTCGCGCTATTTGGCGCTGATGCCTTATATCGTGCAATAAAAAGAGCTTCAGGGCCGCCATCACCGACGTCAGGATGGCGGAACTTAAGGCTCAAGCCAGGAGATTCAGGTGACCAAGGATAAAATTTACGCCTTGGTGGCCGGTGTGGTCAGCGCCATGATCACACTGGCTTCCCTTTCGGGGGGAACCTTCAACGCCTTGTTTCTCGCCTTCTTTGGCCCCCTGCCCCTCATGCTGGCGGGCTTGGGATACGGAATAGGCGCGTTGAGCATCGCCGCGGTGGTCGGTTTGGGCTTGATCACGGTCATCGGCGGTCCCTACGCGGCGGGGGTTTACGTGCTTTTTCACGCCCTGCCCGCCGGAATCACGGTGAAGTTGGCCCTGAGCAGGGTAAAGTGCAACGGCGCCGTGCGGTGGATTAAGGCGGGAGAAATTCTCGCCTGGTTGTGCGTGATCGGCGTCGTCGCCCTACTCGGGTTCGGTCTTTATGGACACTGGGTTCAAGATACCTTTTCCAACGCCGTGAAGGTGTATCTTGACTTCCGTTTCCAGGAGATCGCACCCAACCAGGACGCTGCGGCGAGAGCGCGCTTTGTCTCGCATCTTGCGGCATTTTTCCCCGGACTCCTCGGGGGAGGCTGGATCGTTTTGGTGTCGGTGAACGCCGCCGCCGCACAGGCCTTGCTGGCGCGCGGAGGAAAAAGTATTCGGCCCTCACCGGCCTATCGGGACCTTATTTTGCCCGGTTGGTTTTCCTGGCCTTTGATTTTGGCCGCGGTCGGGGCCTTGATCGGGAGCGGAGAAATAGAATACGCCGGCAGGCAAATCGTATTGCTTTTGTCGGTAGCGTTCTTTTTCTTGGGTCTTGCGGTTATCCATTCCTTGATGCGCCGTGTGGCGTTTCGGGGGGTCTTGTTGGCGCTACTTTATGTGGTGTTGGTGTTTTCCGGATGGTTTTCCATGGTGGTCACCGGAATTGGTATGATTGAACAGTGGGCCGGTCTACGCGAACGTTTCGCGGACCCCAAGAACGGCCAGGAGGTGTGAGTGATGGAAGTCATTCTGTTAGAACGAATTGAAAAGCTCGGTCAGATGGGCGACGTGGTCAACGTGAAACCCGGCTACGCCCGCAATTTTCTTCTGCCGAGGAACAAGGCGCTGCGCGCAAACGCAGACAATATGAAACGCTTCGACGATCAACGGGCTCAGCTTGAGGCCGAAAATCTAAAACTTCGCGAAGAAGCGGCGGCGGTTTCCGAAAAAATGCAGGGACTGACGGTCGTGTTGATCCGTCAGGCCGGCGAAAGCGGGCAGTTGTACGGCTCGGTCAATGCGCGCGATATCGCCACCTCGGTAAGCGAGGCCGGGTTCACCATCGCCCGCACCCAAGTCGCCTTGAATACCCCGATCAAGACCTTGGGACTGTTCGACGTTCGCGTCGATCTGCACCCCGAAGTGTCGGTCGTGGTCCGCGCCAATGTCGCACGCACCCTGGACGAGGCGGAAATTCAAGCAAAAACCGGCGCGGCCTTGGTCGGGCAAGATCACGGAGCCCTCGAAGAAGACACCCCGTCGGACGAAGATGTCTTCGAGGTCCCCTCACAGGACGCCGAAGAAGACTTCGGTGAAGTCGAGAACATCGAAGCGGACATAGAGAAAGACGAATAACGGCCTCTCGCCGTCTTCATCTTAATCTTACGCTGTTTTTACGCGATCGTTTTGGCGGCGCGCTCCCGAAAGGGGCGCGCCGCCGGCATTTTTACGCGCGCATGGCGGCAATTCCCTCAGCGTATTTTCAAAAACGCGCATTTTCGAGTACTATTTCCACCCTTGGGACGCCACGATCCTTCTTGGCCCACTTTTTCCGGTATTTTGGGCAATGACGTTCCTTTGATGATGGCGCCTTGACGCCACACCCGGATGTGGCCCCTTCTCGACCCACTAGGGTCAGGGCCTATTAATCTGAAGCGTCTGGTTTGTGTAAAATGTCACAGACCTAGTGGTTTGAATTTAACATTTGAGTCCGATGCAATTGGACACAAATGTGTGAAGAAATCAAACTGCAACAAAAAGATAGATAGTGGTCGGCCCGATGGTTCGCGGGGGCGAAACGTCGGAGTCGATCCACTAGGAGAAGACTTGCCGGAAGTGCCGTTCACTTTCAAAAGTCTTCGACGACGTTCCTGGGGCATTTTTCACAAATCCCCGCGGGACGGAATGAATTTAAGCGCGGATATCGTTGTAAAACCTTTACAATGAGCGCCATTGCGGCGGGTTCTCCGCCTAACCCACACTTAAATTCATCTCCGTCAGACGCTTCAGATTAACAGGTTCTGACCCTAATCACCTATAAGCACGGAGGGTTTACAGTGAAGCTCTTGTCCTTATTGTTACGACAATTGATCCAGGTCGGCACGCTGCGCGTCATTGATTGGAGAGGGAAAATCCATGTTTTCGAAGGCGCCTATGTCGGACCGCACAGAACGATCCGCCTCCATGACCGCCGCGTCGCTTACGCTCTATTCCTGAACCCGGAGCTTGCCCTCGGCGAAGCCTATACCGACGGTCGCCTGACGATCGAAGGGGGGCAAGGCATATACGATTTTCTCGATTTTATCGGCGCCAACATGGCGTTGCGGGACGGTTTTGTCCCCTTTACCCGGATAGCGGGGGCGGTCCGTTTCGCCCTGCGGCGCTTGCATCAACTCAACCCTCCCGGTCGGGCGCGGCGCAATGTCGCTCACCACTACGATCTTTCGGCGACCCTCTACGACCTGTTCCTCGATGCCGACCGGCAATATTCCTGCGCCTATTTCGAAACCGGCGCGGAGACCCTGGACGAGGCCCAGGAAAAGAAAAAACGTCATATCGAGGCCAAACTCCTTCTGAAGGAAACCCACCGCGTTCTCGATGTCGGCTCGGGGTGGGGGGGGCTCGCCTTGGATATCGCGCGCCAGAGCGGCGCCCGGGTCGATGGCGTCACACTATCTACGGAGCAGTTGGGTTATGCGCGAACGCGCGCCGAAAAGGCGGGACTGGATGCGCGCGTGCACTTCGATCTTCGCGATTACCGTACGGTCGAGGGGAAATATGACCGGATCGTCTCGGTGGGGATGTTCGAACACGTCGGCGTTGATCATTACGTCCGCTTTTTCCAAAAAATGGGGGACCTTCTGAAGGACGACGGGGTCTTCCTGCTGCACACCATAGGCAGGATGGATGGACCGAGCGGAACCAATCCGTGGATTCGTAAATACATCTTCCCCGGCGGCTATAATCCGTCCCTGTCCGAGGTTGCGCGAGCGGTCGAAAGGGCGAACCTCAACATCCTGGATATCGAAATCCTGCGCCTGCATTACGCCGAAACCCTGAAGGCCTGGCGCGCCCGTTTCACCGCCAACCGCGCGCGCGCCGAGGAGCTTTACGACGCCCGCTTTTTCCGCATGTGGGAATTTTATCTGGCGCTCAGCGAAATGGCTTTTCGACGCCTCAGACACGTCGTTTTCCAAATTCAAATCGGCAAGGAGATCACGGCGACCCCCTTGACCCGCACCTACATCACCGAACGGGAACATCGTAATGACGCAAACGGGCGCCTTCCCCACAGAGTGGCCTGAACGAAAGCCGACGGAACCGCCTCGCATCGAGGGTTCGAAAGTATATCGGCGCGGCGAACATATCCCCGGGTTTAAGGCAATTCACAACCGTCCCCCAATCGGTTAATAGAGGTGCTTTCCGTCGATTTGATGTACCCTCGATTTCATGACCACAAACCCACCACTTGAGGAAGATCGCCTCGCCGCCGCCCTCGGCGTTCCCGAACTCGCGCCCACGGCCCCGGCGTACCGCACGCCACCGCACAACCCGGACGCCGAAAAAGCGCTTTTGGGCGCGATCCTGACCAACAATCGCGCCCATGAAAAGGTTTCCGAGTTCCTGCGCGCCGAACATTTTTCCGACCCGGCCAATTGTCTGATTTACGACGCCTGCACGCGGCTGATCGAACGGGGACAGATCGCCGATCCTGTCACCTTGAAAAGTTTCTTCAGCCAGACCGACGCCCTGTCCAAGGTCGGCGGCGCGCAGTACCTCGCCGAACTGGCCGGCGCGGCGGTGACCATCATCAACGCCGGGGAATACGGGCGCATCGTTTTCGATCTTTACCTGAAGCGCGAAATGATTGCGCTGGGCGAGGACATCGTCAACGACGCCTATAGCCCGGATATCGACAAACCCGCCAATCAACAAATCGAAAGCGCCGAACAGCATCTGTTCAATCTGGCGACGCAGGGCGAATACGAAGGTGGTTTCCAGGATTTCAAGACCTCGATCATCGAAGCGGTCCACATGGCCGAGGTCGCCCACAAGCGCGAAGGCGCGCTGGCCGGGGTAACGACGGGCCTGCGCGATCTCGACCAAATGCTGGGCGGTTTGCACCCGTCCGATCTTCTGATCCTGGCCGGTCGTCCCTCGATGGGAAAGACCGCCCTGGTCACCAACATCGCCTACAACGCGGCCTACTCGCACTTTCGTTCGGGCGGCGAGGAAGGCGCCGTGGTCGGTTTCTTTTCGTTGGAAATGTCCGCCGAACAGTTGGCCGCGCGCATCCTTTCCGAACAAACCGAAATATCGTCGGACAAAATGCGCAAGGGCGAACTGGCGAACGAGGAATTCACCCGCCTGGTGGTCGCCAGCCAGGAATTGCACCGCATCCCGATTTTCATTGACGATACCCCGGCGCTCACGGTCAGCGCCCTAAGAACCCGCGCCAGGCGTTTAAAACGCCAACACAATCTGGGCCTGATCGTGGTCGATTACCTACAATTGATCTCTCCGCCGCCGGGCAAAAACGATGGCCGCGTCAACGAGGTGTCGGAAATCACCCGCGGCCTGAAAACCTTGGCCAAGGAATTGGGGGTTCCCGTGATCGCCCTGTCGCAGCTCTCGCGCGCGGTGGAAAGCCGCGATCCGCCGCGTCCGCAGTTGTCCGATCTGCGCGAGTCGGGTTCCATCGAACAAGACGCCGACGTGGTGATGTTCATTTACCGCGAAGAATATTATCTGGAACGCAAGAAACCCGCCCAGCGCGCCGACGACGACGGAGCGAAGTTCGCCGACCGCGAAGCCAAATGGGAAGAGGCCATGGACCGGGTGCGCAATCTGGCCCAGGTGATCGTCGCCAAACAACGCCATGGCCCGATCGGCGACGTGACCTTAATGTTCCAGGGGCAGTTCACCCGCTTCGGCGATCTCGATCGTCAACATTTTCAGGAATAATCCCCAAATGACCAGCGCCATGAGCCCCAGCGATTACGATCGCGCGTGCGCCGTTTTAAGCGTCGATCTGGACGCCCTGGCGGACAATTGGCGCCTGTATCGCGATACCGTCGGCCCCACCTGCCAGGCGGCGGCGGTGGTCAAGGCGGCGGCCTATGGCCTGGACGCTCGGCGCATCGCCCCGGCGTTGAAAGCCGCCGGATGCCGGCTTTTTTTCGTCGCCCACCTCGACGAGGCGGTGGCGCTGCGCCAAACCTTGGGCCGGGACGTCGAAATCGCCGTGCTTAACGGCCTGATGGCGAAGTGCGAAAGCGTCTTCGCCGAGCACGACCTGATCCCGGTCCTCAACGATCCCGGTTCCGTCGCGGCGTGGCGCGCCTTTGCGCGGCGCTTGGAAAGTCCTTACCCCGCTATGATCCATCTCGACACCGGGATGTCGCGCCTGGGGTTTTCCCCTGCCGAAACACAAGCCCTGATCGACGATCCCACGGCGCTTGACGGGATTGACGTGCGCGCCGTGATCAGCCACCTCGCCTGCGCGGATGAGCCGGATCATCCCTTGAACGTCCGTCAGTTGGCGACGTTTGGGGCCGCCCTGGACGCCCTCGGTCGCGCGCCCTCCCACAGCCACGGCGTCGATAGGCGACCGGCGGCGTCGCTCGCCAATTCCTCGGGGGTCTTCTTAGGTTCGCGTTATCATTTCGATTTCGTCCGCCCGGGAGCGGCCCTATACGGCGTCAATCCGACCCCCCATGCCCCCAACCCGATGGCTCAAGTCGTTCGCTTGCAAGGGAAAATCCTACAAATCCGTACAATTGACACCCCTTTGAGCGTTGGCTATGGTGCGACGGTCGAACCATCGATAGGCAGCCGTATCGCGACCGTTGGCGTGGGTTATGCGGATGGCTATCCTCGATCCCTCAGTAATGGCGCGACCGCCTACCTGGGCGATCATGCCGTAACGGTCGTAGGACGCGTCTCTATGGATTTGATCACCATCGATGTGACCCGGGTTCCCCCCGCGCTGCTCCACCCCGGCGCGCTGGTGGATTTGATCGGGCCGCACAACCCGGTTGACGCCGTCGCCCACCAAGCCGGCACGATCGGCTATGAAATTTTAACCGGGCTAGGATCGCGCTTCCACCGCGTCTATATCGAGAAGGGCGGCGCACACGCATTCGGACCCGCCTCCGCGCACGCGAGAGGCGCCGACGCATGAATTTTTTACAGCCCATCGGACGCATGTTCATCGCCTTCTTGCACGCCACGGGGCGGCTAAGCACGTTCGCCGCCTCCGGCGTCGGCCATTGTGTGCGCGCACCGTTTTATCCCCGCCAAGTCGTGCGCCAGATGGTCGATATCGGTTATTTTTCCCTACCCGTCGTCGGTCTGACCGCCGTCTTCGCCGGGATGGTTCTGGCGCTGCAGAGCTATACCGGGTTTTCGCGTTTTTCCGCCGAGGGGGCGATCGCCAACGTCGTCGTGCTGTCGATCACCCGCGAACTGGGACCGGTCCTCGCGGGCCTAATGGTGGCGGGGCGCATCGGGGCGTCGCTGGCCGCCGAAATCGGCACCATGCGGGTCACCGAACAAATCGACGCCCTGAGCACTCTGTCCACCGAACCGATGAAATACCTGGTCGCGCCACGCCTGATCGCGGGCGTCACCATGTTCCCGATCCTGGTGCTGATCGCCGACATCATCGGGGTCTTCGGCGGTTATCTGGTGGCGGTTTATAAGCTTGGCTTCAATCCGTCCAACTACCTGCAAAATACGTGGAATTTCCTTACCGCCGAGGATGTCAATTCGGGATTGGTCAAGGCCGCGGTATTCGGGTTCACGGTTTCCCTGATGGGCTGCTATCATGGCTATAACTCCAAGGGCGGGGCGCAAGGCGTCGGCGCGGCGACGACCAACGCCGTGGTCAGCGCCAGCATCCTGATCCTTTGTTTCGATTACATCCTAACCGTGGTGTTTTTCACCAAATGACCAACCACACCCCGAAAATTCGACTCCGCGATGTCCGCAAGGCCTTCGGTCGCAAGGTTGTTCTGGACGGCATCGACCTGGATGTCGCCAAAGGCGAATCGGTGGTCGTCATCGGCGGCTCGGGCACAGGAAAATCGGTCATGTTGAAATCGGTGCTCGGTCTGCTCACCCCCGACGGCGGCGCGATCGAGGTTGACGGCGAAAGCGCCATCGACGTTTCCAACGACGTACGCGCCCGCATCAACCGCAAATTCGGCATGCTGTTCCAGGGCGCGGCCCTGTTCGATTCCCTGCCGGTATGGGAAAACGTGACTTTCAAGATTCTGGCGGAAAAAAAGGCCACCCGGTCCCAAGCCCGCGACATCGCCGTCGAAAAACTTGCCCAAGTCGGCCTGGAGGCGGACGTGGCGAGCCTGTATCCCGCCGAACTGTCCGGCGGGATGCAAAAACGCGTCGGACTGGCGCGCGCCATCGCCGCCGACCCCGAGATTATTTTTTTCGACGAGCCGACCACCGGCCTCGATCCGATCATGGCCGATGTCATCAACAACTTGATCGTCAAGATCACCCGCGAGACGGGCGCCAGCGCACTGTCGATCACCCACGACATGGCCAGCGTGCGCAAAATCGCCGATCGCGTCGCGATGCTTTACCAAGGTAAAATCATCTGGGCGGGTCCGGTGTCGGAAATCGACAATTCGGGCAACCCCTATGTCGATCAGTTCATCCACGGCCGCGCCGAAGGCCCCATCATAATGACCGCGAAGGCCTGAGCGCCATGAACAAGACGTCCATAGCGCGCCGCGCCGCCTGATTTTTCACCGAAGGATGCCTGCCTTGGCCACGAAAACCGCCCGTTTCGTCTGTCAGCAATGCGCCGCCGTCACCGCCAAATGGGCGGGCCGCTGCGAAAGCTGCGGCGCTTGGAATTCGATCAGCGAGGAGGCTCTGCCCGAAAGCACGCCCAAGGGGCTGAGCGCGCGCAAGGGGCGGACCATCACCTTCGTCCCCCTGGAGGGAGAGCGCACCGTCACCGCGCGCAAAAAAACCGGGATCGAGGAATTCGATCGCGTCGCCGGGGGCGGCCTGGTGGCGGCGTCGGCGTTGCTTGTCGGCGGCGACCCGGGAATCGGAAAATCGACACTGTTGCTTCAGGTCACGGCGAAAATGGCGGCCGGGGGGGCGCGCTGCGCCTATATTTCCGGCGAAGAGGCGATCGACCAACTGCGCCTGCGCGCGGCGCGCCTAGGCTTGGCGAAGTCTCCCGTTTCCCTGGCCGCCGCGACATCGGTGCGCGATATCGTCACCACCCTGGATCAAGGCGCGCCGTTCGATCTGGTGGTTATCGATTCGATCCAGACCATGTATATCGATTCCATAGAGTCGGCCCCCGGCACGGTTTCACAGGTACGCACCTGCGCCCAGGAACTGGTCCGCCTCGCCAAACGCCGGGGGTTTTGCGTCGTCCTGGTCGGTCATGTCACCAAGGACGGCCAGATCGCCGGTCCCCGCGTGGTCGAGCACATGGTCGATGCCGTACTCTATTTCGAGGGCGAACGTAGCCATCAGTTCAGAATTTTGCGGGGCGTCAAGAACCGTTTCGGCGCAACCGACGAAATCGGCGTTTTCGAAATGTCGGACAAGGGCCTCGGCGAGGTCCCCAATCCGTCCGCCTTGTTCCTCGGCGAGCACGACAGCTCGGTCAGCGGCGGCGCCATTTTCGCCGGGATCGAGGGCACCCGACCGATGCTCGTCGAAATTCAATCGCTTCTGTCTCCATCGGCGCTAGCGACGCCCCGGCGCGCCGTCGTCGGCTGGGACAGCGCCCGCTTGGCGATGATCATGGCGGTGATGGAATCGCGCTGTGGACTGGCGCTGGCGGGCAATGACGTCTACCTAAACATCGCGGGCGGCCTTAAAATCAACGAGCCGGCGGCGGACCTCGCGGTGGCCGCCGCCCTGGCTTCGAGCTTGAGCGGCGCGCCGGTGCCGGAAAAAACCGTCATTTTCGGAGAAATCGGCCTGTCCGGAGAAATCCGCGCCGTCTCCCACGCCCAAGCCCGGCTCAAGGAGGCCGCAAAATTGGGGTTTGTTCATGCCATTGTCCCCAAACGCCGCGCACGGTCTGCGGAAAAAAATAGGAAAGATGGGGAAACTGGATTAAAAACAACCGAAATCGCACACCTTCAGGATCTGTTGGCTCTATTCGACGCGCCACCCCGGCGCCCGAGCGGCCCAACACCGGATCGCAACGGACGCGCCCATGGATAAATTACCTTTCAATGTCGTCGATATCGCCGTCGTCGGCGTCATACTTTTATCCGCGCTGTTGGCCTATGCGCGTGGGGCGGTTCACGAGGTCCTGTCCATCGGCGCCTGGATCGGGGCCGTCGTCGCCACGATTTACGGCGCGCCGTTCGTCAAACCCTACGCGCGAAGCCTGATCCCGGCGCAAATCTTCGCCGATTTGGTCGCCGGAGCGGCGATCTTCATTTTGACGCTGGTCGTCCTATCCTTGATTACCCGCATTCTTTCATCGCGGGTCAAGGGCAGCGCACTAGGCGCGCTTGATCGCGCATTGGGATTTTTGTTCGGTATTTTGCGTGGCGCGCTTTTGGTCGTTTTGGCGTACATCGCATTGAATTGGGCGCTTCCCCGCGAAACGCCGGTCGTTATCGCCGGGCCGGGCGCCACGACCATTCAAACCGGTAAAATGAAGCAAAATTGGCCCACGTGGCTGCTTGCCGCGCGCGCGATGCCGGTCATCGAAACCGGCGCCCGGGTGCTTAAGGGCGTACTGCCGAAAAGCGCCGCTCAGGCCGCAAAAACCGGCGGCGACGCCGCGAACAACCTGCGTGAGAAAACCCAAAAACTACTCGACGCCCAAAAAATTCTTAAAGACGCCATTACCCCCACACCGAAAAATTCCGGCGCGAACAAGGATCCCGTTGGATACGGCGCCCGCTCGCGTAGTGAAATGGACCGTCTGTTCGACAACAATCAATAACGATGATATCGAGAACCGAAGCCATGACCCACGCCGCACCGCCTCCCGTCGTCCCTTCGTCCCGTGCCGACGCTTCCCTCGACGATGACCATTTTCACGACGAATGCGGTGTCTTCGGGGTCTACAATCACCCCAATGCGGCGGCGCTGACGGCCCTGGGGTTACACGCCCTTCAGCACCGCGGCCAGGAAGCCGCCGGCATCGTCAGCTATGATGAAACCCACTTCCACAGCCATCGCGCACTTGGCGTCGTCGGCGACAATTTCAACTCCGAGGACGTCATCAACCAACTGCCCGGCACGCTCGCGGTCGGGCACGTGCGTTATTCCACCTCGGGTGGGACCCTGCTGCGCAATGTCCAGCCGCTGTTCGCCGACCTCGTTTTCGGCGGTTTCGCCATCGCTCATAACGGCAACCTAACCAACGCCCACACCTGCCGTCACGAATTGGTCGAAAACGGGTGCATCTTTCAGTCCACCAGCGACACCGAAACTTTCCTTCATCTCATCGCCACCAGCCACTATCGCAAAGTCCTCGACCGTTTGACCGACGCCCTAAATCGGGTTCAGGGCGCGTATTCCCTGGTCGCCCTGACCCGACGCAAGTTGATCGGGGTACGCGACCCGTTGGGGGTGCGCCCTCTCGTTCTGGGGCGGGTCGGCGACGCCTGGGTGATGGCCTCGGAAACCTGCGCCCTGGACATCATCGGCGCCGATTACGTACGCGACGTCGAGCCCGGTGAAATCGTCGTTATCAGCGAAGATGGCCTCAAAAGCATAAAACCGTTCCCACCGCAAAAATCCCGTTTTTGCATCTTCGAACACATCTACTTCGCCCGTCCCGACAGCGTCATGGATGGACGCAGCGTATATGGCGTGCGCAAGGAAATCGGCGCCGAACTCGCCCGCGAAAGTCATGTCGAGGCCGACATGGTCGTGCCGGTTCCCGATTCTGGGGTGCCCGCCGCCATCGGCTATGCCCGCCAATCGGGGATTCCGTTCGAATTGGGGATCATCCGCAACCACTACGTCGGGCGAACGTTCATTCAACCGGGCGATCATATCCGCCATCTGGGCGTCAAATTAAAGCACAACGCCAACACCGCCCACGTCAAGGGCAAGCGCGTGGTCTTGGTTGACGATTCGATCGTGCGCGGCACCACGTCGGTGAAGATCGTCGAGATGATGCGGGCCGCCGGGGCCAAGGAAATCCACATGCGTATCTCCAGTCCGCCGACGACCCATCCGTGCTATTACGGCATCGACACACCCGATCAGGACCAGTTGATGGCGCATAAATATTCAATAGCGCAAATGGCCGCCCACATCGGAGTCGATACCCTGGCCTTCATCAGCCACGATGGCCTTTACCGCGCGTTGGGCGAGGAAAAGCGCGACGCCGATTGCCCGCAGTATTGCGACGCCTGCTTTACCGGCGACTACGCCATCCCCCTTGTCGATCACAACAACTTGACGGAACCCCAACAGCTTTCGCTGCTGGCGGAAAAGGTTTAAACGATGACCACACAAAACAAACGCCTGGACGGTCGCGTCGCCGTGGTGACCGGAGCATCCAGGGGAATCGGACGCGCCGTCGCCCTGCGCTATGCCCAAGAAGGCGCCCACGTGATCGCCTGCGCGCGGACCACCGGAGCCCTTGAGGAGCTTGACGACGCCATCGCCGCCGTCGGCGGTTCGGCGACCCTGGCGCCCTTCGACATCACGGACTTTCCCGCCATCGACCGCCTCGGCGAGGCTATCCATGGACGTTGGAAAAAACTCGACATTCTGGTCGGAAACGCGGGCATGCTGGGAACCCTGACCCCAATGGGGCACATGAAACCGGACGAGTGGGACGATGTTCTTAAGGTCAACCTAACCGCCAATTGGCGCCTTCTGCGCAGCCTCGACCCCCTGCTTCGCCAATCGGACGCCGGGCGCGCCATTTTCGTCACCAGCACGGTAGGCCATCAACCGCGTGCGTTCTGGAGCGCCTATGCCGTGAGCAAGGCGGGCCTGGAGATGATGGCGCGGACCTATGCCCAGGAAATGGAAAAAAGCACCGTACGCACCAACTTGATCAACCCGGGGGCCACCCGTACGACAATGCGCATCGAGGCGATGCCCGGCGAAGACCCAAAAACGGTCAAGTCGCCCGAAAGCATCACCGAAGCCTTCGTCGAGCTGGCCGAACCGACGTGCACGCGCAATGGCGACCTGATCGAACTGTAACCCACCCCTCACTGCCGCAATGAACCGGCGCGCCAATTAGAACAGCGCCGCGTGTAGGGCTTTCTCGAAACGGGACCATTGCCCCGGTGCGCCCGGCAGCCCAAAGCGCAACCAGTCGCCATGGTCGTCGAAGCGACGCACCAAGATTCCCGCCCGCGCCAAGGCCGCGAAAACGGAGGATGCTTGGGGAACGCGCGCAACCTGAGGAACCCGCGCCAGGCGAAACAGGTCCGTGCCGCCGACGGGGACAAGCCCCGCAGCGCCCAAAATCGCATCCAGGCGCAGGGCGCTGTCCTTCAGCCGGGCGCGGGTATCGGCGATCCAACGCGTATCGGATAGGGCCTGACGCCCAATCGCCAACGCCGGCCCTGAAATATGCCATGGCCCCAAAGCCTCCGACAGTCCGGTGCAAATGGGACGGCCCGCCACGGCGAAGCCCAGACGAAGTCCCGCCAAGCCAAAAAATTTTCCGAACGAGCGCAGCACGATCACCCCGCGGTGATCGTGTCGCCCGATAATGCTGCATTCAGGCGTCATGTCGGCAAAGGCTTCATCGACAATTAGCCACCTTCCCTGCGCGCTCAACGCTTCTCCCAGCGCCGCCAAACGTTCCACCGCCCACACCCGGCCATCGGGATTATTCGGATTGACGACGACAATGACGGCGCAATCGTCAAGGCCGTCCTCGGGGATATTCAAAAGATCGACGCGATGACCGGCGCGCCGCCAGACCAGCGCGTGTTCGCCATAAGTCGGCGAGACGACGCCAACCCGCCCAACCGGACGTAGCCGCGCCAACCACTGAATCAGCGCCTGAGTCCCAGGCGCGGCGATCAAGGAAATTTCCCGCGCCCGGGACATATCGACGCCGTAATATTGCCGAGCGGCCTGTATCAGATCGTTATGGGCGCCCGCGTCGGGAAGCCGTCGCCAAACATCGTCGTTCGGGGCGTCGAAGGCGTAGGCCCATGGATTTATCCCCGTGGACATATCGATCCAACCGTCGGAGGGTCGCCCAAAGCGGTTTTCCGCTTCTCGAAGGTCGCCACCGTGAAGAATTGATGTTGGGGGATGGCCCGCATCGTACGTATTCATGTGCACCACTTATCAAAAAATCCGACCTGCGCGTCCGACACCGTTTTATAGACCGCTCTTTTTATTTCCCCAACCGATTGATGATCGACGCGTCCCCCGGGTCGTGATAGACAAGGCCATCATACACGCGCCCTTGCGCCAAACGGAATTAATCGACGCACATCATGCCCAGTAATACCGAAAAACCTCCCTTGGACCCCGTCGCCCAAACGATTATCGATATGCTGGCCGGCGGCGCAACACCGACGTTCCAGGACGTCGCCAAGGCGATCGCCAAGGCGCGCGCCAAGCCCAAGGACGGTCCGGACGCTTGGCGGCGTTACCTGACGGCGGTGCGCCAACAGGCCTTGTATCTCGCGCGCAACGGCAGCCTGGAACTCACCCGCAAGGGCGTGGCCATAGATCCCAATGATTTCAAGGGGCTGGTCAGAATTCGTTTGCCGCAAGCGGCGGACCGACACGCAACGGACTGACCGCAGAGAACTATTCGCCGGGGATGAAACCCAAGAAACGACCTCATTGCGCCGAAATCGCCTGGTCGCGAAGCATTTTTTCCCCAACGCCGATTTGATATTTACTCATTTCAACACGAATTCTTTTCAAGGCCGAGCGTGGATCGTATTTCGGATTGATCGCCAACGCCTGATCGGCGTGGCGGGCCGCCAGGGTGTACCAATAATAAGCCTGGACCAAATCGACCTTAAGTCCCCAACCTTCCTCGTACATCGCCCCCAACAAATATTGCGCGCCCGCGTGTCCTCGCGCCGCGGCCATACGGTAATATTTAAGCGCCTTGCTAAAATCGTTCTCTACCCCCCGACCGGTAAAATACAATCGGCCGAGGGCGAATTGCGCAGGAACGCTCTTGCCGAAGGTCGCCGCCAGACGGTACCACTTCGCCGCGGCATAATAATCCTGGGTCACGCCAAGCCCACGCTCATACAAAACAGCCATATCGTAGGCGGCTTGGACATCGCCCTTGTCCGCCGCCTTTTTGTACCAATCCATCGCCCTGTCGGGCGCTTTGGGGACACCGTCGCCGTTTAGGTAGGCGTCGCCGAGAAGCACCATCGCTTTTTCATCGCCCCTTTCCGCCGATACGCGCAAGGCTTCGGTGTGCTGACTTTTTTTCATGGAAAGTAAGGTCTGAGGATCCTCCCCATGGCCGCGCAGCAAAAGCCAAAGGGCCAACCCGGAAATGGCGACAAGCAGGGCGATAGCGATAAACAGACGGCGCATGGGGCCTCTTTTACATATGAATCGCGACAAAAAAACGACCCGACTATAACATGTCGCGTCTCTCTCCTGCCATGGTCGATGACCAAATGACGCCGCCCGAAAAACGATGGGATTGCGCTAGGGCCAGGACCTATTAATCTTCGGAACGGACCCGCGCGGAAGGATCCTGGGAAGGATCGGGGTTCTTGTAACACGTCACATTGCCGAGCGTGCGATAGCAATACACGTCGGCGACCGGGTTCGCCTCATCCTCGACGCAATACGTACGGCCTTGCTCCAGACGCACCGACGAGCAATTTTTCCCACTGTAATGAGAAACGATATGGTCGCCGATGGTTTTATCGGTCAGGATGACGCTGGTCCCCTCAACCGCCAAAAAAGCCGCAACTTGCGCCGGCAAGGTGGTCGGGTACACGCTTGACGGCGACGAACAGGCCCCCAACGAAAAAACCACGGCGGCGCCTAAAAACGCGGCGCGCCACGCCAAAGGTTTCGGACTTGAGAATATTGCCGTCATCGATGCCACCTTTATTTATTTATTTATTCTTCTTACGAAGACTTTTTTCATGGTGCGCGGTGCGCGCAAAAATCGCCTCTAACCCATCTACAGTATCCCCTGCGAGCCGTTAAGGGCGCGTTAAGGCGACCCGCCCCTTGCCAGACGGGGCGATCGCGGTTATCAAAATTCTCGCCGCATATCATCAACGGCCTCGACATCAGCAGCAAAGGAGAACGCCGACATGGTTTCCCTGAACACGCCAATTTGCGATTTTGGCTGGAAAGCGCCGGATTTTTCTTTACCGGGCGTCGATGGGAAAACCCATACCTTGGCCGGCGTGCGCGGCGGGCGGGGAACGCTGGTGATGTTCATCTGCAACCACTGCCCCTACGTCAAGGCGGTCATTGAGCGCATCGTTCGCGACAGCCGGGATCTTCAGGCGCTGGACATCGGCGTGATCGCCATCATGTCCAACGATCCGCACGACTATCCGGAAGATTCCTTCGACAACATGGGACGCGTAGCCCGGCATTTTGGTTTTACTTTCCCCTATGTTTTCGACGAAACGCAAGAGGTCGCCAAGGCCTATGGCGCCGTCTGCACCCCCGATTTTTTCGGCTTTAACGACGCACTCGAACTGCAATACCGGGGCCGCTTGGACAGCTCCAAAAAGGAAAGCGCCCCCGCGGACGCCCACCGCGATCTTTTCGAGGCGATGCGCCACGTCGCCCAGACGGGACATGGCCCCAAGGAACAAATCCCGTCCATGGGCTGTTCGATCAAGTGGCGCGAGGATCCCACCCGGCCATCGGGTTGACGGATACGAAAATCGGACCTTGACGGACGAGGCGCGGCGGTCGATACCTGCGCCTTATGAAACCCGACGATCTCCTCGCCCGCCTGCTGTATCGCGATTCGTTGATGCTCATCATCGACAAGCCGAGCGGCCTTCCCGTGCATGGTGGACCAAAAGGCGGCGACAATCTGGAACGTCATTTCGACCCGTTGCGTTTCGGTCTTCCCAAACCGCCCGCCCTCGCCCACAGACTCGATCGCGACACCAGCGGCTGTCTGATTTTGGGTCGCCACACCAAGGCGCTACGCAAACTCGGCAAGCTGTTCGCCGAGGGCCGGATCGAAAAAACCTATTGGGCGGTCGTTGGCAACGCCCCAGTGGAAACGTCGGGAACGATCGACCTTCCTCTCAAAAAGCTAACCCCTAAGGGCGGCTGGAAAATGACCGCCGCCCCGAACGATCCCGATGCAAGACCCGCCGTTACCGATTGGCGCGTGTTGGGTCGCGCCGGGGGTCTGGCGTGGCTGGAACTGAAGCCACGCACGGGGCGCACCCATCAGTTGCGCGTCCACCTCGGCGCCATCGGAAGCCCCATCGTCGGCGATAAGGTCTACGGGGCCAGCCTGTTGGGCGACGATGCCGCCCCCCTGCACCTGCACGCCCGACAGGTTATCATCCCGCTGTATCCTTCGCGCGCGCCCATAACAATAACGGCGTACCCCCCTCCTCATATGTTAACCGCACTGAGAGCCTGTGGTTTCGATGAGGCCCCGCCCCCCGTTCCCTCTGGAGAAAGCGCGCCCGCCAGACAGGAAGAGGCGTCAAAAAATACTGCGAAATAAGCCGTTGGCGAATGCGCTATGGCGCGCCGCGCGCTATGATGATCCGTGTAGGGGAAAATAGTGAGGCTCAGCCAATGAAAATAACATTTCTCGGAGGGGCCGGCACCGTTACCGGATCCAAGACGCTACTGGCGCTAGACGGACAATCCGTTCTCGTCGATTGCGGTCTTTTTCAGGGACTGAAGGAGCTACGCCTGAAAAATTGGGCGCCCTTGCCGATTTCGCCCAAGGATGTTGACGCCGTCGTCCTCACCCATGCCCACATTGATCATTCGGGATATCTGCCCCTGTTCGTCAAGAACGGCTTCAAGGGGCCCATCGTCAGCACCCAAGGCACCGCCGAATTATGCAAAATCTTGTTGCCCGACAGCGCCATGCTTCAAGAAAAAGACGCCGAATTCGCCAACCGCCACGCCTTTAGCAAACATCATCCGGCGCTGCCGTTATACACCCGCCGCGACGCCGAAAAGGCGCTGCGGCTGTTCCACCCCATCGCTTACGACACGCTCTATGACTTGAATGGACGCCTCAAGGTACGCTTTCTTTCCGCCGGACACATCCTGGGCGCCGCCATGGCTAAAATAAGCTGGAAGAAACTCGATGGAACGCCGCGCAGTCTTATTTGTTCCGGCGACTTGGGACGGCCCAACGATCTCGTCATGACCCCGCCCCAACCTTTGCCCGAATGCGATTACCTCATCGTGGAATCGACCTACGGCAACCGCCTCCACGACAACCAGGATATGGAAAAGACGGTCGCCGATATTATCACGCGCACCGCGAAACGCGGGGGAACGGTCCTCATTCCAGCCTTCGCCGTGGGTCGCGCGCAACTCATATTAACTCTGGTTCACCGCCTAAAAAAACGCGGCTCCATTCCCGATATTCCCGTTTTCCTGGACAGTCCGATGGCGATAAGCGCCTCGGAGATTTTCCGCCATCATCCCACCCTGCACCGCCTGAGCGCCACCGAGGCCGAGGACATTTGCAGCCAAGCCCGCTACGCACGCACGCCGGAGCAGTCGATCGCGTTGGACCACGATCGCATGGCCAAGATTGTGATCTCAGCCAGCGGCATGGCGACCGGTGGGCGGGTTCTGCACCACCTCAAGCACATGGCGCCGGACAGACGCAACACGCTCCTTTTCACCGGGTTCCAGGCTCCTGGAACCCGCGGGGACACCATCACCCAGGGCGCCACCAGCGTCAAAATTCACGGACGGCAAATTCCTATCCAAGCCGAGGTCCACAACCTGCAGATGCTGTCGGCCCATGCCGACCAGGAGGAAATCATGGACTGGCTGAAAACCAGCCCCGCCGCGCCGAAGATGACGTACGTCAATCACGGCAACCCGGAGGCGTCCGAGACCCTGCGCGCGCGCATTCAAAAAGACCTCGGTTGGGCCTGCGCCGTGGGCGAGAGCGGTCGGAGCGTCACGCTGCCTTAAGCCCGGACGCCTCAAAACACAGAGGCCCGCGAAAGCCGTCCGCAGGGCGCTCTCCCCGAAAAGCCCAAAAGGCGGCCCGCCCCCGCACGTTCGGTATGCGGGGGACAATTTTACCGCCACTTAAGGTTACATGCGGATTACATGCGCCCGGGAATATTATGCGTCCTGATCTTGACCCGCGCCCGCCGCTTCCTGCGCCTGCGCCTCGGCGACCTTGGCGCGGACCTCTTCCATGTCCAGCGACGTCACCTGGCCGATCAACTCCTCCAGAGCCGATTCAGGCAAAGCGCCGGGTTGGCTGTACAGCAATATCTGTTCGCGAAAAATCGCCAATGTGGGGATTGAACGGATACCAAACTGAGAGGCCACCATCTGTTCCGCCTCGGTGTCGCACTTGGCGAACGTCACGGAGGGGTGTTTTTCGGAGGCCGCCTCGAAAACCGGGGCGAAAGATTTACAAGGACCACACCAACCGGCCCAGAAGTCGATCAGTAAAATATCATTGTCCTTAATCGTGCTTTCCAGGTTGCCCTGGGTGAGTTCGATGGTCGCCATAATTCTCTTCCAAACTGTGGAATCCCTTGCCACCAAGGGCTCCCGTTACAAACTGTACTTCGATCGCCCGGCGACATCGGGCTCGAAAATATCAAGCGGGACACCAAGACCAAGCAAACAAGCGGACATTCCGCCAAGTATTCATCTTTTTCTAATATATGAACTTTTCCATTCCGTGACCACCCCCCCCGACCAGCGACTGGACCGCCCTGGGCTCATCGGTCCCACGCCCGACCAACGTCTGCGCAAGGGGATGCGCGTTATTTAAAGTAAGGCAGGATAATGGGAGGGGTGACGCGCCATTGGGGCGATCTAGGGCCAGGACCTATTAATCTGATGAGTCTGGTTTGTGAAAAATTCCACAGGCCAAGAAACGGCGACACCGCGCACAAAGTTAAAGTATGTATAACGCATTGAAAATAATGGTGCCCAGGGGCGGATTCGAACCACCGACACGCGGATTTTCAGTCCGCTGCTCTACCAACTGAGCTACCTGGGCACGACCCGAAAAAGGGCGTCGGCGGGGAACGATCGGCCCCACCGGTTGGTAAGAAGGCGCTTATAAAAGATATCGTCCGGGCTGTCCAGCATCCAAAAAGGGAAATTAATTTTCTTGGGGTGAGAAATCGTCATCATCGACGGGCGCATCGGCGGGGACCCGGTATTCTTCGTTCAGCCAACGCCCCAGGTCCCGCATCCGACAACGTTCGGAACAGAAAGGCCGATGCGCCGTCACGGTTTTTGCGCCGCACATAGGACACCTCTGTGGACCCCTCTGCATTTTTCCGGGAGCATTTTCTCTCAGCGCGACAACATCGCCGCTAGATTTCTTTTTACGGTCAGTCATGTTTTTTCAACCCGATGTGAACACGGTTTCTTCGATTCGAAAGGCGTCTTTATTTTCGCCATCGACGACTTTCAATACAAGCGCGTGCCCCAGGCGCCCCTCCAATTCGCGTAGACCCGCAAGCAATCTTCCCCGCAAGGCATCAACGACCCCCCTGCGGGCGGAGACGGCGGGGATTTTTCCCGGATTTGCCCCAACGTAAGCGAGAACGCCATTGAGCGCCTCGATCGCCACCGTATCGTCGGACGGCGTACGGCCTTGCCCCACACGAGCGCGCCAAGGACCATAAAGAACATGCGAAAGCGGCGGCTGCGTTCGGCGGCGGGTGAGCTCCAGCAGGCCGGACGGCCCAAAGCCCAACACCTGCGGTTTTTTAGGGTCCGACTCCAGGGCGCGGATTAAGGTGTCGCGCACGTTCCGGCGGTCGGCCTTGGTTGACATTTTCAACATATCGATGACGATCAGGCCCGAAAGATTGCGCAATCTGATTTGCCGCGCCGCCTCATGGGCGGCCTCGATATTGATGCTCAGCGCATGATTTCGAGTATTTTTTGAGCCTTTCTGCGCCACCCGCGCACTGTCAACGTCGATCACGGTCAATGCGGCGGTTTCTTCGATCGTCAGTCGCCCGCCCGAAGGCAGCGCAACCCGCAGGGCGCAGGCATTGGCGACGCGTTCATCCAGGTCGAAGGTCTCGAACAGCGCGCAGGGACCGTCGTACCGTTCGATGACCGGGGCATCGCCTCGATAGCGCCGGGCGCACAATTGGTGCAAGATTTCACAAAGCGCGCCATCATCGCACACGATGCGCCGTATCTCGTGTGCGTCCAGGTCCTCCAATATTCCGGCAAAAGGCGGCGTGGGACGGTGCAATCGGCGCGGCGCCGGCTCTTTTTGCGCATCACGCAGAATCTCCGCCCAGCCTTTATGCAGGATTGCGAGGTCGGCGGATATTTGCGCCCCCGTGGCGTCGGACGCCTCGTCCCGCACGCTAACGCCGGGATCCTCGCCGCGCTCATCCCCCCCTTCGATCACCGCGCGCAGACGCGCGCGTTGTCCCTTGTTGGCGATGGCGGGTGAAAATGCAATTCCGGGACGACCGGGGGTCAAGGCCGTGAAGCGCCCTCTCAGGGACGGTCGCGCGGTCAATTTCGCGCCCTTACCATCGACCGGATCGCGCACCGCCTGAACGATCATTCGCTGCCCCTCGATCAAAGCGCCGTCGGGCGCGTTTCCTGCCCCCGGGCGCGTTTCCTTGAGGTCTAGATAACCCGCCTGCCCGGTTCCGATATCGACGAACGCCGCGTCGATCGCGGCGGCGATCTTGGTGACCCGGCCGACAAAAATTTCACCGCAAACGCTACGCGCCCCGAGCGGCCGGTCAATGTCGAGCTGGATCAGGCGCCCCCGTTCGTCGGCCAAAACGGTTCGGATTTCACCTAGGCGGGCATGGATGAAAACGTCATAGATCGGCATTGGAGCAGACCGCCTCACCCCCATGAAAATTGGGTACGACGCCGTGGTTTTTCAGCATGTTCGCTACCTCGAACAAGGCGAGGCCGACGACATTGGGGTACGAGCCGACGACCTTGCGCACAAACAGCGCGGCGCGCCCTTGAATGGCGTACCCGCCGGCCTTGCCGCGCCATTCGCCGCCGGCGAGATAGGCGTCGATTTCGCCCGGCTCCAGGGTCTTAAAGGCGACCGCGGTCGTTATTACTTTACTGGACATCCGCCCATCCGCCCCGATCACCGCGATACCGCCGACAACACGGTGACGTCGCCCCGACAAAAGATCTAGGAACCGTCGCGCCGCGACCTCGTCATCGGGTTTGCCCAAAATGCGCCGTCCGACGGCGACGGCGCTGTCGGCGCCCAGCACCACCGCGCCGGGATAGCGGGCGGCCACCGCGCGCGCCTTGGCTTCGGCCAGACGACGCGCCAGTTGATGGGGAAGTTCGCTCGCTTTCGCCGTTTCGTCAACGTCCGCCGGCGCGATATGCGCAGGCGTAATTCCGACCTGCCGAAGCAGTTCGACGCGCCGCGGGGATGCCGACGCCAGAACGAGCCGCGGGGCACCTGAACGGGGAACCGTCATCGCGCACCCTTCTCGATTAAAAGCTCATGATTACTTGAAGCGGAAGGTAATCCGCCCTTTCGTCAGGTCATAAGGGGTCATTTCCACGCTGACCTTGTCACCGGCCAAAACGCGGATACGGTGCTTACGCATTTTTCCTGCGGTATGCGCAAGAATCTCGTGGCCATTTTCGAGCATTACCCGAAACATGGCGTTGGGCAGCAACTCGGTCACCACACCTGAAAATTCTAGTACTTCTTCTTTCGCCATCATACTCTCGTTGTTGCCTGGGCTGGCGCAAATAAGTGGACGCCCACAGCCTTCAGGTCAAGTTTTTTCCATAAATTGTCCGTTATTCGCCCCTTATAAGGGAAAATAAATTAAATGTCGCCCATTGACCGGAGGGGAAAGCGTTCTTTGATCCGGGCCATCAACTCGTCGCGCACCTGACGAAAGGCTTCCAGGCGCGCTTCGCGTGTTCCCTCGACCACGGAAGGATCGAAGGTATTCCAAAATTCCACTTCACAGGCCATCACACGCGTCATATCGACGGCCCTGTGCTGGGCCTCGGGCGACAACGAAATGACCAGGTCGAAGTACGAATCTTCCAGTTGGTCAAATGTCTTACAGACATGAGCGCTGATATCGATGCCGACCTCTTCCATAACGGCGACGGCGAAGCCGTCGATTTCACGCCCGCGCACACCGACCGAATCCACATAGATGCGCTGTCCATGGAGCATTTTGAGAATACTTTCCGCCATCGGCGAGCGAATCGAATTTGCCGTGCACGCGAACAAGACGGCGCTGGGCTGATCCATCATCAATCTCGCACCCGCACGTGCATGACGCAAATAAGGGTATACAGCCTGCGCGCCGTGTTGGGATCTAATTCGACCTTGCCTTGAAGCCGTTCGCGCAGCAGTTCGGCGCCATCGTTGTGTAGTCCGCGTCGTCCCATGTCGATGGCTTCGATCTGCGAAGGACTTGCGCTTTTAATAGCCTTAAAGTAGCTGTCGCAAACCATGAAGTATTCGCGAATGATCGAACGGAACGGCGACAGCGCCAAGGTAAAGCGGATCAACGCCTGATCGTGCAGGTCGCGCACATCGAAGGCGAGGCGGTTGTCTTCGATCGACAGATGCAAATTATAGGGTCCCTCGATATCACCCTTCGGTTTAAAATGGTTGGCTTCCAGAAGATCGTAAATCGCCACCTTGCGTTCGTGTTCGACCTGCGGGCTGCGGCTGATGACCGAGCGCTCGTCGAGGAAGATACCGGCAATATAGTGTGCGTCATCCGGCATCGGAACCATCGTTTCCTCATCATCGCCAGGAGACCGAAACGGCGGTCGAGAACCACGCTTGCGGGTTTCGTCCCTAACGTTTTCGTCAGGTCCTGGGCATGTTTAATCTGAGTGCGACGGAAAGACCGTGGGCGTCCAACCCCTCGGCCTTGGCCAAACGCACCGCGGAAGGACCGATTTTATTTAGCCCCGCCGCGTCGCACGCAATAATGGAGCTTCTCTTGAGAAAATCCAAGACCCCAAGTCCCGAAGAAAACCGCGCGCTTCTGGCGGTCGGCAATACGTGGTTCGGGCCGCCGACATAATCGCCGATCGCCTCGGGGGTGTAGCGTCCCATGAAAATCGCCCCGGCATTGGTGAAGGTGCCCGCCATGGCGTCCGGATCGGCGAGCGCCAGTTCGACGTGCTCCGCCGCGATGCGATCGATGATCGGTCCCGCCGCGAACAGGTCGTCCACCGTGATGATGACACCGAAATCGCACCAGCTTTGCCGAGCGATATCCGCCCGGGGCAAGGTTTCCAGGCGTTTCTCGACCGCCCGCGCCACGGCGTCGGCAAAGGCGGTATCATCGGTCAATAAAATAGACTGGGCGGCGGTGTCGTGTTCGGCCTGGCTGAGAAGGTCGGCGGCGATCCAGTCTGGATCGTTGTCGCCGTCGGCGATCACCAGGATTTCCGATGGCCCGGCGATCATGTCGATGCCCACGGTTCCGAACACCTGTTTTTTCGCCGCCGCGACAAAGGCGTTGCCCGGCCCCACAATCTTGTCCACCGGAGCAATGCTCCGAGTGCCATAAGCCAGCGCCCCGATCGCCTGCGCGCCACCGATGCGATAGACCTCGTCCACTCCGGCAAGGTGGGCCGCCGCCAACACCAGCGGGTTGACGACGCCGTCCGGGGTCGGCACCACCATCACCAGGCGCCCTACCCCGGCAACCTTAGCCGGAATGGCGTTCATCAACACCGATGACGGATAAGCCGCCGTGCCGCCCGGCACATACAACCCGGCGGCATGCACCGGGGTCCAGCGGTAGCCCAGGCGAACGCCGCTATCATCGACGTAATCGAGGTCGTCCGGAACCTGCTTGGCGTGAAACGCGTTGATGCGGTCCGCCGCTAAAACCAGGGCGTCCAAGGTTTCCCGATCGATACCGTCGGCGGCGCGCGCCAGTTGATCCTTGCCGATCGCCATGCTTTCGGCGTTGAGGGCGATGCGATCGAACCGTTCGGTGTATTCAAGCACAGCCGCATCGCCGCGCGCGCGCACATCGGCTAAAATCGCCGCCACCGTCTGATTGACGTCGATACTATCCTCGCGTTTGGAGACCAGCATTTTGGCGAAGGCGGCCTCGAATGCCGCATCGTGGGCGTTAAGACGCATGGGCATTGACGGCCTCCCTGAAACGATCGATCCAACCGCCGATTTCGCCGGGGCGGGTTTTCCACGCCGTCCGGTTAACCGCCAGCTTGGACGTGATTTCGGCGATTTTCTCGATTTCCACCAAGCCGTTGGCCCTTAGGGTCGCGCCCGAGGACACCAGATCGACGATACGCTGACACAGCCCCAAGGTGGGCGCCAGTTCCATCGCGCCGTTGAGTTTAATGCATTCGGCCTGCACCCCCCGCTTGGCGAAGTGGCGCTTGGTGATCTCGGGGTATTTCGTCGCCACGCGAACGTGACTCCACGTCCGCGGATCGTCCTCGCCGCGCAGAGCCTCCGGTTCGGCGATGGACATCCGACAGTGGCCGATGTTCAGATCAAGCGGCGCGTAGATTTCCGAACTGTCGAATTCCATCAGCACATCGCCCCCGGCGACACCCAGGTGCGCCGCCCCAAAGGCGACGAAGGTGGCGACGTCGAAACTGCGCACGCGAATAATTTCGATATGGGGATGGTTGGTGGCGAAACGCAGTTGACGCGCGTCTTTATCGTCGAAAGCGGCTTCCGGTTCGATGCCCGCGGCGCGCACCAACGGCATCACTTCTTTCAGGATGCGCCCCTTGGGCAACGCTAAAACCAATATTTCTTTATCGTTCACAGTTGCCTCGCTCACCAGTGCTTGGCGGCATACATACCGGGTTTTATCCCTTTACGCCAGCGCTCAGCGCCCATCTTTCAGCCTTTGATCCGTTCGATGACGGCGCCGCAGGCGGATAACTTTTCCTCCAGGCGTTCGTAACCGCGATCAAGATGATAGACTCGGTTGACGACGGTCTCCCCTTCGGCCACCAGACCTGCCAAAATCAGCGACACCGAGGCGCGCAGATCGGTCGCCATCACCGGGGCGGCGCTAAGCCGTTCGACCCCGCGCACAATCGCCGACGATCCGTGAACATTGATATTCGCCCCCATGCGGACCAGTTCGGGAACATGCATGAAGCGGTTTTCGAAGATCGTTTCGGTGATCATCGACGCTCCCCCGGCGACCGACGCCAAGACCATGAACTGGGCCTGCATGTCGGTGGGAAACCCGGGATACGGTTCGGTCATGACGTCGAAACCTTTGAGCGGACCCTGGGTGCGGCGCACGCGGATTCGGGCGGCGGCCTCGTCCACGTCAACCTCGGCTCCGGCCAAACGCAAAACGTCGATTACCGACCCGATCAGATCGGCGCGCGCACCCTTCAAGACCACGTCGCCGCCGGTGATCGCCGCGGCCACGGCATAGGTCCCCGTCTCGATGCGATCGGGAACCACCGCGTGATCCGCCCCGTGCAAGCTTTTTGCACCGCGGATCGTCAGGGTATCGGTGCCGATGCCCTCGATATCCGCCCCCATGGCGACAAGACAGCGGGCGAGATCGGCGACCTCGGGCTCGCGCGCGGCGTTGGACAATACCGTCTCGCCCTCGGCCAGGGAGGCGGCCATCAGCAGATTTTCGGTGCCCCCCACCGTGACCTGGGGAAACAACACGTGCGCCCCTTTCAAGCCGCCCGGAGCCCTAGCGTCGATATAGCCTTCGTGGAGATCGATCTCGGCGCCTAACTGAGTCAGCGCCTTCAGGTGCAGATCGACCGGGCGGGTGCCGATGGCGCAGCCTCCCGGCAACGATACTCGGGCCTCGCCGAAACGCGCCAACAACGGCCCCAAGACCAGGATCGAGGCGCGCATCTTGCGCACCAGGTCGTACGGCGCGGTGGTTTTATCGACCGACGATGCATCCAAGGCGAACACCCGCCCGGCATGGCCGCCGTCCGGGGCGTCGCCATTCATCGACAACGTGCAACCCAATTCGCTCAACAGGTGGGCCATCGTCGAAATATCCGCCAGGTGCGGCAGATTGGACAGGTTCAGGGGCTCCGCGCTCAACAGGCTGGCCGCCATCAGGGGTAAAGCGGCGTTCTTCGCGCCGCCGATCGCGATCGCGCCGTGAAGCGGAACGCCGCCATGAATGTGAATGCTATCCATAAAAATCCTAGTGACTCTAAAAATTGCGCATCGTGCGCCACGCGCCGGGGCGACGATGGCGGGCCCGAGCGCCTAACTCGACATCGTTGATGGGGTTTTAGTGGATCGCCCCGCGAGCCTCAAGAACTTATGGAAATTCGGGTAAGAATCCACCCACGACGCATTCGCCGACATCATTCCTCACCGGAGGCGGCATCGTCCTTTGGCGATGGTGCGTTTTGTTCGGCGCGCGCCTGGGTCCGCCCCTTGCGGCGGCGCAGGTTGGCCCGCAATGCCGCGCCCAGGCGGGCGTCACGTTCACTTTTACGCTCGGCTCCAACCTTGGACAAACGCGGGGACGCCTGAGCATTCCCCTTGGCCTTCGTCGGCTCGGCGGTCATCATCGTATCCTTTAAAGCGCCCTCGGCGGGCCAGAATAAAGGGTACATGGTGGACATTCAAATTTTTCCCGTCAAGGGTGCTTGCCAAGTTCAAATCGGTATGGCATGTTGCCGCCGCTTTCACATACCCGTTGCCGCCGTAGCTCAGGGGTAGAGCGCACCCTTGGTAAGGGTGAGGCCGTAAGTTCGATTCTTACCGGCGGCACCATTTCTCTTTCTTGAAAAATCAAGACGTTACGGCTTGCCTCAGAGCGTGCATTTCGGCGTTTTAGGCCGAGTTTCGTACCATATTTCGTACCAGAATTTCTGAGCCTTCCTCACTGGCCAATTTACATGTCCCTTGAGCCGTATATGATCCGGTCAAGGAGGCACTCTTATTATGAGAATTGGGATCGACCGCAACAATCATGCTGTCTATGAGGGCGAAAGTTATTACGGGCGTGCCTTATGGCCAGCGCCTGTGTTAACGCCAGCGAAAATCCTCTTTCCGTCGGAAGGACCAATCAAAGCCCCATCAGATTATGAGCCGACATTTGGTGAGTTTATGTTTCGGGAGGACTCATTCGATCCCGTGGCAGGCATCCGGCGCGGAAGGTTCTATGAAAACGTAGGCCCTCAACCCCGAGAGTGGCACGTCACTGATATGATTGGGTCAGGACTCAAAACATTTCCAGAGAGTCTGCTGACATACGAAGGCAACCCGATTTACCACAAATACTTCCATGAAAAAGACGAGCAACCGATTGTCTGTCTGGGATTTGGAGATCGCTTCACAATCTGGACGATTATCAATATCGAGGCCACGTCTACCTGCGAAGACCTGGTCACTTTGAAAGCACGACGGGGCCTGGGTGTCTTACCAGACCTCGACAAAGAGAAAATCCCAGATTCACACCGGAATGCGGTTCTGGAATCTCTGGAAGGGTTTGTGGATGAAGTACACAGATCCTCTCCGATATCCGTGATCGACCGAGCAAGGGATGCGATCAGTCAAATTCTGCTGGCTTTCTTCAACACTTCGCCGGAAAAAGCTCAGGATCTTGGAAAAATGATCACGGTCCTCAAAGACAAATACCCGGAGAAGGTCATTGCGATCAGTTCAGCCGATATTGTTCGGCGCCTCCATGCTCGCGCCAAACCCTCAGAAAAGATGAAACGTGATTTAAGAGTAGTCCGCGAACAGGATGCTGAGTTTGCCACGCAATGTGTTGGCACTGTTTTGTGTGAATTGGGGTGGGCAGAGTGGGGATAATACCCACTCTCGAAACACACCTCACATTAATTTTGGATACCCGGTAAATATATTTCGATTCCAAGCCCATCAGGGCCCAAATGGTAATACTCCCCTTTTTAGGGGCGATGGATTCAATTGGTCACAGCAACACCGTGTCGAGTCTATGAGCTGGCGTTTCGAAGTCCAATGTTTTTCTTGGGCGACTGTTAAGTTTTTCAGCAACTCTATTGAGGTCGCGCTGTGAATATCCTGACAAGCAATGTCCCTTGGGAAAATATTGCCGCAGCAATCCATTCGTATTCTCGTTTGTTCCTCGCTGCCAAGGGCTGCTTGGATCACAAAAATATACGTCCATGTTCGTTGCCATTGAGAACTTTCGGTGTGCGGCTAATTCTGTGCCCCGATCCCAAGTTAGACTTTGCCTCAAAAGGTTCGGTAGTTTTTTCATTTGCTTCGATAACGCGGTCACAACGGTCTCCGTGTCTTTTCCATCGACTTTCACCAAGACTGTAAACCTCGATTGGCGTTCCACAACCGTCGCAATGTAACTGTTCTTTGAACCGCAGATGAGATCGCCTTCCCAATGCCCAGGAACGGCCCGATCTTCGATTAAGGCCGGTCGTTCACTGATCGAAACACCGCCAACAATCGCTCCCCTGGAGGCCACTTTATGGTTTTTAGAATGCCTGAACTTGCGTTTGGTTCTCAGGTGGTTTCGCATTTCCTTTCGAAATAAACCACGCGTTTGTATAAACAAACTTTTGTAAATTGTTTCGGGGGACACGCGTAAACTTTCATCGTCTGGATATGTCAGTTTTAGCCAACCCGATATTTGTTCAGGTGACCAATTTTCAGACACTTTACGCGTAACCAGTCCTTTTAAGAGGATGTTTTTAGCAAGAAGGCATGGCTTTGGCCGTTTAGATCGTTGCCAAGCGGCCTTATCGGCATCTGCGGCTCTATATCGAAGGCGTCCTCCATTCTTCTTGATCTCCCGGCAGACAGTAGAGGCACTTCGACCCAGAAAGCTGGCAATCGATCGAATACTTTGACCCGTCACCACGCCTCTCGATATTTCTTCGCGCTCGCCCAAAGATAAAGACCTCGTGGATCGTATTCGATGACGAAGCTGGATCCCGCCGTGGTAGCGTAAATATGAGAATACCGTTGCTGGAGGTTTTTCAATGGCTCGGGCAATCTGAATCATGGGAATCCCATTTTCCCATTCATCCCAAATAACCGCCTTCTTTTGATCGTTCATAGGGGGTGGCTTTTGCATATACCGTAATCCTCATTATCTATAAGGCGTTCAGAGTATGTTGCATCGACCAATTGAATCCATCACATCTAATTTCGGGGAGTATTACCGTAACCGGGTGCTCGAAGCTTTTGCGCCCGATGGGGGCGCGACCTCGCTCAACGCCCCTCTTCTCTGCACCCAAGCGCTAAAGCGACTGGTTTGATATCACGTGAGAGGCTAAATTGGGGCGCGACCCGTTCGCCCATAACCGAAAGAGACTGTTGCGATGACCACGACAAAATGCCCTTGCGGCTCCGGGATCCTCATGAGGGACTGTTGCGGCGCAATCCTGGACGGGCGCACAAAGGCCGAAACGGCCGAAGCGATGATGCGCGCCCGGTACACCGCGCACGTCGTGGGCGATTTCGATTTCGTCGCCAACACCCACGCCGCCGAAGTTAAAAAGACCTACAACAAATCGGCCGCGCAGGCGCAGGCCGAAACGATGCAATGGGTCGGGCTGGAAATCATGGAAACGGTGGAAGGAGGCGCCGGCGACGATGAGGGCGTTGTCACATTCGGGGCGCGGTTCATGCAGGACGGCGTTTTGAACATGCACCGCGAACGCTCCAACTTCCGCCGCGAAAATGGTGTGTGGGTTTACGTCGATGGCAAGATCAACCCTCAAATCGAACCGCGAAGGATCGAAAAAGTCGGGCGTAACGCCCCCTGCCCCTGCGGCTCGGGGAAAAAATACAAGAAGTGCTGTGGCGCATAATACGCAAAGGTAAAGGTTGATCATGGAGCGCCGTTTCGAATGCACGGCTTGCGGAAAGTGTTGTTATGGATGGCTTCCCTTATCGATCGATGACGCGCTGGGCCACGCCGACCGCTTTCCTTTGTTTTTACAGTGGACTCCCGTGCGTCAAGGTGGAAAATCCTATGACCTAGCGGTCGAATTGGGCCTAACCATCAAGCTCAAGAACCGCAAACGCGCCGCCGTCCGGATCGAGCCGATATCCTATGTGCCCCCGGACATGCCGTGCCCCGCGTTGCGCAAGGATGGCCTGTGCGCCGTTCATGACGCCAAACCTCGGCGATGTCGCGCCATGCCGCTTTCGGGCGGCCGCGCGGAGAACGACCAGGACGATCTACTCATCCCCAAGGCCGACTGGGCTTGTAACACCACAAGCACCGCTCCCGTGGTTTATCGCGACAAAAAAATCGTAACGCGCGAAGCGTTCGAGCTTGAACGCAAGCAACTCATGGCCGATGCGGATGTACTCAAGCCGTTTGCCGAATTGATGCTCGACAGCATTCCCAGCTTACGTTTGGATTTGACAAAGCTCGCGCAACGTCCCCACGGGGGATGCATGATCCTGAGCTTCTCGACCTTGGTTCCGCGCCTAGCCTACGTCGATATTTATGCGCTGGCCGCCAAACAACTTCCGGTAATGGCGTCTTTCGCCAAATTAACCTCCGAAACCCCAAAGCACGCAGACGAGCATCGGCGTTACACCGCGAGCGCGGGAGAATGGCGGCGCATCTTAGATGGCGCGCCCTAGGGTCAGGACCTATTCATCTGAAACTGAAGGCGTCGTTTTGGTGTTCGTTCCAAGGAATAGGGTGACCTCGGGCGCGATATCGGCTACATCTGCGCCTTTGTTCGCCGTCGCCTCGTTTCGCGCGGCGTTTTGGCGCGCCCTCGTTCTGGAAAATGCATGCTCTCTTCTTTAAAGCGCGACTGGTTCGGCAACATTCGCGGCGATCTTTTGGCCGGGATCGTTGTCGCGCTGGCGCTGATCCCCGAGGCGATCGCGTTTTCCATCATCGCCGGGGTCGATCCCAAAATCGGACTATACGCATCGTTTTGCATCGCCGTGGTCACGGCTTTTTTAGGGGGACGGCCAGGGATGATTTCCGCCGCCACCGGGTCGATGGCGCTGTTGATGGTGACCCTGGTGCGCGACCACGGCCTGCAATATCTTCTGGCGGCCACCGTGCTGACCGGCGTGTTGCAGATCGGCGCCGGGTATTTGAGGCTGGGATCGTTGATGCGTTTCGTCTCGCGGTCGGTGGTCACCGGCTTCGTCAACGCCCTGGCGATCTTGATTTTCATGGCCCAATTGCCGCAATTGACCGGCGTGACTTGGCACGTTTACGCCATGACCGCGGGCGGGCTTGGGATCATTTACCTGTTTCCCTACATTACCCGGGCGATCCCCTCGCCGCTGGTGACGATTATCGCCCTCACCGCGATTTCCTTAGGACTGGGTCTGCACATTCCTACCGTGGGGGACATGGGCAAGCTGCCCGACACCCTGCCGTTCTTCCTATGGCCCGCGGTGCCGCTGAATTTCGAGACCCTGACGATCATCTTCCCTTACGCCATATCGCTGGCGGCGGTGGGTCTTTTGGAATCCTTGATGACGGCGACCATCGTCGACGACCTGACCGACACCCCAAGCGATAAAAACCGCGAGTGCAAGGGCCAGGGCGCGGCCAACATCGCCACTGGATTTCTGGGCGGCATGGCCGGGTGCGCGATGATCGGCCAGTCGGTGATCAACGTCAAATCGGGCGGGCGGGCGCGCCTTTCCACCCTGGCGGCGGGGATATTCCTGTTGATCATGGTGGTCTTTTTGGACCGTTGGGTGGCGCGCATTCCGATGGCGGCGCTGGTCGCCGTGATGATCATGGTGTCGATCGGCACGTTCAGTTGGGAGTCCCTGCGCAATCTAAAGAAACACCCCCTGGGCACCAACATCGTGATGATCGCCACGGTCGTCGTCGTCGTCGCCACGCACAATCTGGCGTACGGCGTTTTCGTCGGCGTGCTGCTGGCGGCGCTGTTCTTCGCCAACAAGGTCGCCCGGTTTAAGTACGTTTCCTCGGAACTAAGCGACGACGGCGCGGTGCGCACCTATCGCGTGGTCGGCCAGGTATTTTTCGCCTCGGCCGACAAGTTCATCGAGTTTTTCGATTTCAAGGAGGCGCTGGACAAGGTTGTCATCGACCTGTGCAACGCGCATTTTTGGGACATCACCGCCGTCTCGGCGCTGGACAAGGTGGTCTTGAAGTTTCGCCGCGAGGGGACCGTGGTCGAACTTCTGGGCATGAACGCGGCGAGCGCCACCATCGTCGATCGCTTCGCCGTTCACGACAAGCCCGACGCCATAGATAAATTGATGGGGCACTAAAACTTCGATCCGACGTTAAGGAACATAATGATGAGCCAAGTCATCGCCTGTATCGACGGCACCAACGTATCGACCGCCGTGTGCGATTACGCCGCCTGGGCCAGCCTGCGTCTGGACGCGCCGTTGCAATTTTTGCACGTGTTGGAAAAAGCCCTGTACCCCGCCGCCAGCGACCTGAGCGGCAACATCGGCCTGGGCAGCCGCGAGACCCTTTTGCACGAACTGGCCGCCCTGGACGAAAAACGCGGCAAGATCGCCCTGGAGCAAGGCAAAAACATGCTGAAAGCGGCCCGCGAACGCGCGATCGCCGACGGCGTCCCCGCCCCCACCAGTCGGCAGCGCCATGGCAGTCTACTGGAGACCCTGGCCGATATCGCCGACGACATTCGCCTTTTGGTGCTGGGCAAGCATGACGAACACCTGGGCGATCACATCGGCAGCCGCCTGGAGAACGTGGTGCGCACCCAGCATCGCCCGACGCTGATTACTCCCGCCGTGTTCAAGACGCCGCGCCGGGTGATGTTGGCCTTCGACCGCAGTTCCGCCACCCGCAAGGGGATCGAAACCGTCGCCGCCAGCCCCCTGCTGCGCGGCCTGCCTTGCCACGTGGTCATGGTCGGCGACGATAACGCGGCCAACCGCGAACACCTGGATTGGGCGCGAGCGACATTGCAAGCGGCGGGCTTCGACACGCCCACCGCCCTGATCCCCGGCGAGGTCGAACAGACGCTGTGCGATTATCGCGCCCGGCACGACATCGACATGCTGATCATGGGCGCTTACGGCCATTCCGTTGTGCGCCGCTTTTTCGTCGGCAGCACCACCACCGCCGTCATTCGCGACGCCCAGGTCCCCGTGCTGCTGCTGCGCTGAGGGGCGTCAAAATAGCCTCAAAATAGCCAGAGCGCTCCTTGACCTCCTCGCTCTTATTGGTGTGTTCGTGACGGCATTCTTGGTACTGTCGTTGGCGATGGCCTTTGGGGTCGGAACCTATTAAAAGATGACGGTCCCTATCCATAGCCCCGCCCCGCCCTGTCGGCGGCTTGCGTGGCCACCGCCCACCCCGAAGTCGTTGCAACCGAATATGAAGGGAGTGCAGAAAATAATGGAACTCACTGAAAAATTCGAAGATGCCCTATCCATGGCCGCGCGACTTCATGGCGATCAGAAACGCAAGGGCACCGACATTCCCTATCTGTCTCACCTGATGGCCGTCGCCGCGATTGTCCTGGAAAATGGCGGTGACGAAAACGAGGCCATCGCCGCCCTCCTCCACGATGCCGTGGAGGATCAGGGCGGCGCGCCCGTCCTCGTGCGGATACGCGAACGTTTCGGCGACGACGTCGCCGACATCGTGGCGTCCTGTTCGGATACCGATGTGACCCCCAAACCGCCATGGCGGGAGCGCAAACAGGCCTACATCGACACCATCGCGCGCAAATCACCCTCGGCGCGCCTGGTATCTCTGGCCGACAAACTGCACAATATCCACACCATCGACAGAGATTACCGCCGGCATGGCGAGGCCCTGTGGAAACGCTTTAACGCCGGAAAAGAAGAGCAACTTTGGTACTATCGCGGCCTCGCCAAGGCCTTCATGGCGCGGGGCGACGACCCGCTCGCCCGTGAACTCGACAATGCCGTGAGGACGTTGGAGAAACTTTGCGCCTGACGCGCACGAGGTGAATTTTTGCCACCTCCCCGCCCAGGGGGAAACAATTTCACCGCTCCAAGGCGGCGCAATCCGCGCCGGGGCGCATGCGCGCAGGCGCAGGCGGTATATTCCTTCCGGCGGTGTGTCACTCGTCGGTGGGGCCGATCCACATGCAAAGCTATATGGACGGAAAAATCAGCCCGGCATGGAACACAAGAAAAAGCGGCCCTAACGTCTTTCCGCGACGTCTTTCCGCGAGGTCTCCTTAGCGATGATCCGCTCCGATGGCGGCTTGGATGCTCTCAAAACCGTCGCGGCGCAAGCAGGCGGCGAGGTTGCGGTTGAGCTTATTCGCCAGCAACGGGCCTTCGTAAACCATCGCGCTATAGAGCTGGACCAACGACGCACCGGCGCGGATCTTGGCGTAGGCCCCACCCCCGTCCTCGACCCCACCGACACCGATCAACGGCAGTTTGCCGTCGGTCAGACGGTACATTTCACCCAGAACGCGGGTCGATTCCGCAAACAAAGGCCGCCCGGAAAGACCCCCGGTTTCGCGTTTCTGCGGGTCGGTCAGGCTGGATGGTCGGCAAATCGTGGTGTTGGAGACGATCAGGCCGTCGATCCCGGTTTCCAGGGCGACGGCGGCGATGTCGGCCTTGTCCTCGTCGGTCAGATCGGGGGCGATTTTCAACAACAGGGGCGGCGGGGCGTCGCCGCCGACCTCGGCGCGGTTTTCCATCACCGCGCCAAGCAGGCGCAGCAATTCGCCGCGCCCCTGCAGGGCGCGCAGGCCCGGCGTATTGGGCGAGGAAACGTTAACCACCAGATAATCGGCCAGGGGCGTGAAGCGACGCGTCCCTAGCACGTAATCATTAAGCGCGTTGACCGTGCTTTTATTTTTACCCAAGTTGACGCCGACGATACCCCCACCGTCTCGGGCGCGCGTGCGTCCTTCGAGGCGCGCGGCGACGGCCTCCATGCCTTCATTGTTAAACCCCATCCGGTTGATCACCGCGCGGTCGCTTTCCAGGCGGAACAGACGCGGTCTCGGATTGCCCGACTGGGCCAGCGGCGTGACCGAGCCGACCTCGACAAAGCCAAAACCCAGTTTCAGCATTTCCCGATAAACCTTGGCGTTCTTATCGAACCCGGCGGCGAGACCAATGGGATTGGGAAAGTCCATGCCCCAAAGCCGTTGATGCAAGATCTCATCCACATAGGGCGCGGGACCTCCGATCATCCCCGTTTCCAGTGCGCGCAACGCCAAGGCGTGCGCGCGTTCGGGATCCATCGGGCGAATCAAGGGCCACACGAGTTTATAAAAATCCATGGTGGCGGTCTTCCCCCTTACACGTGCGGCGCCGAAAAGCTTGTCGGAAAGACATGCTGTCCGCTGTTTTCATCCAGGGGAAGATCATCGGTGCGCATCACCGCCGACGGCGCTAACGCACCGTATAAGTGGGGGAACAAACGGTTATCCCTGGAAAGCTCCCAGCGCAAGGCATCCCCCAAAGCGCCCGGGTCCACCGTCAAGAGGACAAGTCCCCTTTGTCCCGCCCGATGCTTGGCGGCGCTTTGTTGGACCTGGGACGCCGTCGAAAAATGAATGAAGCCATCCTCGCGATCCTGACTGGACCCACCATAAACGCCTTGCGCTCTCGCCTGCGTCCACTCATCCCGTCGGCAAATATGAAAAATATATTCTTGAGCCATCCGCGAAATCTATCAGTTCACGGCTGCGAAGAACAGCCACCTTAAAAGGTCATGCGCATTTCGCAAAAGGCGCTATCGGAAAAATGCTTTGCAAAATGCATATGATTGTACACCAAAGCGGGCGCCGAGGCCATGAAGGGGGATTGCCTTGGGGTTCAAAAAAGGAATTTCAGACAACCTTTCATAAAATAAGCGCTTTTTTTTTGAAAACCCCGTCGAAAGACCCACATACAAACAAAGATGATAAAAACCAGGGTGTGGCACGCTCATTGCTTGCAAAAAAAATAACACCTGTATAACAAAAAGGAGCCAATCATGGCCACCGCACACTACCCCGCCAATAACGACAATCACTGGGATACAGCCATTCAAACCCGGGGCGGCGCCCTGTTTAAGTCGCTCGCGCTTTTGGATTCCCTTGGACGTTCCGGCTTGGTTCTGATGCCCGATGTGCCTACCGAACAAATGCTTTTGTCCACGGCCAAAAACGCCGGAATAACGGTCGAGCAGGCGGCGCTGGCATACCAGGCGATGATGCGTTCCGTCGAATAGGGCGATCTTCTCGCTCAACATGAAAAAACCTACACCTTAAAAGCAACAACAAAGAAAGGGCGCCCCATGTCCCGTCACACTCCCGTTTATCCTCAGCGAGGCGATCAGTCCCGAGTGAAGGCGCAAAGCCGCGTTTTTACAAGCGGCCCGACCCCCGCGATGTGGGTCGCCGGAATCGGCGCGGCGATCATGATCAAGATTATCGCCACCCTGCTTGCATAGGTTATTTCAACGGCGTGTCCGCGGGGTGAAAAATTCCCGCGGACATTTTTTACGTCCTATATCTTGACTATTTTACTAAGGTATACCATATTGTACATAGCAAACATTAGAGTTTACGCATGAACACCCGAAGACGCTGGGTCGTCGTGCGCTCAGGAATGTAGAATAAGGAGAATACCGATGAGCGGTTTTATTCCCAATTTCCCCGCTGAGGGCATTGTCACCGTGAACCGCGTCATTTTAAAGCCCGAGTTCGACGTTGACGATCTTCAAGAACGCGTCGCGCTTTTGTGCGAAAACGTGAAGACATATCACTCCGAGACCGGTTTTCACGGCGGTTTTGTGATGCTGAACAGTGGCGTTATTTCCAACGAAGGCAGCACGATAGGAAAAGCCGTCGAAAGCCCGTTGAAGGACCGCGAAGCCCTGATTGTGACTTTTTGGAGTTCCTTCGAGGAGCACGAAAAGTCGCACCAAAGCGAAACCTTTCAACCGTTGTTCAATGAGGTTCTTGAGTTGTGCGAAAACGGTAACGAAGAGGTCGCCTATGAAATGATGTGGTCCGGGAAAGCCTACAATCCCGAGGAGGCCCGCGCCGCCCGAGACGCAAAAAAGCGCCACATGGCCGCCTAATTGACGATTAACCCACGTTATAACCGACCTTATAAGTCGGACTTTTGGGGTTCCCCCCTACCCCTCCGAACTACCTCACGCCTCCCCCCGGCGAGAGGTTTTTTTTTACGCCACACGGAAAGCCGCGCACCCGCCGGAAGGACGGCTCAATCGCGTTCCCCGTGATCGTTTGATGACGTTCCATCCGATCCGCCCCCCGTATCGTGGGCGCTTTCCCGGCTCTGCGCCGAATCGCGTTCCGGGCTCCGATCGCCGCCGCCCTGATCGCCTTCGCCGCCGGAGACATCCCCGCCGCCCATTCCCTGTTCGGAAGACGCACGATCGCCTTCTTGGAGGTCCGCCCTGTCGATCCGGGTCTCTGCGCCGGAAAGTTCCCCACGATCGCCTTCCTGGCGCGCACCCAACAAATCCGAGCCGCCGGCGCCATCGCCTTCTGCGTGCACGCCCTCATCGTGGACCGCCTCCTGGACGTCTCCAAGCCGGTCGCCCTCAAGGCCGTCCAAGGGCTGTTTTTGTTCCTCACGCCAATGGGCGACCCCGGAAACGTAGCCATCGACCCCCTCGTCATTGGTCAGTTCGATCCCCTTTAGCGGACGGCCTTCAAAGCCCCCCGCCGAGACGGTGGAGGAAGTTCCCGTTTTCAACTCCTGAACGGCGCCACTTTCACGCGAACGGATAAACGCCCGACCGTGGATGACACCCACGGTCGTCGCGCCATTGCGGGCGACGCGAATAATCAATTCAGTGCCACGAATACCGATGGTGGCGCTGGATGTTTCAATGCGGATTGCCTGCTTGGGAAGTTTTCCCGACACATAATGAAAAGCCCCCTCGAATAAATTCAAGGTGAGACGGCCACCCTTGCGCACCGGATCGAAGACCAGATCATCGACGACCAACGCCGAGTTCGCCCCTAACGTCAAGTGGGTATCATCCTTCAGCAGCACCCGCAAGAATGCGCGCGCGCCGGTTTCCAAGACTTCGCCCCGATAGACCTGATCATCGGGAACCATCGCGACCTTGCGGCGTAGGGGCGGCGTGCCGAAAACATCAAGCCGCACCTCACGCACCACGCCCACGGCAACATCCGCGGCGGCGGACGGAGCGGCCCGAAAAACCCCGAGGGAAATTGCCCCGATGGCGACGAGGACAATCCCCCAACACACGCAATGCGCGTTCCGTTTTTTGGGTTTTTTCATCCACGCACGGACTCGGGCTGTCATGGCATCCTCCTTGTGGCAGATACTCTAACAACGCCCCGGCTTCACGAATCCATCCCAAAGAGCGCGACGCGCCGTCTCGTGACGGGCATAGGACGGAACGAGACGCCCCCCATTGAGCACAGCGCGCCCGGCGTCACGGTGAAAACCTTGGGGCGCCCTTCCGCCATATCCGTGAGAATTTCGCCATAACGGAAATTATTGCCCGCCTCCATTGAGTGTTCGCTCGGCCTTAAACGCTCCCGCGGGCAATTGGTGGGCGATCCCCTTGTGACAATCGATGCACGTTTTGCCTTCGTCGAGCGCCTGTTGATGACGGGTGCGCGAACGTTTTTCCTGGGTCGTGAAATCCATATAGGCCATGTTGTGGCAGTTGCGGCATTCGCGCGAATTTGTCGCCTTCATGGTGCGCCACACATTGGTCGCCAATTCCAAGCGTTTGGCCTCGAATTTTTCCCGCGTATCCACGGTGCCTAAAATGTGATGAAACAATTCATTGGAGGCGCGGATTTTTCGCGCCACCTTATGTATCCAGGTCTTTGGAACATGGCAATCGGGGCACGTCGCGCGCACGCCGGTTCGGTTGGAGTAGTGGATCGTCCTACGGTATTCCTGGTAGACGTTATCTTTCATTTCGTGACACGAGACGCAAAAAGCCTCGCTATTGGTCAATTCCATGGACCAGTTGAAACCGCCCCAAAAGACAATTCCGGAAATGAACCCGACAACCAGTATTCCCCCCAGCGTGTAGCGCGCGCTCGGCCGGCGCAGCGCCCTCCACGACCGGCGAAACCATCCGCCTTCTTTTTTCAAGTTCTCCGATTTTTCGTCGTTCATCGCTGATCCCCTTCACCGGAGCCGCGCCCACGCGCGGCGAAACGATCTTTCATTTGGTATCGAACGCGGAATGGAACGTGTTGCCGACCAAGGCGCGCGCGCGTTCCTGGGGAACATGGCACTGGGTGCAGAACCACCGGGCGCGGCTGACCTTGTCCAGGGCGACCCCGTTGCGATCGTGGTAATGGGTTTCACTGACCTTGGGGGCGCCCTCCTGGGCGTTATAAGGCCAATCATGGCAACGCAGGCATTGATTGACCTTCAGATTGATTTGATAGTTGTCGATCTTGTGTGGGATCAACGGTGGTTGCTGGCGATACGCTCTTTGGAATCGCGCATCGACGTTTTGTTGCTTCAAATCCTCGGCCGGCGCGGTATCCTCGATCCCCACCGGACCGCGCAAGGACTGAACGCCCGGATCTTGCGCGACGCCGTCGCTCGCAATGGCAAGAACGCCAAACACGCCGCCGCCGACAATCACCGCGGCCTTAAGCATCATTCTCATGACCCATCTCCCTTCCAAAAATCGGTTCATCATGGCTTTCGTCCTTCCGTTGTCTCGACATGGGAATATCCCGCCTCACGCGCCCCTTCCCTCGTGTTGAAGACGCCGGGTCCTGTCGGGCGCACGGCGGCAAGACGCCATGAAAAAGCGAAAACTTCTTTTTCGCAAACATCGATGCAACGCCCGCAGTTGGTGCAAACACCGGAAAGGATCCGTCTTGAAGCGTCCTTTTGCGTGCCGCGCAACGCCGGCGCGATAACCTGCGGCTCGGGACAAACGGCAAAGCAATCCATACAATCGTCGCACCGTTCCCGTTCTTTTGCGGCGACGCGCAGCAACGCGCCCGCGCCAAGCACGCCATAAAACGCACCCATCGGGCATAGGCGACCGCACCAACCACGTCTTGAGATTAGAAAATCGAAAACGAAAATTGCAAAAACCACCGTCCAGGCGTAACCGAAGCCGAACAGCAGACTACGGCTAAGAACCGTCACCGGGTTGATCAGTTCCCACGCCGGCAGGGCGGCGAAGACGGCGGCGAGCAGTGTCGCCCCCAAAAGCCAAAAACGCGTTTCGGCGGGGGGCGTCCATCCCTTTGGTAGTTGCAACCGTTTGGACAGCCAGCGCGCGGCGTCGGTAACAATGTTCATCGGGCAGACGAAGGCGCAGTAGGCCCGCCCGCCGACAAGCATGTAAAATCCCAAAACAATCGCCGCCCCAATCAGGGTAGTGCTCGCCAGAAGGTGGCCCGCGGCGAGCGATTGCAAGGCGACGTACGGATCGCTGAGGGGCAGGACGCCCATGGTTTTGCTCGAGATCAACGATCCCTTGACGATCCACACCCCATACATCGGGCCGGCCAAAAACAGCGCGATGACGCCAAACTGCGACGCCCGTCGCAACAACAACCATTTGTGCCGACGCAACCAGGGGCGGCGGCGGGGCGGCGGGGCATCGTATTGCCCACGTGCGCGTATCGCGGTCATGGCCGTCCTCCCGGCGAGGGTGACGCGGGCATACGGTCGGGAAGGTCGATCAGGCCGGGCACCAGAGGGCCGCCATGGCGTTTTTCCTCGACCCATCCGAGGCGGTAATGATCGCCGATCTCGCCCTTCACCAAATGGCGCGGCAAGACGCGGATCGCGGCGCGCTCCAACACGCAAGCGCGCTCGCATTTGCCGCATCCGGTACAGGCCTCGCTATGAACGGTGGGGATGAACATGGCGTGTTTACCGGTGCGCGGATTGTGCAACATCTCCAAGGTGATCGCCTTGTCCATCAAGGGACAGACCCGAAAACAGACGTCGCAGCGCAAGCCCTGGAAATTCAGGCAGGTTTCGTGATCGGTCAGCACCGCGAGTCCCATCCGCGCGGCGTCGATGTGCGTTAATTCAGGGTCGAGCGCCGCCGTCGGGCAAGCCTTGACGCAGGGAATGTCCTCGCACATTTCGCACGGCGCGCGCCGGGCGATGAAATAAGGCGTGCCGACGGGGACTTCCTCGCCAAAACGGGCCAGCCCCAGGGTCGGGTACGGGCAATCGCGCACGCACAGGCCGCAGCGCACGCAGGCGGCGAGAAACGCCCCTTCGTCGCCCGCCCCCGGCGGACGCAGGGCCACGGCGGGGAGGCCGTGGGCGTCACGGCTGAACAGATCCAGCGCCAGCGCGAACACCCCGGCGCCGGCGGCGGCCCTGGCGATTTTCACCAGAAACCGACGCCGCGCGCCCTGCCCGCGCACCGGTGGAGGCGCGGGTGGAGGAGACGGGGTTCGTGCGGAGGGGGTATCCACGACCGTTCACCTTCGCCAATTACGCCTTTTCAACCCGGCAGGCGCACTTTTTGTAATCCGTTTCCTTGGAAAGCGGATCGGTGGCGTCCAATGTTAATTTATTGACAAGCTGACTGGCGTCGAACCAGGGAATGAACACCAGTCCCCGCGGTGGGCGATTGCGTCCCCGGGTTTCGACGCGCGATTTCATCTCGCCGCGACGGGTTCGGACCATCACTTCCTGACCCCGGCGCAACCCACGCGCCTTGGCGTCGTCCGGATGCATGAAAACCTGGGCGTTGGGGAAGGCGCGGTACAGTTCGGGGACCCGCCGGGTCATCGACCCCGAATGCCAATGTTCGAGGACACGCCCGGTACTCAACCACAGGTCGTAATCCTTGTCCGGGCTTTCGGCGGGCGGCTCGTAAGGCGCGAAGATGATGTTCGCCCGCCCGTCCGGCTTGCCGTAAAAATCGATCCCCTTGCCCTTCGCCACGTGGGGATCGTACCCCTCGCGGAACCGCCATAGGGTTTCCTTACCGTCGATTACCGGCCAACGCAAACCGCGCGCTTTGTGGTACATATCGAACGGCGCCTGCTCGTGGCCGATCTTGGGGCCGTCATATTGGAATTTGCGATATTCCTCGAACAGGCCCTTCTGTACATAGTAGCCGAAATCGTGGGACTCGTCGTTATCGAACCCGGCGTAGGTCTGCGACAGCGGGAAGGCATCGACCTGGCCGTTCTGGAACAAGACGTCGTACAAGGTCTTGCCCCGGTATTGCGGTTTTTTCGCGACCAAATCCTCGGGCCAGACTTCCTCGACCTTAAAGCGTTTGGAAAATTCCATCAGTTGCCATAAATCGGACTTCACCCCCGGGGCCGGCTTGACCTGCTGACGCCAGAATTGGGTGCGTCTTTCGGCGTTGCCGTAAGCCCCCTCTTTTTCCATCCACATCGCGGTCGGTAAAATTAAATCGCCGGCCAGCGCAGTGACCGTCGGATAGGGGTCGGACACGATGATGAAGTTTTCGGGGTTGCGATAGCCGGGGAACGTTTCCTCGTTCATATTCGCCCCGGCCTGCATATTGTTGTTGCACATCACCCAATAGGCGTTGAGCTTGCCGTCTTTCAGCATCCGGTTTTGCAGCACCGCATGGTACCCCGGCTTGGGATTGATCGTGCCTTCGGGCAGCTTCCAAATGCGCTCCGCCGCGTCGCGGTGTTTTTTGTTCATCACCACCAAATCGGCGGGCAAGCGATGAGCGAAGGTGCCGACCTCGCGCGCGGTTCCGCACGCCGAGGGTTGGCCGGTCAACGAGAACGGGCCGTTGCCCGGTTCGGAAATTTTCCCCATCAGCAGATGCACGTTATAAATCAGCCCGTTCACCCACACCCCCCGGGTGTGTTGGTTGAACCCCATGGTCCAGTACGAGGTGATCTTCTTGTTGGGATCGGCGTACAACTTGGCCAGTCGTTCCAAATTTTCCGCCGGCACCCCGGACAGGGCGCTGACCTTTTCCAGGGTGTATTCGGAAACGGACCGGGCGTAGTCGTCGAAGGAAATTTTTGTCAATGCTCCCTTTCCCGGATTTTTCGCCTTCTTTTCCAGGGGATTATCCGGGCGCAGGCCATAACCGATGTCGGTTGGGGTCTTCGTGAAGTGGGTATGGTTGTCGATGAATTCCTGATTGTAGGCCTTATGCTGGATGATGTAGTTGGCGATGTAATTGAGGATCGCCAAGTCGGTCTGCGGCGTGAAAACGATGGGATTGTCGGCCAATTCGAAGCAGCGATGCTCGAAAGTGGACAGCACGTGAACTTCGCAGCCGGGTTTGGTCAGGCGCGTGTCGGTCAGGCGCGACCACAAAATGGGATGCATCTCGGCCATGTTCGCTCCCCACAGGACGAACGCGTCGGCGTGCTCCAGATCGTCGTAGCAGCCCATCGGCTCGTCGATGCCGAAGGCGCGCATAAACGCGCCGACCGCCGAGGCCATGCAGTGGCGCGCGTTGGGGTCGAGGTTGTTGGAACGGAATCCGGCCTTGATCAGCTTGGAGGCGGCATAGCCTTCCCAGATCGTCCACTGGCCCGATCCGAACATGCCGACCGAGGTCGGGCCTTTTTTCTTCAGGGCCTCTTTCCATTTTTCGGCCATGACGTCGAAGGCTTCGTCCCACGACACTTCGGCAAACGCACCGTTTTTGTCGAATTTCCCGTTTTTCTTGCGCAGCAGGGGCTTGGTCAGGCGGTCTTTCCCGTACATGATCTTGGACAGGAAATATCCCTTGATGCAGTTCAGGCCCTTGTTCACCGGGGCCTCGGGGTCGCCCTGGGTGGCGACGATCTTGCCGTCCTTGGTGCCGATCAAGACACCGCACCCGGTGCCGCAAAACCGACAAACCCCCTTGTCCCAGCGGATATCGTTTTCTTTGCCCACCTGGGCCAGAGTGGTGACCGGAAGGCTAACGCCCGCCGCAGCCGCAGCCGCAGCCGCCGCGTTGGCCTTGATGAAATCACGCCTTGAAACACTCATCGACTGTCCTCCTGATCGCCCTGAAAATTATCGAAGTGGCAATAAATAAGGGATGTGGAGATCACACCCTCCACATCCCGAATACTGTTCATGGCCTGAACGGCGCGCCCGTCATCAGGCTGATCCACGGTCACGACGATGCGCCCGCCCTCGCCTGGAGAATGAACCTCGACGCCGTCGATGGCGCGCAACGCGTCGGCCACGATCGCGGCCCCGTCGAGGTGTGTAAAGACAACCAATCCCGAGACACTCATGGTTCGGCTCCCCATTGCCCAGCCGCGGAGCGTTCCTCCCACTCCGCACGCAAACCTCTCTCACGGGTTTCAATTTCGAGAATTGAATAACGCGTTATGAAATCGAGATCGCGTTCACTGGACATGGAGCGTAGCAGGCCCCGCATCCCGTGCATTGACAAGTGTCAATTTCCGGAAAAACGTGTCCTGCGGTGTGAGATTTGAAGGTGATCGCGCGGGTCGGGCACGGGTCGGCGCAAACCCGGCACGTGGTCCCACGCATCGCCAGACAGCGATTCGATATCTGCGCCTTGATTCGCCAGGGCTCGCGGATCCGGGGCGGTGTTTCGGCGCTGAAACGCGACAACGCCCTCGGTTCGCAAACACCGACGCAGCGTGCGCAAAATGTGCATGCACCCCGGAGAAAATCGACCGAAGGCGGAAAATCGACCGAAGGCGCGTCGCGCCGGGCGACATCCGGGTCTTTTTGCCCTTCCGCCATCACCAAGATGCCCTCGGGGCAAGCCGTCACGCAAACTTTACACCGGGTGCATCGCGCCGCAAAGGCGTCGCCATCGAGCGCCCAAGGGGGGCGGGGACCTTGCGTCCGGCGCGCCTTGCGGTTGGGGCGAAGGAACCCTCCCCTAAGAAAGTCCGCCCGCGTGATATCCCGGCTCACGACGTGATCCTCCCAACCGCTGTTCTCTTGGTTATTGGCGATCTCTCGCAATCAGTATACTATTGCCGAACGACAAATAAAGGCCGCAAGAACCGGGAACGATCGTGAAAACCCTATACTTGCTTCGCCACGCCAAATCCGATACTCGCCATCATGACGGCGACGATTTCGGTCGCGCCTTAAGCCCACGCGGACGGCGCGCGGCGTCCTCGATCGGGCGCCTGATGGCGACACGGGGATGGACACCGCAATTCGTCCACTGTTCGACCGCCGCACGGGCGCGCCAGACCTGGGACGGCGTCGTCACGGGGCTGCACGCCATCCCTATGGAAACTTTCGGTGAGGGGAACCGCACGCCGCCTGTCGTTTATCACGACCGACTATATCTAAGTACGCCGGAAGTCATGATCGAGGTGCTGCGCGAAACACCGCCCGTTTGCGAGAACGCTCTGCTGATCGCCCATAACCCGGGAATGGAAAATCTGGTGCGCCGCCTGTGCGGCCCCGGATCCGACGCCCAAGAGGTCGAAAAGGTCCGGCGTAAATATCCGACGGCGGCCTTGTCCATAATCACGGTCGAGGGAGCCTCCTGGCGCAATATCGGAGTCGCGCCAAGCCGCTTAACACGCTTCGTTAGGCCCGCGGACCTGGACGAGACTCCGCCCCCGGCAGATATCCTATTGCCATAAACGAGCGGTCCTTTCATGGTGTCCATACCCCAGCTTCGAATGCACCGTGGGTTCGAACGCACCATGGGCGCGACGACATTATTTACGAAATTCACGAACGGAAAAATTCATGAACGGTCAGGCGGAATATATCGTTAACGGCGCCCAAAAGGCGATCGAGCAAATCGTGCAACTGATGACCCAATACGGGCTGAACGTCCTGGGCGCGATCGTCATCCTGATCTTGGGGCTGTGGATCGCCCGCAGGGGGGCGCATATCACCCAGGCGGCCCTGCGCCGGACCAAGCGGATCGACGAAACCCTGGTCACGTTTTTTTCCTCGATCGTGCAATACACGATCATCACCTTCACCGCCCTTGCCGTTCTCAGCCAGTTCGGCGTTCAAACGGCCAGCCTGCTTACCGTCCTGGGCGCCGCGGGTTTGGCCGTCGGCCTCGCCTTGCAAGGCACCCTCAGCAATGTCGCGGCGGGAGTCATGCTGCTGATCTTCCGCCCCTTCAAGGTCGGCGATTTCATCGATGTCGCGGGCAAGTCGGGCACCGTCAACGAACTCAATCTGTTTTTCACCATGATGGCCACCGTGGACAATATCCGCGTTATTCTTCCCAACAGCCAAGTATGGGGCAGCGCCCTGAGCAATTTTTCCACCAACCCCACCCGCCGTGTCGATTTGTTGATCGGAGTTTCCTACGGCGACAACATCGACAAGGCCATGGGGGTCATCAAAGACATCATTGCCCGGGACGAACGCATTCATAAGGAACCGGAGCCCCTGGTCGCGGTATTCGAATTGGGAGAAAGCTCGGTCAACATCGTCATCCGCGTATGGACCTCGAAAGACGATTTCTGGGCGCTTAAATTCGCCTTGACCAAGGCCATCAAGGAAGGCTTCGACGCCAACGCCATTACCATTCCCTTCCCCACCCGCACGCTCGTGGGCGCGCCTTGGAAAGAAGCACGCGATCGCGCGCCAGACGCGCCAAATTGATGGGTCCCGGGTCTAATGGCGGATGCAACAAATTCACTCTCGAAATAGCAAGCTTACGGCGCGCCTTTATTCTTTGGCCATAACGTGCGGGTCTTCGTGAACTCACGATCTATCGGGCCTTGCCTTGCGGGGCGCCCTGACATAATGATAAGCGATGCTCCGGCGCCGACAAGGCGCGATCGCTCTTTCTTGCTAAAGGTCCTTCAATGACGTGGCAGACTTGGATCGCCTTTGTTTCCGTGGTCAGCGCCTTGGTCGCGCTCCCCGGACCCGCCGTGTTAATGGCCCTAAACCTCGGCGCACGCAACGGTTACCGGGGGGCCGCGCCCGCGATTGTCGGCAACATCAGCGGGCTTGCGATCATGATCGCGGCCTCGGCGCTGGGGATCGGCGGTCTGATGAAAACATCGGCGATGGCCTTCATGGCGTTAAAGATCGCGGGCGGCGCGTATCTGATCTATCTCGGCGTTAAGATGATCCGCGCCAAGGAGCGTAACACGCCACGCCCGATCACGGCGACGGTCAAGCCCGTGGGACCGGCGCGGCGCTATGTCGAGGGCGTCGGCGTGGCGTTGAGCAATCCCAAGGCGATTTTATTTTGCGCCGCCCTGTTCCCCCAGTTTCTCAATTCCAACGCCAGCGCATGGCCTCAGTTGTTGATCCTGGGGGCGACGATGATGAGCCTCTCCTTTATCGGCCTGTCGATGTACGCCGCGCTGGCCAAAAGCGTGGCGAAGAAAACCCGTGCCGGAACATCCAAGATCTACGAGCGCATCTCCGGGGCGCTCTTTATCGCGCTGGGGATCGGCATCGCCCTCAGTCGTCGTTGATGCGCACGGGGTCCATCGGGCGGCGGTTAACCGCGCGTCCGCTCTTGCGTATCTGAATAAACATTCCAAACTTTAATGTTCTGCGCCGCTTTTAAAACTGAACTGCGCGCCGTCCTTGATCCCCGAGGGCCAACGCGCCGTCGTCGTCTTCAACTTGGTGTAAAAACGCACCCCTTCCATGCCGTGCATGTGGTGATCGCCGAAAAGAGAGCGCTTCCAGCCGCCAAAGCTGTGATACGCCACCGGCACCGGAATCGGCACATTGACCCCGACCATGCCGACCTGGACCCGATTGACGAAATCGCGTGCGGCGTCGCCGTCACGGGTGAAGATCGCCGTCCCGTTGCCGTATTCGTGTTCGTTGACCAGATGCAGGGCCTGCTCGTAATTCTGCGCCCGCACCACCCCGAGAACGGGGCCGAAAATTTCCTCGCGGTAAATTTTCATATCCTCGGTGACCCGATCGAATAGCGTTCCGCCCAGAAAATAGCCGTTTTCATAGCCCTGCAGCGAAAGCCCGCGGCCATCGACGACCAACTCGGCGCCGGCGTCAACGCCACTTTGGATATAGTCTTCAATACGCGCCTTGGCCTGAGCGGTGACAACCGGACCCATTTGCGTCTCGGGATCGCTCGCCGGACCGACTTTAAGGGCGCGAACTCGGTCCGCCAAACGGCCGACCAGGGTATCGGCGGTCTCTTCGCCGACGGCGACGGCGATGGAAATCGCCATGCACCGTTCGCCCGCCGAGCCGTATCCCGCCCCCATCAGGGCGTCAACGGTCTGGTCCATATCGGCGTCGGGCATCACGACCAGATGGTTTTTCGCCCCGCACAGCGCCTGCACCCGTTTGCCGTGCGCGCAGCCTTCGCTGTAGATGTATTCGCCGACCGCGGTCGAGCCGACGAAACTGACCGCTTTCACGCCCGGATCGCGAAGGATGGTATCGACCGCTTCCTTGTCGCCGTTGACCAGATTAAGCACGCCCTTGGGCAGTCCGGCCGCGTTCAGAAGTTCGACGATTTTCAACGTCGCCGAGGGATCGCGCTCCGACGGTTTCAAGACAAACGTGTTGCCGCAGGCCAGCGCCACCGGGAACATCCACATCGGCACCATCGCCGGAAAATTGAACGGTGTGATCCCGGCCACGACCCCCACCGGCTGGCGCACCGAGAAGGTATCGACATTGCCGGCGACGCCTTCGCTGAATTCCCCCTTCAGCAGGTGGGGAACGCCACAGGCGAACTCCACCACCTCGATCCCGCGCACCACTTCGCCGCGGGCGTCATCGACGGTTTTGCCGTGCTCTGCGGAAATCAATTCGGCGATGTCGTCTTGATGGGCGCGCAACAGGTCACGAAAGGCGAACATCACTTGGGCGCGCTTGGCGGGGGCCAACGCCGACCACGCGGGCAACGCGGCGGCGGCGCTGGCGATCGCCCCGCGCACCTCATCGCCGGAGGCCAAAGGAGCACGAGCGCAAACCTCGCCCGTCGCCGGGTTGAACACATCGGCGAAGCGTCCGCCGGCGCCGTCAACCATCGCGCCGTCGATAAAATGAGTGAGTGTTTTGATCATGTCCGAATTCCTTAAGGGTCAACGCCTAAAAAGGGCGCGGCGCGCCATCACCGCGCGGCTGCCTTTCCCGCAGGGTAACACGTCAATTTTACTTTAACGAATGGGTTTCTTTACGAATATCAACATATTGAATTCAATCATTTTTTATATCCAAAATATAAATATATTTAGGGGCAGGACCTAACGCCATTCATAGGAAAATCAAAACAAGCCCTCGATACGTCCCGCGTCGTCGAAGTGGATTTTTTCCGCCGCCGGACGGCGCGGCAAACCGGGCATGGTCATGATGTCGCCGCAGATGACGACGACGAATCCGGCCCCCGCCGACAGGCGAACGTCGCGCATCGGCATGACATGATTACTGGGCGCGCCCTTTAAATCGGGATCGGTGGAAAAACTGTAAGGGGTCTTGGCGATGCATACCGGCAAGTTGCCGTGGCCGGTATCCTGAAGATGCTGAAATTTGCCACGGATTTTTTTGTCGGCGATAATGCCCTGCGCGCCGTACACCGATTGCGCCACCGTGCGCACCTTGTCCCATAGCGACATCTCGTCGGGATAGAGGAAGCGGAACGTGTTGTCCTTTTCCGCGATCACCGCCATGACCTGACGGGCGAGGTCCAGCGCGCCTTTTGATCCCTCGGTAAAGTGGGTGCAAACGCTGACCCCGACGCCCAGTTCGGCGCAGTGCTGGCGCACCAGGTCGATCTCGCCGTCCGTATCGCCGGGGAAACGGTTGATCGCCACCACCTGGGGCACACCGAAGTGGCGCACGTTTTCGACATGGCGGGAAAGATTGACGAGGCCTTTCTTCAGGCTTTCGCAGTCTTCACGCGCGAGGGCCGCCTTATCCGCGCCGCCGTGCACCTTCAACGCCCGGATGGTGGCGACGATGACCGCCGCGTCGGGATGCAGGTCGCCCTTGCGGCACTTGATGTTGAAAAATTTCTCGGCCCCGAGGTCGGCCCCGAAGCCCGCCTCGGTGACCACGATATCGGCCGTTTTCAGGGCGGTGCGCGTCGCGATGAGGGAATTGCAGCCGTGGGCGATATTGGCGAACGGGCCGCCGTGCACGAAGGCCGGGGTGCCTTCCAGGGTCTGCACCAGGTTAGGCTCCAGGGCGTCCTTAAGCAGGACGCTCATCGCGCCGTCCGCTTTCAGATCGCGGGCGGTGACCTCCTCGCGGGAAAAGTTTTCCGCAACCACGATATCGCCCAGGCGGCGGGTCAAATCCTCCCGATTTTCCGACAGGCACAACACCGCCATGATTTCCGACGCCACCGTGATGTCGAAGCCGTCCTGGCGGGGAATGCCTCCCGTCACCCCGCCCAGTCCGCAGACCACCTCGCGCAGGGCGCGGTCGTTCATATCGACGGCGCGCCGCCAAGTCACCCGGCGGGGATCGATACCCAAATCGTTGTCCCAGTGGACATGGTTGTCGATCATCGCCGACAGCAGATTATTGGCCGCCCCGATGGCGTGAAAATCGCCGGTGAAGTGCAGGTTGATGTCTTCCATCGGCACGACCTGGGAATAACCCCCCCCGGCGGCGCCGCCCTTCATGCCGAAACACGGTCCCAGCGACGGCTCGCGCAAGCAAATGGCGGCCCTTTGCCCCAGCGCGCCGAGGGCGTCGCCGAGACCGACCGCGGTCGTCGTCTTGCCCTCGCCCATCGGCGTCGGCGACATGGCGGTGACCAGCACCAATCGTCCCGACGGCTTGTCCCGCTGCGCCTCGATCCAGGGCAGCGCTATCTTGGCCTTGTCCGTGCCGTAGGCTTTCAGGGCGTCCTCGGGGATGTTCAGCTTCGCGGCGATCTTTGCAATCGGTCGGAGCGCGCCGGCGCGGGCGATCTCGATATCGGAGGCCATTTTTTGATTATCGGATATCTTCTTCGTCATCACTGAAAACCCTCTTGTCAAACAAGCCATTTCTAAAACACGAGCCATTTCTAAAACATAGGCCGTGACCTTACGCGAGGAACCAAAGCGCGCCAAGCGGCCAGGGGCACACGCCAAATGGGGCGCAAGCCAAAAGCGTTCATAAACGTCGCACCGAACACGTCGCGCATACTTGATTCCCATCAAGGCCGACCCCACGCCGCCATGGTTAAATGGCGTGGACGCTTTGTCTGCCGTCACGGCGGCTACACGCAACGACTGCAACACACAACGAAAGAGAAGCTGTTTATGGCCACACCCATTACCCCCACCCCGCATGTATCGCCCTCCCCCCCATCACATTTCGCACTTTTCGCCAGCGGTTTTCGTCCGTTTTTCCTGGCCGCCGGCATTCAAGGGGTCCTCGCGATGGTCGTTTGGGTCCTGCTTTACGGGGGGCGCGCATCCCTACCGATCACCGCGTCGCCGGCGGTCTGGCACGGACATGAAATGCTCTATGGCTACGCCATGGCGGCGATTTCCGGTTTCTTGCTGACCGTTGTGCCCAATTGGACCGGACAGGGAAAGGCTTCCGGGGGAAAACTGATCGGTCTGTTTTCGGTCTGGGTGATCGGACGTATCGCGTACTGGATGTCGGGATACTTGCCCGCCGCGGTGGTGGCGGTCGCCGATCTCGCCTACATTCCCGTCTTGCTGTTGATCATCACGCCCCCCCTAATGGCGGCGTCGAACCGACGGCAGATGATCTTTGTCCCCATCATGGCGATGGTGTTCCTCGGCGACCTTATGGTGCATCTGGACAGCCTCGGCGTGACCTGGCTGGGATCGTGGCTCACCGCCCAGCGCGGTCTGGTTCTCGGCCTCGACATGATCATGGTGCTGATCACCATCATGGGGGGACGCGTGATCCCCAGTTTTACTTCGAGCACCCTGGGACACGGCGACCCCACGATCAAGGTCGTGCAGCGCCCCTGGGTCGAAAAAATCATCCTCCCAGCGACGGCCCTGGTCGCCCTGGCCGATCTTATTTTCGGTTTCGATCACGTCATTTCGGGCACGCTGGCCTTGATCGTCGGCGTGCTTCATGGCGTGCGCATGTCCGGTTGGCAGACCCGGCGCACCCTCGCCAATCCGATTCTCTGGGTCCTCCATCTCGGGTACGCCTGGCTGGTCGTGGGGTTCGTGCTAAAGGGTTTCGCCGTTTTGACGCCCTGGATCGACCCGATTTCGGCCTTTCACGCCCAAACCGTGGGCGCGATCGGGATCATCACTTTGGGCATCATGACCCGCGCCTCGCTAGGACACAGCGGACGGGTTATCCGGGCGGCGCCAAGCATCACGCTGGCCTATATTTTGATTGCGTTGGCGGCGTTGGTTCGGGTACTGGGCGCGGCGATCGCCCCCGATGTCTCACTGCCTTACTTGGGATCGCTTGAGGTCGGCCTCTCTGGAACTTTATGGGCCTTAGGTTTTTTGCTCTACACGATCCACTACACCCCGATTTTCCTGAAACCGCGCATCGACGGGCGTCCCGGATAGAGGGGCGCATCGGGAAGGGGAATATTTAAGAACAGCGATCAATGCGCGGCGGGCACAAGTCTTCGTCGTCTTTACCCAGCGTCAACAAAATATCGACGTCGGCAATGATGACGGTGCTGCCTTGAGTCTTGACGCCATAAGAACCCAACTTGGAAAATGACCGCGACAGGGTTTCCGGTTGCATGCCCAGGCGCGCCGCGATCAACGCTTTATCGATGGGTAAATGCAGTTCCACCGCTCCTTCCCGGCGCGCCGCCAACTGGCCGAGAAACAAGGCTAGGCGTTCGACCGAGGAGCGCACCGTGATCTGTTCGACCTGATGGACCACTTGGCGCATCCGCCGCGACATCGCCGACATGATGTTCAAGCAGAGGTCCGCATTGGAGCGCAGGGCGCGCAGCAAGGGTTCGCCGGGGACCTCCAGCAGACGCGCGTCGCAGACCACCTCGGCGGAGACCGGATATACGCTTTCATCGAAAATGGCGGCCTCGGCGAAGCTTTCACCACCGGTCAACACCTCGATAACGCTTTCATGGCCATCGGCGCTCTGACGGTACAGCTTTACCCAGCCTTCAAAAATAATATAAAAACGGGTCGCCGGATCGCCTTGCAGAAAAAGCGTCGTGTGGCGCGGCACCGTTGTAATCGCCATGTGACCTAAAAGTTTACGCACCTCGACGTCGGGCAGCCCTGCAAACACCGCCAAACGCCTAAGCATGGCGTAATCGCCTTCACTCATGCCCAGGCGGTGGTCCACTATATTTATCAGAGTATGTTCTTGCACTCTTTACCGACCCCAATTTCACTGTTCACGTTTACTGTTCGCGCGCGCACGCCAGTGTGTAGCTTCGCATCCGGGACCGTCTTTTGTACAGAGAAATAGGCGTAAAACGTATCGACACAGCGCGCGCCTACACGCTGGGCGGCGTGCAAGCGCTGACGACTTCGCATACCTCGTCACCGACATTGCGAAAACGGTGCGGATGACGACTATCGAAATAGTAGGCGTCTCCCGCCTTGAGAACCCGCTTTTGCATCCCCACCGTCACCTCCAGGCGTCCGCGAATGACAATCCCACCCTCCTGAGCCTCATGGGAGAGCATGGATTTTCCGGTATCCGCCCCCGGTTGCAGACATTCGTGCAAAATTTGTATCGCCTGGCGGCGCATGTCGCGCCCGACCTGGCGGTAGGAAATGCGCCCGCCGGCGATTTCGACTAGGTCATCGCCATGAAAGAAAACCTGCCCCTGGGGCTCCTCGTCAACGGCGAAAAAATCGGAGAGCGCCATCGGAAGACCATCCAAAACCCGCTTCAAAAGCCCGACCGAAGGGTTGGTGTTATTGGTCTCAATCAGGGAAATCATGGCGTTGGTGACGCCGCTTTTTTTCGCCAATTCGCGCTGTGACAAGCCGTGCGCCTTGCGCACGAGGCGGAGTTTGTTTCCGATATCAATATTCATAGTCTTACCCATCGTTAAATATACTTATATTCTATCCACTACATTTTTATTTATATCAATGAATTAACATTCTCAATAAAACATCTGCTTATCGGTTATTGAGCATGATAGCCTTTTGGGGATTTGATAAGGCATAGCACAATCAGGAGCCCGCCCGATGCGCCGTCAAGACGCCACGCCCAACGATCTCGAACCGTTTTGGATGCCCTTCAGCGCCAACCGTCAATTTAAAGCCTCCCCACGTTTGCTGGTCGCCGCCCAGGGTATGTATTATACCAGCCACGACAACCGGCGAATTCTCGACGGCACGGCCGGATTGTGGTGCTGTAACGCCGGGCACGGCCACCCTAAAATCGTCGAGGCGATCCAAACCCAGGCGGCGCAACTGGATTACGCCCCGACCTTTCAGATGGGCCACCCCAAGGCCTTCGAACTGGCGGGGCGGCTGGCCAACACCATGGCGGGCGATCTCAACCATGTTTTTTTCACCAACTCCGGCTCGGAATCGGTGGATACGGCGCTGAAAATCGCCCTCGCCTATCACCGCGCCCGCGGCGAGGGCACGAGGACCCGGCTGATCGGACGGGAAAAGGGCTACCACGGTGTCGGTTTCGGCGGCATTTCGGTGGGCGGCCTGGGCAACAACCGCAAGCAGTTCGGCGGCCTGTTGACCGGCGTCGATCATTTGCCCCATTTTCACAACCCGGAACACAACGCCTTTTCCCGTGGCCTGCCCGAATGGGGCGCGCATCTGGCCGACGACCTGGAAAAGTTGGTCGCTCTGCATGACGCCTCGACCATCGCCGCGGTGATCGTCGAGCCGATGGTCGGCTCCGCCGGGGTCATCATGCCGCCCAAAGGTTACCTGGAACGGCTACGCACGCTATGCACCAAGCACGGCATCTTGCTGATTTTCGATGAAGTGATCACCGGATTCGGACGCCTGGGCGCGCCCTTCGCAGTCGATTTTTTCGCCGTCGAGCCCGACCTGGTGACCACCGCCAAGGGCCTGAACAGCGGCGCCGTCCCGATGGGCGCGGTGTTCGCCCAGGACAAAATTTACGACGCCATCGTCAACGCCGCCCCCCCGGGCGCGATCGAATTGTTCCACGGTTACACCTATTCGGCCCACCCCCTGGCCTGCGCCGCCGCCCTGGCGGCTCTCGACGTTTATCAAGGCGAAGGCCTGTTCCAGCGCGCCGCCGAGCTGGCGCCCTATTGGGAAGACGCCGTGCACGCCTTGAAGGGACTGCCCCATGTGATCGACCTGCGCAATCTGGGATTGGTTGCCGGAATCGAATTGGCCGCAATTGACGGCAACCCCGGGGCACGGGGCTACAGTGCGTTTGTTCGCGCCTACGAAGCGGGTCTTTTGGTGCGCGTCACCGGCGATATCATCGCCCTATCGCCGCCGTTGATCGTGGAAAAGGACCAAATCGACACCATGTTCGCCATTCTCGCCGACATCATTAGAACTCTCGACTAGGGTCAGGACCTGGTCGAAGGGCGTTAAGGAACGCCGACCTTAAGGGCGTCGCCGACGCAGTTTCATCTTGATTCCACCTTTCGGGCGCAAGGTGATCATCGGCTCGGGGGCGATCACGCGCGGCGCAACTTGGACGAGGTGAAACCGCCTAGTAACGGCGGCGATCACCAGCGGCGCTTCCATCATGGCGAAGCGGTTGCCCAGGCATACCCTGGGTCCTCCGCCGAAGGGAAAATAGGCCAGCCGGGGACGCCCGGCGGCACGCTCGGGCAGAAAACGGTCGGGATCGAAGATGTTTGGGTTTTCCCAAAATTCGGGATTGCGATGCACGACGTAGGGCGACATCATCACCACCGTCCCCTTGGGCACGCGCACGGCGCCGATCACATCGTCCTCGACGGCTTGGCGCGATAGGGTCCAGACCGGTGGATAAAGGCGCAGGGTTTCCTCGAATACCCGGCGGGTATAGGACAATTTCGGTAGCGTGTCGAAGCCCAGAGGACCGTCGCCCAGCGCGTCAACCTCTTCATACACACGCCGTTCGACATCGGGATGGCGCGCCAGAACGTACCACACCCAAGCCAGGGCGTTGGCCGTGGTTTCATGTCCCGACAACAACACCGACAGAACCTGATCGCGCAACAGTCGATCGCCTGCGCGATCATCCCCATAGGCCTCGATCAGGCCGCTGAGCATATCGTCGGGCGGTGACGGGTCGGCGCGCCGTTGGTCGATGATCCGGTAAGTAATGGCATCCAGACGCGCCAAAGCCTTCTTGTAGGCTCCGTTGGCGGGCGTCGGCAGCCAACGGGGCGCCGGGAAAATCGACCATACCCGCCGCTCGGCGTCACCCAGGGTCTGGGTCAGGCCGTCGTAAACGTCCTTGTGATCGCCGTCGATGCGCAGATTGAAGAGCGCCTGCGCCACCCCATCCAAGGCGATGTGCATCATTTCCGCGGCGACATCGAGATTATCCCCGCGATCGCAGTAACCCTCCCAGCGATCCAGCATGTTTCCCGCCGCGGCGACGATCTTCTGCGCGAAAACATCGAAATTCGGCCCGTGAAAACCCTTATTCAGGGTCCGGCGCTGGGACAGCCATGACGCACCTTCGCTGAGGAAAATACCCTCACCCAAAACCGGGCGCAACGGCTGATAAAACTTGCTTTTGCGATAGTTTTCATGATGGTCCTGAAGTACGTGACGGATGTGCTGCGGCGCGTTGAGCATCAAAATGCTCTCCAGACCGACCCGATAGGGCACCATCGCGCCGTACTCCTTTTGCAGATCGACGAAATAGCCTAGCGGATCTTTTCGTATCGCGCCGACAACGCCCACCCCGGGAAGGCCCGAAGGCCCCGCCAGGGTGCGAAAATCGACAATCGTATCGCGGTAACGACCGTTTCGTTCGCCTCCTTCATCTAGGGGAGAAGAGGAACTCAAAGGGCACGTCATTATTGTATCTTCCTCATCGTATCTTCCTCGCCAAATTACATTCAGGCATTCGTTTTTGTTTGCGGCGCGATGGGCATGGAAAGCACGTCACCATGAGAAATTTCGCCCTGCGGCAGGTGGCTTTCCGCGCGCACCGCCTCCGCCGCGGCGCCGATCAGATGGGCGGTCAAGTCAAACCCTGCGCCTTGGGCTTCCTGACAAAGATATTCCAGGCAATACAGCAGCGATTGCGCACTCACCGGGCCGCCGTCGAATTCACCATCGGGATCGTCCGAGAGGCCGCGTAGGGGTTCGTTGTTATTGTGGTTATGCTGCATTTTTTCTCTCCTTCCACGGGGCGCTGCGGATCACCGATCCGCCGACGCCGCTGACGTGCTGGATATTTTTTAAGACTTGAGGGTTGATATCGAAGCGGCTCGCGAAAGTCACCGTGTCGCCAATCAGATGACGGCGCGATTGCCAACGGGGAACACACCCCAAGCGGGCGTAAATGCGGGCGACCCGGAGGTCGTAGACAGTCATGAACGCACGCACGTCATAGGCGAGACAGGTCTCGACGACGGCGCAAAAAATTTCCGCGATCGCCCGGTGCGCCATCAACACGCGATGGCGCGACGGCGCACCGTCTTCGTCGGGAAAATTTGGAATATCGACGGCCAGGCGGCTGCCCTCCCAGATTTGCGGATCGACGGGCGGGGGCGTGCCGTCCAACAATTGGGGAAAGGTATCCTTCAACATGTAACGCCCCGTCGAGGGGAGTATTCGGGCGCTGCCGATCAATGCCCCGCAATCGTCGAAGGCCAGCAGATAGATCGGGTTCAGATCGTCGTAATCGTCCTTTTCCCGACCGTCGCGAGATACCACCCGCCACCCCAAACGTTCCTTAAATACCCGGTGACGTTGACGAAACATCGCATCCATATCCAACGTTCGGCGGGCAATTTCCTCACCGCGGATAACGTCGATCATTCCCCCTACTCCTCATTGTCCCTACGATAAGGACAATGAGAGCGCATTTTAGAAAATCGGAAACGTCCCCAACTTTGGGGAGGGGCGACCCGGAGGGGAAATCCGAGACCGTTTAAAAAATCCAAGCGTTATCAAGGAACGATCAAACCAAAACAAACGGCCTTGACCACGGCATGCGTTTTGCTGAACACATCGAGCTTGGCGCACGATTGCTTCAGATAGGTGACGACCGTTTCCTGGGAAATATTCAAGATGGCGGCGATCTCGGCGGCTGTTTTCCCCTTCGACGTCCACAGAAGGCATTCTCTCTCGCGCGGGGACAGATGGGGAAGATTGGCGCCATCTTGGGGGTATAACTCCCGAAGCACCACTTCGTGGGCATACATCGCGAAGACCTGTAAATCATGGCGGTGACGGGACCAGTTTTTCCGGAAATCTTCCGCATTACTGTCCGACGCCACATTCAAGATCGCCAACGAGCCGCCGGGGCCATGAATGGGCACCGAGGCGCCGCCGTGGATACCGAATTCCCCGGCCTCGTTGAAAATTCGTTTTTGCACGCTGTTTTTGCCGCCGCCCGGAGTGGCGACACTCTGCCAGTCGAACGGCAGCAACCCACACGCGGCGCGGTCGATGACGGCATCGCTGTTGACGTAATTGTTACCGACGTAGTGTTCGACCCAGGCGTCGGGATAACTGCTGAGATAGAAGGGAACCCTTTTACCCGCGGGCGGGCGCACGACATGATAGGTGTATCGTTCAAAACCAATGGCGCGAACGTAGTCATTGATGGTTTGGCTGACTCCGGCAATATCCTTGCGTTTGCCCAGGGTTTCCAGTTGATCGACAACCCGGTCAATGTTTCTTCGGGACTGCATGACAAAGCCCCCCTACTAATATCGGTCAAAGAAATTTTCCGAACCGCACAGCAGGATATCAATTTTTCATAAAAATTCAACGTCATACAAAAAAATATATAAATAATTTTTTGTTAAAACGTATAATCAACATCTACTTTCATATACATTTTTCAAGAAATGATGTCCTCTTTGCTTCCTTTTTTCATGACTTGCTCGACCCGTGAGTCACTCGGTAATTTTTTAGGCTCGACCCGAGTAAAGAAACGGACGCACGACGACAGCGCCGCGCCGTGGCGATGATCGGCAGTCAAGAAGAAAACCGATGCAAGGACATCGAAAAAAGCGGCGGCCCACCATGAGACCACCGCCCTTCTCATCAACGGCGCATCAATTCAACGGCGCATCAACGGCGACGCACTTAAACGAGGGGAGAGCCTCCGGCGAAATCGGAGGAAAACGGCATCCCGAACGGCCGCCTAATCCTGCGGCGTAAAGTTTGCGGCGGCCTTCACAAGATCGAAAAAGCGCCTGCGCACCTTGGGATCGCTGATTTTATAATAGGCCCGCATCAATTCCAAGGTTTCGCGCTTGTCTAGCATCGAAGGGGATTCGTTGGTCTTGACCGGCACGGCATTTTTTCGCGACGGCAAGCCGTCTTTGGCCGTCAACCCTTCGAAGAAGAAGGATACGGGGACATTCAAGCATTGACCAAATTCAAACAGGCGGCCCGACCCAACCCGGTTGGCGCCGCGTTCGTATTTTTGAATCTGCTGAAAAGTCAGGCCCACCGCGTCGCCGAGATCTTTTTGGCTGAGGCCCAACTGGATGCGCCGGGCGCGAATGCGTCCCCCAACATGGCCGTCAACGGGTGTCGGGCCATCCTTCGTTTTGCGTGGACCGTCCTTCACCCTATGCTGCCCATCCTTCACCTTATGTGGGGAGGTCTTCTTTTTTGCAATCATCATACATATTATTCCAATTCTAAAAGGTTGCGCAACCATCAAATACAGCTAAAAGAAATCCTCAACCCTTAGGGGATTAAGTCTCTCGGGGAATGCGGCAAACCGCCTGCCCCTTTTTTTCCAGATAGTTTTGATGGTAATCCTCCGCCCTCCAGAAGCTCCCCACGGGAAGAATTTCCGTTTCTATTGCTGCGCCGAAACGCCCGCAATCCGTCAACGCGCGGACGACCTCAGTCGCTTCATCACGTTGTTCGTTCGTGTGGTATAAAATGATGGAACGATACTGCGCGCCAACATCCGGTCCTTGACGATTACGCTGGGTAGGATCGTGAATCGTCCAAAACGTCTCAAGCAGGTCCCGATAAGAGACCCGCGCCGGATCGAAGACGACGCGCACGACCTCGGCGTGTCCCGACGCCCCGGAACAAACGTCTTCATACGTCGGCGTTTCCATCGTTCCGCCGGCATAGCCGACGACCGTCTCAAGGACGCCGTCGCACTTGCGAAAGCCCGCCTCGACACCCCAGAAACACCCCCCACCAAAAGTGGCGACTTGTCGTTCCGTCATGCTTCGCACTCCAACAGCGCATATACCCGGCGGCCCATCCCTTATACCTCGGATCAACGCCCCGGACCCACAAGGATTGCTGCCCCGAAAGCACAAATCCAAGAAATCACGGATCCAAAGGTATCGTCCCAAAAAGACGGGCCCAGTGCTATAGGATGGGGATGCGTACGCGCCAGTTCAACCGTTAGCGCATATATACCATCCCGGATTAGGAGGCGAACGGCGCGTCACGGAGTCAACTTGCGTTTGAGCAAAGCGTTCACCATCGCCGGGTTCGCCTTGCCCTGGGTCGCCTTCATGACCTGGCCGACGAACCATCCCGCGATTTTCTCATTGCCGCCTTGGTATTGTGCGACCTGAGCGGGACTGTTGGCGATGATTTCATCGACCGCGCTTTCGATAGCGCCGCTGTCGGTAATCTGGCGCAGGCCCTTTTCCTCGACGATCTTTTGCGGGTCGTCGCCCGTCTCGATCATGATTTCGAAAACGTCCTTGGCGATCCGCCCGGAAATGGTGTCGTCGGAAATCAAGTCGATCAGGCGGCCCAAGTGCGCGGCGCTGACCGGGCTTTGCGTGATCGAGACGCCCTTGTCGTTGAGGACCCCGAATAGATTGGAGATCACCCAGTTGGCCGCCAGTTTTGCGTCGCGACCCTGGGCCACCGCTTCGTAATAGGCCGCAGTTTCCTTTTCCGCGACGAGAACTCCCGCGTCATAGGGCGACAGGCCGAATTCGGCGATATAGCGATCCTTGCGGGCGTCGGGCAATTCGGGCAACGTCGCCTTGATGGCATCGACGAATTCTTGGGAAAATTCCAGCGGCAGGAGATCTGGATCGGGAAAGTAGCGATAATCGTGCGCCTCTTCTTTCGAGCGCATCGAACGGGTTTCCCCTTTAACGGAATCGAACAGGCGGGTTTCCTGGACCACCTCGTCGCCCGCCTCGTAGAGGGCGATCTGGCGTTGGGCCTCGAACGCCACCGCCTGCATGGCGAAACGCACCGAGTTGACGTTTTTGACCTCGGCGCGGGTGCGCAGCGCGTCCTCGCCCACCTTGCGTACCGAGACGTTGCAATCGCAACGCATAGAGCCTTCGTCCATGTTGCCGTCGCAAGTCCCCAGATAGCGCAAAATGGTGCGCAGCTTGCGCAGGTACGCGCCGACGTCGTCGGGGCTGCGCATATCCGGCTTGGAGACGATCTCCATCAGCGCCGTGCCCGACCGGTTGAGATCGATGAAGGTGCGCCGGGGGTCCTGATCGTGCAGGGACTTTCCGGCGTCCTGCTCTAGGTGCAGTCGCTCGATCCCGACCGTGCGCGTCTCGCCGCCAGGCAGATCGAGCACGATCGTCCCCTCGCCGACGATCGGGTCCTTGAACTGGGAAATTTGATAGCCCTGGGGCAAATCGGCGTAGAAATAGTTCTTACGATCGAACACCGAACGCAAATTGATCTGGGCGTTCAGGCCCAGCCCGGTGCGCACCGCCTGTTCGACGCACACCGCGTTGATCACCGGCAACATACCGGGCATCGCGGCGTCAACCAGGGAGACCTGGGTGTTGGGTTCGGCGCCGAACGCCGTCGCCGCGCCGGAAAACAGCTTGGATTTGGAAACCACCTGGGCGTGAACTTCAAGACCGATGACGACTTCCCAGTCCCCGCTATCACTTTCGATGATGTAGCTCATTATGCGGGCCTCCCGTCGAATTCGGCGGCGCTTTCCAGAACATCGGCGGCGCGCAACAGCGTTTCCTCGTCGAACGGCTTGCCTATTATCTGTAGCCCCAAGGGTAAACCGGAGCTATCCAACCCCGCGGGGACCGATATTCCGGGCAACCCGGCCAGGCTGGTCGGCACGGTGAAGACGTCGTTGAGATACATCGCGATCGGATCGTCGATCTTCTCGCCGATCGCGAACGCCGCGCTGGGCGCGGTCGGGGTCAAGATGACATCGACCGTTTCGAAGGCGGCGCGAAAATCCCGCGCGATCAAGGTGCGCACCCGCTGCGCCTTCAGATAGTAGGCGTCGTAATAGCCGGCGGAAAGCACGTAGGTGCCGATCAGCACCCGGCGCTGCACCTCGTCGCCGAAGCCCTCGCCGCGGGTGTTGGCGTACATCTCGTCCAGGCTGTCGCCGGGCACGCGAAGGCCGTAGCGCACCCCGTCATAGCGCGACAGGTTGGCCGACGCCTCGGCGGGGGCGACGATATAGTAAGTCGGCAGGGCGTATTTCGTCGTCGGCAGGGAAATATCGACGATTTCGGCCCCGGCGTCTTTCAACCAGTCGCAGCCGCGCCGCCAAAGGGCGGCAATTTCGTCGTTCATACCGTCCAATCGGTATTCTTTGGGAACGCCGACCCTCAGCCCCCGGACGTCGCCGCTCAGGGCGGCCTCGAAATCGGGCACGGCCAGCGGGGCGCTGGTGCTGTCCTTGGGATCGTGACCGGCCATCGCGCCCAGCATGATGGCGCTGTCGCGCACGGTGCGGGTCATCGGCCCCGCCTGATCGAGCGACGAGGCGAAGGCCACGATGCCCCACCGCGAACAGCGCCCGTAGGTCGGCTTCAGGCCGACGATCCCGGTGAACGCGGCGGGCTGACGGATCGAACCGCCGGTGTCCGTCCCGGTCGCCCCCAGACACAGGCGCGCCGCCACCGCGGCGGCGGAACCGCCGGACGATCCGCCGGGCACCAAATCTTCCCCGTCCTTACCCTTCCAAGGATTTTTGACGCTACCGAAATAGGACGTGATGTTGGACGAACCCATGGCGAATTCGTCCATGTTGGTCTTGCCCAGCATCACCGCGCCGGCGGCGCGCAGGTTGGCGGTGACGCTTGATTCATAAGGCGGCGTGAAGTCGTCCAAAATGTGCGAGCCCGCCGTGGTGCGCACCCCTTCGGTGCAGAACAGGTCCTTGACGGCGACGGGGATACCGTCCATCGCGCCCAGCGGGGCGCCCTTGGCGCGCCGGACGTCGGATTGACGCGCCCGCGCCAACGCCAATTCCGGCGTTTCGCCGATGAAGGCGTTGAGATCCCGCGCCTTTTCCATGGCGTCCAGATGGGCGCGCGTCAATTCCTCGGCGGAAAATTCACCCTCGGCAAGACCGCTACGCGCGTCGGCAATCGTCAATTCGGTCAGGGCGTGTGTCATTCGACCACCTTGGGCACGGTAAAAAATCCATCTTCACTATCGGGGGCGTTGGCGAGCACGGCATCGCGGCAATTGCCGTCGGTAACCGCATCTTCGCGCAACGGCAAGGTCATTTCGGCGACACTGGTCATCGGGGGAACACCGTCGGTATCCAGTTCATCCAATTGTTCCACCCACGCCAGAATCCCCGACAGATCCGAGGTCAACGAATCCAGCTTATCCTCGGCCACGCGAATACGTGCGAGATTGGCGATTTTGGCGACGGTTTGTTTGTCCAACGACATCCGCGGCGTCCTTCTAATAACTATAGAGATAGCCGGTCAAGAACCCGTCCCGCCACATGAGACATACGGCGGACATACGGCACGGCCATGAAATGCGGCGCGGAAGGTACCACCCCACGGCGCCGTTCGCAAGCGCCCAAAGCCAAAGAGAGAGGGCGCCCCCCGAGAACAACATGGATCAAAAACAATCGGAAACCGCGCGCGCCCAAGAAAACAATCGCCCCGCACGAAAAAACACGCCTCAAAAGCACCGACCAAGACTAAAAACAAATAGATAAAATTAAAAAAATACACGAATTAAAGTAAAAAAATATAAAAAAATATAACATTAAAAAATAAAAAGATTTCAATACCACCCTGCATACAAACATATTTTATTTTTATATGAAAATTATTTACATAAATAAAAATAATAAAAATTAATATATTTAATAAATTTGATATTTTTATTTACAAATATATATAATTTCGCATAACAATTACTCGGTAAATGGTTGAATAATCACATCAATCAACTTTATCTTGAAAATCTGCGCGCAAGTGTCGATGTCAGAAGTCATAAGGATCAAAATAACGATTCAGGGCTCATATAACATCAGGAGAGACATTGATGATCGAGCGCAGGACAGTTTTAAAATTCATCGCGGGCGCGGTTGCCGGCGGGTGCCCGACGTGCCTATCCATCGCCAATGCCTTCGCCTCGGAAACGGCCGCCGCCAAAGGCGCGCAAGATGCACGAAGGAAGATCGTCTCCAACCCGCATTGGGGATACGAAGGCGCCGATGGTCCCGAAGCCTGGGGGGAATTATCCCCGGCGTACGCCGTTTGCTCGAAGGGGATGCAGCAATCCCCTATCGATCTGGCGGGCGCGCTTGAGGCGCAAACCGGAAACATTCCCGTTAACTACGGCGCCCTTCCCCTCAAGGTGATCAACAACGGGCACACCATCCAGGTCAATTGCGACCCGGGAAATTCCATCATGCTGGACGGCGCCAAATTCAAGCTGCTTCAGTATCATTTTCATCATCCCAGCGAGCACGCCCTGAACGGCGACCGCTTCGAAATGGAGGCCCACTTCGTCCATGCCGACGAAAATGGGCGACTGGCCGTTTTGGGAACGTTTTTCCGTCCCGGTCCGGAAAATCCGGCGCTTGCCAAAATTTGGGACGTCATGCCGCGCGAAGCGGGCGGGGCGAAAACCGGCGGGATGCTTTCACCGCTCGCCTTGCTGCCGCAAAATCGCACCTATTATCGCTATCTCGGATCGTTGACCACCCCGCCCTGTTCGGAAACCGTCATCTGGACGGTGTTTGCAAGCCCCTTACAGATGTCTCAGGCCCAGGTTAAAACGTTTGCGGAAATGTTTCCGATGAACGCCAGGCCCCTACAGAACTTACTTCGCCGATACCTATTGAAGTCATACTGAGCGTCAAGATGCAGCACGTAAGAGCCGCGGGGAACAAAAGACGGCGACCACGAACATCCGCAAAAAGGTCGAATAGTGTAAGGAATACATGGCCATGAATGCTTTAACCGAGCGCGTCGCGCGCAAAGGAAATTTTATTACCAACATGAAGGTCAAGATAAAAATCTTGGCGGGATTTTCCACCGTCCTGGCCGTCTTGGTGATTATTTCCGGCATTGGATATTTCAGCTTTACTTCCGTCAACAAGGACGTGACCGCCTACACGAAAAACGTCGAAATCTCCACCGTGACCAACGAGATAGAGACGCAGTTCCTATTGCTGCACGGCAATGTCCGTGAATTCGCCGCCAGCGCGGACGAAAAATTCGCCCGTGAAGCCGAGGGTGTTCTTGTAAAACTGGAATCATCCATCAAACATGCCGATCAAATTTTTTCGGGCGAACACAAAGTTCAACTGGAAAAAATTAAAAAAGCCCTCGAGATTTACAAAAAAGACTTTGTCGTATCCGAAGAATTGGCCAAGGAATACAACCACCTGGTCAATGACATCCTTAATCCGTCGGCAAAAAAATTCATCGCCGACTTGAAAGAAATTCAAAAAGAGGTCATCGCCGAAGGCAAGGGCGATCCCCGGACCTATGCCGGGATCGCCATGAGGCGGGTGCTCGCCCTCCAGGTTTCCGCCAACGCCACTTTGGCGCGCTACGACGATCAAAGCTATCAAAGCGCCCAAGACGATTTCATGAGGCTGGAGGTCCTTCTCGGCTCCTTAAAGAAGACGGCGACAACACCCCACGAACAAGAACTGATCGCCGAATCGAAAGATCTGCTCGAAAAATACAAAACATCGTTTGAAGCGGCGGTCGAAGATTCTAAAAAAATCCACCATTTGGTCGAAGGCGAGATCGCTCAAGCGGGCCGGGACATCATCGCCGCGGCCGAAACGTTGAAGAAAAATGCCGCTGAGCTCGAAGTGCAAATCCGTCAATCCACGACCGAAAATATCATCGCGGCGGAGGTCGAGATGTTGGCCATCAGCGCCATTGGCATCGGCGTCGGGCTGTTGCTCGCCTGGCTGTTGGGCAACGGGATCGCCAACCCCGTCGTCGGAATGACGGGCGCCATGCGCCGCCTCGCCGACGGCGATTTGGAGACCGAAATCCCCGCGCAAGGCCGCGGCGACGAAATCGGGCAAATGGCGCAAACCGTGCAGGTGTTCAAGGACAACGCCATCCGCGTCAAACAAATGGAAGCCGAACAGAAGGAGGCCGAAAAGCGCGCCGAGGAAGAAAAACGCCGCATGATGCACGCCATGGCCGACGATTTCGAAAGCAGTGTCGGCGGCATCGTCCAGACGGTTTCGTCCGCCTCGACGGAATTGCAATCGTCCGCACAGTCGATGGCGACGGTCTCCGAACAGACCAGTTCTCAGGCGACCACCGTCGCCGCCGCCTCGGAAGAAGCGGCGACCAACGTGCAAACGGTGGCCAGCGCGGCCGAAGAACTGTCCAGTTCGATCAGCGAGATTTCGCGCCAGGTGTCACAATCGACACAAATCGCCAACACCGCCGTTTCCGAAGTCGATGGCGCGAACAAGAAGGTTCAGGGTCTGGCCGAGGCCGCCAATAAAATCGGCGAGGTGGTGGCGCTGATCACCGATATCGCCGATCAAACCAACCTGCTGGCGCTCAACGCCACCATCGAGGCGGCCAGGGCCGGCGAAGCGGGCAAAGGCTTCGCCGTGGTGGCGTCCGAGGTCAAGAATCTGGCCAACCAGACCGCCAAGGCGACCGAGGAGATCGGCATCCAAATTTCGGGCATCCAAGGCGCGACGCAGGACGCCGTGGGCGCGATCGATTCGATCGGCAGCGTGATCGGGGAAATGAGCGAAATCGCGGGCGCGATCGCCGCCGCGGTCGAGGAACAAGGCGCGGCGACCCAGGAAATCGCCCGCAACGTCGAACAGGCCGCGGCCGGCACATCGGAGGTCACGTCCAACATCTCCAAGGTGACCGAAGCCTCCTCGCAAACCGGAGACGCCGCATCCCAGGTTCTGTCGGCGGCGGGTGAACTTTCCCGACAATCGGAGACCCTGCGTTCCGAAGTCGATAAATTCCTGGATCAGATTCGTAAGAGCTAACCCCCACGGCCACGCGAACTCTCCGTGTTAACGACGGCCCCCGGCGCGATACCGCCGGGGGCCGTCGGACGTCGGGCGGGACCGCACTTATTTGGCGCGGCCTCCGGCGGTAAAAATACGGTCCCAAAAGGCGCTGTTCCAGTTTCCCATGGATAGGCGAACAGCCTGGGCGACGGCGGCCCTAATAGACGCGGCGGGGGTGGTTTCACCCTGCATCGTCCCCTGATATTTCGCGTCGCCCGCCGCGTCGAACACCAACCGCTCGCCTTCGGGATCGTACAGAAACGACGTCGAAACGATGTCGTCATCCCCACCGCCGTCGATAAGACGCACATCCACCGTTAATTGGTAGGTATCCGGGGCCGTCACGTTCTCTTTGCCGGGTGCCTCGCCAAGAAACATCTGGGCAAAAAAATCCACCTTCTTCGACGCTTTCCCACCTCGAACATCGCCCACGCCCCGGCCCTGCGCACAGTGGAAAACAACGGCATAATTGGCGGTTTGGAAAAGTTCGCCCTCAATCATGGTTCGCCCTTCAAAATGAATGCGATAGTCGCACGACACCCCGTCCGTCGTCTGTTTCGCCGTAATATCCCGATCAAGCGCGCCATCGATCACCCGAACCATCGCCGAGGCGACGACAAAACCCTGCACCACGCCGCCGTTAAGAACGGCGAACCAGCCCTTGTCGCGGGTGACGGCGACCACATCGACCCGATCGCCTTTTTGCAAAAAACCCACTTTACGGGACGTACCCTTCGGCGCCGCACGTACGTTGACGTCACCGAGAGCCATGAAAACGCCGCGTACCGGCAACGCCGCGACCGCGCCTAGCCCCTGCGCCTTCTTTGGGGCTTGCGCGAAGGCAGGCGCGCCCGACACCGCCAAAGCGGCCACAAAAGCAACAAGCACGACCCTTCCAAAGCCATGCTTGCAACCCATGAAGAAAAACGACGCTATCGCATAACACATTGCCACAAAAAGAATTTTCACCTTTCGATCTAGGGTCTTGACCCCTTCATCTGATGCATCTGGCGGAGATGAATTTAAGTATGGGTTAGGCGGAGAACCCGCCGCAATGGTCCTCATTGCAAGAGTTTTCCAACGACATCCGCGCTTAAACTCACCCCGTCCCGCAGGGATTTGTGAAAAACGCCCCAGGGACGTCGTCGAAGACTTTTGAAAGTGAACGGCACTTCCGGCAAGTCTTCTCCTAGTGGATCGACTCCGACGTTTCGCTCTCGCGAACCATCGGGCCGACCACTATCTATCTTTTTGTTGCAGTTTGATTTCTTCACACATTTGTGTCCAATTGCATCGGACTCAAATGTTAAACTCAAACCACTAGGCTTGTGACATTTTTCAAAAACCAGGCGCATCAGATTAATAGGTCCTGACCCTAATATCCATGCGATTACAAATGACAAAAAGGCAACGATGGATGAAGATGTCGGTTCTGTTTGCCCGGCGTCAACGCGCATCCGCGTATCGTCATATCACCCTATCGAAAGGTCAGCCGTCAAATGTCAATCGTCGATATCGCCGAAATTGAGACAGGCGACGCGCATGGACGGCGTCTTATGGGGCTTGACCTGGGCAGCAAAACCATAGGTCTGGCCTTGTCCGACGTGCGCCACGCCATCGCCTCGCCGTTGCTGACCATCCAACGCGCCAAATTCACCCAGGACGCCCTACGCCTGCAGGCCCTTATCGAAGAACACGACGTCGGGGCGCTGATTTTGGGACTTCCGGTCAGCATGGACGGTGGCGAGGGACCAAGATGTCAATCGACCCGTCAGTTCGCGCAAAATTTTCTCGCCCGCCACGATATCCCGCTCGCCTATTGGGACGAACGGTTATCGACATCGGCGATCGAGCGGATGTTGATCGACGATGTCGATATGTCGCGGGGACGGCGCGCCGACGTCATCGACAAACTCGCCGCCACCTACATCCTGCAAGGCGCGTTGGATGCGATCGCCCACCTCAAACGCACGCCTCGGTAACCGATGAGCGCTATTTTCCAAGGTCTTACACCCATTTTTCTATTGATCGTTCTGGGCTATGTCCTGCGCCGCATGCCCTGGGTCGCCGACGCCTTTTGGGCGCCCGCGGAAAAACTGACCTATTATCTGTTTTTCCCCGCCCTTCTGCTGGGTAACGCCGCGCGCGCCGACCTCGGCGCGTTCGCCCTCGCCCCCCTGGCGGGCACATTGCTGATCTGCACTTTATTGGTCAGCGCCGCCGTCCTGGCCCTGCGTCCGTTCAGCGGCCTTGACGGCCCCGCCTTCACATCCCTATTTCAGGGCGCCATCCGTCCCAACTCCTACGTTGGCATCGCCGCGGCGCTGGCCTTATTCGCCCAACAAGGATTGACCCTGGTGGCGATCGCCATCGTCATCGTGGTGCCCTTGGTAAATTTCTTGTGCGTCAGCGTGATGGTCGTTTTCGCCGCCCCACGAGACACCCGGCGCGGCATCGCCCCGATCCTTTTTGAAATTGTTAAAAACCCTCTAATTCTCGCCTGTTTCGGGGGCTTGGGGCTGAACCTCGCCGGTCTCGCCCTGCCCCCGGTGATCGCGCCCCTGATCGACATTTTGGGCCACGCCGCCTTGCCGGTGGGCTTAATCGCCGTCGGCGCGGGGCTCAGCCTCGAAGCCCTACACGCCCGCGCCGCCACGGTGTCCTTGGGGGCGATCGCCAAGCTCGGCGCGATGCCGCTGCTGACCTTCATCATCGGTTCCGCGTTCGGCCTCGACGGGGTCGAGCTGGCGGTCTGCGTGATGTACATGAGCCTGCCGACATCGGCCTCGTCCTATGTTCTGGCCCGCCAGTTGGGCGGCGACGGCCCCCTGGTGGCGGGCATGATCACGGCATCGACCATATTGGCGATGATCACGCTGCCGCTGTGGGTCCGCCTGGTGCTTTGAGGCGCGGCAAAAGGCGCGGCGAAAACCCCATGTTCCCCGTTCAAGCCCTCTTGCGTCGAAGCGGCCCCCGGGCGTATAGTCCGGCCTTATGAAAAAAGCCGAGACGCCCCCCCCTTTCATCGCGTTTCCCCACCGCCACCTTTTGGGCATCGAAGGCCTTTCCCCACCGGAAATCACGGCGCTTCTCGACAGATCGGAGATCTATGTCGAACAGAACCGCGAGGCCGACAAAAAGAGGGCGCGCCTGGTCGGACGCACGGTCATCAACCTGTTTTTCGAATCCTCGACGCGCACGCGGACGTCCTTCGAACTGGCCGCCCAGCGTCTGGGCGGCGACGTCATCAACATGTCGGTGATGACCAGCTCGGTCAAAAAGGGCGAAACCCTGATCGACACCGCGATGACCCTCAACGCCATGCACCCCGACGTTCTGGTCGTACGCCACGGCGATTCGGGGGCGACCCAGCTCTTGTCGGAGAAGGTCAACTGCGCCGTCATCAACGCCGGGGACGGCAGCCACGAACACCCCACCCAGGCCCTGCTCGACGCCTTGACCATCCGCCGCCGCCTCGGTCGTCTGCAAGGGCTTCAGGTCGCGATCTGCGGCGACATCCTACATTCGCGGGTGGCGCGCTCGAACATCCACCTGCTTGGCACGATGGGCGCCCGGGTTCGTCTGATCGCGCCTAAATCCCTGCTGCCGTGTGGGATCGAACGCATGGGTGTCGAGGTTTTCCACGACATGAAAGACGGCCTGAAAGATTGTGACATCGTGATGATGCTACGCCTACAAAGCGAACGTATGCGCGGTAATTTTTTCCCTTCAACGCGGGAGTATTTTCGCTTTTTCGGCCTTGATTACGACAAATTGGCGAACGCTAAGCCCGACGCCTTGATCATGCACCCCGGACCGATGAACCGGGGCGTCGAGATCGATTCGGAGGTCGCCGACGACATCGGGCGCAGCGTCATCCGCGAGCAGGTCGAAATGGGCGTCGCCGTGCGCATGGCCTGTCTGGAGGCGCTCAGCGTCAATCTCGCGAAAGCGGAGGGCCGCGCATGAACAGCCGCTCGATTACGCTCGACGCATTGACCGAACGCTCCGAAACGCCGACCCCGACCGGACGCCCCCTGGCGTTCGTCAACGCGCGCATCCTCGACCCCGCGAGCGGCGCGGATATTCCCGCCGATCCCAAGGGCGGCGTGCTGTGTCGGGGCGAAACCATCATCGCCGCGGGGGGCGATATTTTCGCCGCGAGCATTCCCGACGACGCCCAGGTGATCGACTGCGCCGGACATTGTCTTGCGCCCGGCTTGGTGGACATGCGCATACAAATTCGCGGCGCCGGATTTTTATCGACCGGCAACGCCGCCGTCGCCGGCGGGGTGACCAGCGCCGCCTGCCTGCCCAACACCGACCCCGTGATCGACGATATGTCGGTGGTCGAATTCATCGCCCGGCGCGCACGCAAGGTGGGGCTGGTCAAGGTCTACACCTACGGCGCCGCGACCAAAGGCCTGGAAGGCCGGGAAATCGCCGAAATGGGGATGCTCGCCGAGGCCGGCGCGGTCGCTTTCAGCGACGCCGTCAAGGTCATCGCCGACGCCCAGGTCATGCGCCAAGCCCTGAGCTACGCCGCCACGTTCGGCCTGTTGGTGGTGCAGCACCCCGAAGAGGAAAGCCTCGCCGGAGACGGCGTCATGAACGAGGGCGAGACCGCCTCGCGCCTGGGTCTGAGCGGGATCCCCCGCGAGGCCGAGGCGATTATCGTCGAGCGCGACATCCGCCTCGCCGAATTGACCGGCGGACGCGTTCATTTCGCCCATATCTCGACCGCCGCCGCCCTCGACGCCATCCGCCGCGCCAAGGCCCGCGGCCTGGCCGTGACCTGCGACACCGCGCCGCCCTATTTCGCCCTCAACGAGACCGCGGTCGGCGATTATCGCACCTTCGCCAAGGTCTCCCCACCGCTACGCGCCGAGGACGACCGCGCCGCGGTGATCGCGGCCATCGCCGACGGCACCATCGACGCCATCGCATCCGACCATTCGCCGCACAGCGAAGACGCCAAGCGCCTGCCCTTCGCCCAGGCGGCGTTCGGCGGCGTCGGCCTGGAAACCCTGCTCGCGGTGAGCCTGGAACTGTACCACAACGGCCACCTCGATTTGCTGAGTTGCATCGAAAAACTCAGCCTTTCCCCGGCCCGGTTGTTGGGCTTGAATGCGGGCGCGCTGACGGCGGGCGCGCCGGCGGATTTGATCGTTTTCGACCCCGAACAGGGGTGGAAAGTGGATGCCGACACTTTGAACAGCAAATCGAAGAACTCACCGTTCGACGGACGCCCCGTTCAGGGTCGGGTGCTTACCACCGTTGTTGACGGACGCATCGTTTTTCGGGCATGACGGCCCCGCCACGCACAAATAACGCGGTATCATAATGTTGGGAACACGATGAACGCCATCACCCCGGACACTTCAGTCTTCCTTCTCGCCGCCGCCGCCGGACTGGGCTATTTTTTAGGCGCGATCCCCTTTGGACTCGTGCTGGCGACGCTTTTCGGGCTCGGCGACATCCGCAAAATCGGATCGGGAAATATCGGCGCCACCAATGTGCTGCGCACCGGCAACAAGCCGCTCGCCCTCGCCACCTTGATCCTGGACAGCGCCAAGGGCGCGATCGCCGTACTCACGTTCGCCTATTTGATCGCCCCGAACGCGCCCCTCGCCGCCTTAGTCGCCGGCGTCGCCGCGGTTCTTGGCCATAATTTCCCGCTATGGTTGCGCTTTAAAGGCGGCAAAGGCGTGGCGACGACCTTGGGCACGTTGCTCGCCCTGTCCTGGCCTGTCGGCCTCGCCGCCTGCGGAACATGGCTGCTCACGGCGGCCTTATTTCGTTACTCGTCCCTGGCGGCTTTATTCGCCCTAGGCTTGGCTCCGGCCTATGCGTGGATGTTTTCCACGCCTCAAAACAGCCTTGGAGCCGCGCTGTTAGCGGTATTGGCGTTCGCCCGACACCACCAAAACATTCGCCGCCTGATTCGGGGAAAAGAACCTAAAATTGGCGCAAAGTGAACCAAACACGCCGTTCGAGCGGCGCTGGAAATGTGGCATCGCACAAATTTTTTCCATTCAAAGTTGACTTCAAAGATACGCTTCGTCACTCTCGCGGGCGATGAAAGAGAACACGACAAGACCGTTAAGCGCCGAGGAACGCCTCGAATGGATCCGACTGATCCGAAGCGATAAAGTCGGACCGATTACCTTTTATAAATTGCTGGAACGTTACGGCACAGCCGCCGCGGCCCTTGAAGCCTTGCCCTCGTTGGCCCAGCGGGGCGGAGCGCCGCGTTTTCGTTTGCACCCCAAGGATGCCACCGCGCGCGAATACGACGCTCTTGAGAAGGCGGGAGCCAAGATCGTCGCCTTTGTCGAAGACGCCTATCCCCCGCTGTTGCGCCACCTTGAGGACGCGCCGCCGCTTCTGTTCGTCAAAGGCCATCCCCACCTGTTGAGCAAACGCGCCGTGGCGGTCGTCGGCGCGCGCAACGCGTCTGTCGCCGGGCGACGGCTTGCCCATCAATTCGCTGCAGATTTGGGAAAAGGCGGCCTTTTGGTCGTTTCGGGACTCGCCAGGGGAATCGACGCCGCCGCTCACGAGGGGGCCTTGCCCACGGGAACCGTCGCCGTCGTCGCCGGCGGCGTCGATGTCGTCTACCCCAAGGAAAACGCCGCGCTGTACGACGCCTTGTGCGCCCAAGGGGCGGTAATATCGGAAATCGCCATCGCGACGCAGCCCCAGGCGCGTCATTTTCCCAGACGTAACCGTTTGATATCCGGTCTCTCCCGCGCCACCTTGGTTGTCGAGGCCAGCCCCAAGTCGGGGTCGCTGATTACCGCGAAAATGGCCCTCGAACAAGGACGCGACGTCTTCGCCGTTCCCGGCGCGCCACAAGACCCCCGCGCCCAGGGCGCCAATCAGTTGATCCGTGACGGAGCGATTTTGGCGCGATCGGCGGAAGATATTTTCGAAGCCATCCACGACCAAATTTCTCCTGCCTTGAAAGAGGCTAACCACATTGATTTCACAGTAGAAAATACCAAAATAGCCGATCCCGTGGAATGCGACGAAGCGCGCGGAGAACTCATCGAAAGTTTATCCACGACACCCGTCAGTGTTGACGAATTGATCCGCAACTGCCAATTCTCCCCTGCAAGTGTTGCGACCGCCTTGCTGGAATTGGAGATGGCGGGCAGGCTCGAACGCCACCCCGGAAACCGGGTGTCGATGCTTTATGACACATAACCAAAAACAATCATTCAGGACCGCATGAACCTCGTCATCGTCGAATCCCCGGCCAAGGCCAAAACCATCAACAAGTATCTCGGCGCGGAGTATACCGTCCTCGCCAGTTACGGGCACATCCGCGACCTGCCGTCAAAGGACGGCTCGGTGCAGCCGGGGGACGACTTCGCGATGGTCTGGGAAAGCGACGCCAGATCGCAAAAACATGTCCGGGAAATTATCCAAGCGGCGAAAAAGGCCGACCATCTGTTTCTCGCCACCGACCCCGATCGCGAAGGCGAGGCGATCGCTTGGCATGTCCTTGAGGTGCTCAACAAGGGCAAGGCGCTGAACGGCGTTGATGTCAAGCGCGTGGTGTTTAACGAGATCACCAAAAGCGCCATTCTCGACGCCTTCAGCCACCCGCGCGACATCGACGGCGAAATGGTCAACGCTTACCTCGCCCGGCGCGCCCTGGATTATCTGGTCGGGTTCACTCTTTCGCCGGTGCTGTGGCGTAAATTGCCGGGATCGCGCTCGGCGGGGCGGGTGCAATCGGTGGCGTTGCGCCTGATCTGCGAGCGCGAGGACGAAATCGACATCTTCGTTCCCCGTGAATATTGGTCCGTGCGCGCCGACTTCGACACCGGCGCGGGGGTCATGGTCAACGCCGCGCTGACCCATTTGGACGGTAAAAAATTAGACAAATGGGCGCTGCCCGACGAAGCCGCCGCCCAGGCCGCCGTCGGCGCCATCCGTTCGGGCGCCTTCTCCGTCGCCGCAGTGGAGAAAAAACAGACAAAACGCCACCCGGCGGCGCCGTTCACCACCTCGACCTTGCAGCAAGAAGCCTCGCGCAAACTTGGATTTTCCGCAAAGCGCACCATGCAGACCGCGCAGCGCCTCTACGAAGGGGCGTCGATCGGCGGCGAAACCGTGGGCCTGATCACCTATATGCGAACCGATGGCGTACAGATGGCCGCGGAAGCTTTGACAGCGTGCCGCGCGTTAATCGCCCGCGATTTCGGCGAGGCCTACCTTCCCGACGCGCCACGGGTCTATAAAAGCAAAGCAAAGAACGCCCAGGAGGCGCACGAAGCCGTCCGTCCGACCGACCTGACCCGATTGCCCAAGGCCGTCGCCGCCTTTCTCGACGAGGATCAGCGCAGACTCTACGAGCTGATCTGGAAGCGCACCGTCGCCAGCCAGATGGAATCGGTGGTGCTCGACCAAGTGGCGGTGGACATCGCCTCCGGCCCGCGGGAAATCGTCCTGCGCGCGACCGGTTCGATCATCGCCTTCGACGGTTTTTACCGTCTCTATCACGAGGGCCGGGACGAGACCACGGGCGATGCGGAGAGCAACGGGAACGACGAAAAAGAGCGCATTTTACCCGAAATGGCCGTGGGCCAGGCGCTGGCCTGCAAAACCGTGCTCCCCCAACAGCACTTCACCCAGCCGCCACCGCGCTATTCGGAAGCCTCGTTGGTGCGCAAGCTCGAAGAGCTGGGCATCGGTCGCCCATCGACCTACGCCAGCATTATATCGGTTCTGCAGGAGCGCAATTACGTGCGCCTGGAGCAACGCCGCTTCATCCCCGAGGACCGGGGCCGGGTCGTCACCGCGTTCCTGACCAATTTCTTCAAGCGCTACATGGAATACAATTTCACCGCCGACCTGGAAGACAAGCTCGACGATATCTCCGGCGGGCGGGCCGATTGGAAACAGGTCCTGCGCGACTTTTGGACGGCGTTCAGCGCCTCGGTCGAGGACATCGGCCAACTGCGCGTACGCGAAGTTCTCGACGCCCTGAACGATCTGCTCGCCCCCCATTTCTTCCCGCAAAAAGACGACGGCAAGGATCCGCGAACCTGCCCGACCTGCGCCGATGGCCAACTGAGCCTGAAGCTGGGAAAATTCGGCGCCTTCATCGGCTGTTCGAACTATCCCGAATGCCGCTTCACCCGCCCCCTGACATCGGCGGGCGACGATCAAAACGACATGCCGGAGTTGGAGGCGGGGCCGAAACTGCTGGGCGTCGATCCGGTGAGCGGCCTCGACGTCACCTTGCGCAAGGGACCGTACGGGATCTACGTGCAGTTGGGCGAACAGGTCGAGGGCGAGAAAAAACGCCCGAAACGCGCCTCGCTCGCCAAGGGAGAAAGCCCCGCCCAGGTGGATCTGGAAAAAGCCTTGGGCCTGCTCGCCCTGCCCCGCGACGTCGGCGAACATCCCGAAACGGGAAAAATGATCCAGGCCGGTCTCGGGCGCTTTGGCCCCTACCTCAGCTACAACAACATGTTTATTTCCCTGAAGGGCGACGACGACCCTTTGACCATCGGCATCAACCGGGCGGTCACCGTGATCGCCGAGTCGGGCAAGACCCCGCCCGTGGAACTGGGCAAGCACCCCAAGGACAAGAAACCGGTCACCGTGCGCAAGGGGCGTTGGGGGCCGTTCGTGCAGCACGGACGCACCAAGGCGAACCTGCCCAAGTCCACCGCCGAGGAGGACGTCACCTTGGAGATGGCCCTCGAACTTTTGGCCAAGGGGGATAAAGGCAAGGGTGCGGCCAAGACTCCAAAAAAGGCCCCGAAAAAGGCTGTGAAAAAAACAACGAAAAAAGCCCCGGCTAAAAAAGCGCCCGCGAAAAAGAAAACCGCGCCGAAAAAGGCCGCCGAAGCTTAAGATCGTCCGTTCCCCCGCGCCGCCGAAGGCTCTTCGAGGACCCACAGGCGACGTTAACCCCTTTTCGTACGTTGTGGTGCCGCCTTGACTCCTTCTTCGCATAAACCCGCGCCGTTCCCCAGCAAGCGGGAAATTCTCGACTTTATCGCGCAATCTCCATCCAATGCCGGAAAACGGGAAATCGCGCGCGCCTTTCGCCTCGACGGCGAACAGAAAATGCGCCTGAAAAAAGTGCTGCGCGAGATGCAGGACGAGGGTCTGCTGCAAAAGGGGCGCGGGCGGCGTTTCGCCGAACCGGGCAGCCTGCCCGCCGTCACCGTTCTCGAGATCGGCGATCTGGATATCGACGGCGACGTCATCGCCCGGCCACTGACCTGGAACACCGACGACGGTCCGCCGCCACTGATTTACATGGCGCCCGAACGGCGCGGGCAATCGGCCCTGGGCATCGGCGATCGGGTGCTCGCGCGCCTGACGCGCATTGAGGACGCCGCCGACGGACGCCTCGCCTACGAGGGCCGCACGATCCGACGCATCAGCGCCCAACCATCGGAGGTTTTGGGCGTTTTCAAGCCCGATGAAAGCGGTGGCGGTGGCCGCCTTCTGCCCACCAACAAACGCGTCAAACATGAATTCATCGTCAGTTCGGATCACGCCGCCGACGCCCGGCCGGGCGATTTGGTGCGCGCCGAAATTTTACCTGGACGGCCCTTGGGGCTGCGCCGGGCGCGCGTTGTCGAGCGCCTGTCGCCGACCGGCCCGCAGGCGATCAGCCTGATCGCGATCCATGAATACGACATCCCCCACGTCTTTTCGATCGAGGCGGTCACCCAGGCCGAAAAGGCCAAGGCCGCGCCGCTGGGCAAGCGCGAGGATTTACGCAAGGCGCCGATCATCACCATCGACGGCGCCGACGCGCGCGACTTCGACGATGGCGTCTTCGCCGAACCCGACCCCGATCCCGCCAACCCGGGGGGCTGGAAACTAATCGTCGCGATCGCCGATGTCGCGTGGTATGTGCGCCCGGGCGACGCCCTCGACCGTGACGCCTATGGGCGGGGAAATTCGGTTTATTTTCCCGACCGGGTGGTGCCGATGCTGCCCGAGGCGTTGTCCAACGGCTGGTGCTCGCTACGTCCCGACGGGGACCGCCCCTGCCTGTGCGCGCACATGACCATCGACGCCGACGGGGCGCTGAAAAAGCACCATTTCACCCGGGCGCTGATCCGCTCGCACGCCCGCACCACGTACGAGCAGGTGCAAGGCGCGATGGACGGCGCACCCGACGAAACCACCGCGCCCTTGTTGGAAGGCGTGATCCGTCCGCTCTACGGCGCCTACCGGGCGCTGTGGACGGCGCGTGAAAAGCGCGGCGTGCTCGATCTCGACCTGCCCGAACGCAAGGTCGTCCTCGACGACGCGGGCAATGTGGCGCGGATCGAAAATCGAGTCCGCCTGGACAGCCACAAGCTGATCGAGGAATTCATGATCCTGGCCAACGTGGCGGCGGCGCAAACCTTGGAAAAAAGCGGCCTGCCGTGCATGTACCGCATCCACGACGAACCGAGCCGGGAAAAGCTCGACGCCCTGCGCCAGTTCCTGGACGGCGTCAATATTCCCCTCGCCAAGGGCCAGGTGATCCGCTCCACCCAGTTCAACGCGATCTTGGAGCGCGCCAGGGACACCCCCTACGCCCAAATGGTCAACGACGTCGTCCTGCGCTCTCAGGCCCAGGCCGAATACAGCCCCGACAATATCGGCCATTTCGGACTCGCCCTGGCGCGCTATAGCCACTTCACCTCGCCGATCCGGCGCTACAGCGACCTTTTGGTTCACCGCGCCCTAATCCGCGCCCTCAAGCTGGGCGACGGCGGGCTTGAGGACGCGCCCAAGGACTTCGCCGACATCGGCGTCCACCTGTCGCAAACGGAACGGCGCGCCGCCGGGGCCGAACGGGGCGCGGTGGACCGCTTCACCGCGTTGTTCCTCGCCGACCGTGTCGGCTCGACCTTCAGTGGGCGGATCAACGGCGTCACCCGTTTCGGCCTGTTCGTCACCCTCGACGACAGCGGCGCCGACGGCCTCGTGCCGATCCGCACCCTGCCCGACGATTACTATGTCCACGACGAAACCCACCACCGCCTGAAGGGACGTAAAAACGGCATTGAATATCGCCTGGGACAAAAGGTGGAGGTCGTACTCGTCGAAGCCGATCCGGTAACCGGCGGCATGGTGATGCGCCTGTCGGACGACGAAGAGCCGCCACAAGGAACGCCCCGAAAAATAAACGATGGAAAACCGGGCCGAGAAAGCCGCCCCACGCGTCCCGGCGCAAAGAAAAGCCACGCCAAGGGCAAGGGCAAGGGGAAAAAGACGACCACGGCCAAGATCAAGGCTAAAATCAAGGCCAAGGGCGCATCCAAGGCCGCCCGGCGGCGCGCCGCCAATACCGCACCGACAAAACCAACCCCCTGAGGAAAGGTTTTCTTCGGCCCAGGCATGACGGTGGGCGCGCCGCTGCACACGGCAAAATATGATGCTTGGGCTTGACAGATACGCAGAGCGCTGTATGTTTCGCCGCCTAATGCATTTTTTGCGGTCACCTCTTGTGTGGCCCCTGTCGGGACAAGAACCATGGCAAAGCCAAATACCATTCTCATTAAACTGGTCAGCACGGCCGACACCGGCTATTTTTACGTGACCAAGAAAAACCCCCGCACCTCGACCGAGAAACTGTCGTTTCGCAAATACGATCCGGTGGCGCGTAAGCACGTCCTTTTCAAAGAATCCAAGATTAAATAAAAAATTCCACCCAACACAAATCGGGTGGAATTTCTACGGCGGTGTTTAAGCCGTGCTGAAAAAGGTAACGCTGAAAAAGGTAACCAAGGGTTGCCTTTTTTGATTCTCCGCCTTCAAGCGTCCGCACGCCCTCTTCCGAGCGCCTTCAAGGATCGCGGAACGCGTACGCAAAGCCTGAAAGAGAAGACCATTCCACGCCAAGGAACGCGCGGGGGGGGGGGCGTCGAAAAAACCACATGGAAGACGAAACGCGTCACGAAAAAATGAAACGCGTCACGGAAAGGCGCGCGTACCCTCAATTCAAGAATTTCGACAGCGTTTCGAGGAAGTTGGGCACCGAGATCGGCTTGGCGATATAACCTTCACACCCGCCTTCGCGAATCTTTTCCTCGTCGCCCTTCATCGCGAACGCGGTAACGGCGATCACGGGGATACCCTTCAATTCATCGTCGGCCTTAAGTATCTTGGTAATTTCAAGACCCGATATTTCAGGCAGTTGAATATCCATCAAGATTAGGTCGGGCCTATGTTCACGGGCCAAATTAACGGCGTCACGACCATCTTTGGTTTGAACTGTGTCATAACCATGGGCCTGCAACAGATCATTGAACAACTTCATGTTAAGGTCGTTATCCTCAACGATCAGGATCGTCTTTGTCATTGTTATTCCCTGAATAAATCCCCGTGATCAGCCCAATGTCATCTCAACACGGTCACCCCAACGCGCCCATAGACGTCATCACTCACGCGTCTTCGGATGATGGATGATTACCCCGTTCCTGTCAAACCGTTACGGTCTTTTTAAGGGTATTCGGCGAATAAAAAAGGCCGCCGAAGCGGCCTTAAGGTTATTTAGTGAGGGAATAAATCAGGTGAGAGTGCGACCCTTGCGGCGCACGCAAGGCGCCTAAAAACCGTGAATAGCCGAAACGCCATGGGGGGCATAAAAAGCAAACGACATCAAAATCAAGGAAACACCCAACCCAATAGCTTTGATTTTCGTCATCTCGGGAACTCCTCGGCCTTAGCAATGCGTCTTCGTAGCGATATCGAACATCGTAATGTGGAGTTTTACAGAACCCGCGCATCCTGTCTGTGACCATAATCACATAATGATCGCATAACCTCGCCCGCTACCGCGCGACGCCAAAAAACGGCTTTGATCGGTCCACCCGGTTTTTCGTTGATAGGGAACGAGATCGACGGAAGGCAGGCCGATAATCAATCGCCACGCACTTCGTCAACCATGTCCTGAAGACGGGCGACATCCTTGACGATCAGGAAATTTTTACCCCGTTCGACAATCCCCTTGCGCGCCAGATCGTTCATCACCCGGGCCACGGTTTCACGGGTGGTGGACACCCGACTCGCGATATCGCTGTGAACGGGAATGGGTGAAATACGCGCCGTATTGTTATCATCGGCGACAAGCAATGCGAGGCGCAACACATCGGCATGCACCCTATTGTTGGCGCCCAGGGTCGATAAATCCATGATCCGGGCCGTCGCCGTACGCACCAAATGCGCCAAGTGGCGCATCACCTTGACGGCGATCGACGGATGACGCGACAACACCGCGCCAAAGTGTTCGGGACCGAGCGCGGCGATTAGAGAATTTTCCAAGGCCAACACGCTGGCTGAGCGCGGCAGGCCGTCGATCGCCGCCAATTCACCGAAATGACTGCCTGCATCCAGGTCATCGAACGTAACTTCGCGTCCCGATAATGAATAATTTACGATCCGAACCCGCCCCTCGACGACAAAGAAGACATCCTGACTTTCGCTGTGTTGGTCGATAATCTGCTCGCCGGCGGCATAGAGTTTCCATCGGCAAGCCTTATTGACGGACTCCATTTCATCGGCATTCAAACTGGCCAGCAGTTGAATTTTGGCAAGGTTTCCTGTTCCGGCTTCGCTCACGGTATCCTCCACTGGCTTCCCTCACGCTTCTTAATTGGCGTTCGCATTGGCGTCCGCGCGATGATACCCGGATGCGCGCCCCTTTGCGAGGGGGACGATGCACTAGGGTCAGGACCCCTTCATCCGGTGCGTCTGGCGGAGATGAATTTAGGTGTGGGTTAGGTGGAAAATCCGCCGCAATGGCCCTCATAGCAAGGGTTTTCCAACGACATCCGCGCTTAAATTCATCCCGTCCCGCAGGGCGTTGTGAAAATACCCCAGAAGCGTCGTCGAAGACTTTTGAAAGTGAACGGCACTTCCGGCAAGTCTTCTCCCGGGCCGGTGATATTTTTCACAAACTAGTGGTTTGAGTTTAACATTTGAGTCCGATGCAATTGGACACAAATGTGTGAAGAAATCAAACTGCAACAAAAAGATAGATAGTGGTCGGCCCGATGGTTCGCGGGAGCGAAACGTCGGAGTCGATCCACTAGGCGCATCAGGTTAATTAGGCCCTGCCCCCAGGGTTAAGCCTTGACGAAACCGAATACAATGAAAACTCCGCACCCCCCTCCGATCGCCGCCGGCGGCCATGAGCGACCTTGCAATCGTCGCCGCGACTAGGCACCATGAGAACACAATCACCAAGAGAGAGCGCCCCGCATAGTGCCGCAAAAAAAACGCGTCTTTTCCTTCGCCGCCCGTTCACCTATCGCCGCCGCAATCGCGGGCGCGCCCTCGTGGGTCGGACGCGCGGTGGGCGGCGCACTTCTTTTCATCCTCGCCCTTCCGGGCGTAGCGCCGGCGCATGGCGAGGCGGTCAAGGACGTCTCTTGCGTCCCCCCCGCGCGGTGGATGTCCCCGACGACGGGGAACGTCATCGAAGAAACGAAACTGATCGGCGCCATGGCCCAAGAATCCGTGGTTTTATTGGGTGAGACCCACGACAACCGCGACCACCACCGTTGGCAGTTGTACACCATGGCCGCCCTGTACGCGGTTCATCCCGACATGGTTATCGCCTTCGAGGCGTTTCCCCGCCGGGTGCAGCCCGTGCTCGATCGTTGGGTGCACGGGGACCTCAGCGAGAGCGCGTTCCTCCGCCGGAGCGAATGGAACACGGTGTGGCGTTTCGACCCAAGCCTGTATATGCCGTTATTTCAGTTCGCGCGCATGCATCGCATTCCCATGGTGGCGATGAACGTCGATCGTGCCTTGATCGGCGCCATCAACCGGAAAGGCGTCGGAGGCGTCCCCCCCAAGGACCGCGAGGGCATCGGCCTTCCCGCGCCCCCCGCGCCGCAATACCGCGCCATACTGAAGACCGTTTTCGACCAACACGATGCGGCGCAACACCCCAAAAAAACAAAATCCCCCCCTCACGCCCCGGCGGCGGACCACAGCGGTAAAAATTCCCGCTTCGATCACTTTGTCGCCGCCCAACTCACCTGGGACAGGGCCATGGCCGAGGCCATATCCCGGGCGCGACACGGCGCCGCCAAACCCCTGGTGATCGCCATCGCGGGACGGGGGCACCTTGAATACGGATACGGCATCGCCCATCAACTCAAGGCGTTGGGCGTGGCCGACGTCGCCACGCTGATTCCATGGGACCCCAATCGCCCCTGCGCCGCACTCAAGAGCCACGACCGCGCCATAGCCGACGCCGTGTTCGGGCTTCCTTCCCACCCCGAAGATCCCCATCCCGACAAGCCTAAATTGGGCGTATTGATCGCCCCGGCGCCGAAAGGAGCACCGGCGGGGGTAAAGGTCGAAGACGTCGTCGCCGGGTCCGTCGGCGCGGTGGGCGGAATTCACAAGGGCGATATCATCGTCGCCGCCGCGGGCCGTCCGACCAAGGATGTCGAAACCCTAATCGCCACCATCCGGGCCCAGGCGCCGGGAACATGGCTGCCGCTGAAGGTGTTCCGTGCGGGGGCGACGATGACCATCATCGCCAAATTCCCCGCCCATCCCGGCGGAACCGCGGACACACCGAAGCCTACCGGGCGATGACGCGCGGCGCGGCGACTTGTAAGGGACCAAAAAGGTGGGCAAGAAACAAAACAAAACGGGTAGAGCGATCGCCCTCCTCGCGATTTTCCTCGGCGGCGCCGGCGCGCTTTTCGCCATCGTCACACCGGCGTGGGCCGCCGTCCTATCTTTGGCGCCGCATCACGACATCGTACTCACCCTCACGCCCGCAACCCACCATTTGAGCGCGCGCGACACCGTAACCTTGGATGGCTCGGGAACACTGACCTTTTATCTGTCGGACCTTTTTGTCCTCGAAGGGGTTCGCCTGGACGGAACCGGCGTCGCGGTCCAGCGTAGTGGCGACGCGATTCGCATCCGTAGCGGCGGCAATGCCCGCCATACCGTGGAGTTTCGCTACCAAGGCCGCTTACCCGCGATCACCATCGACGCCCTCAACGGCTTCGCCCTATCCCCTCAAGGCGGTTACCTGTCCGAAGGCTGGTTCCCCCGCGCCTCCGACGCGCCGTTCACTTACGACGTCAGTGTCAGTACGCCTCTGCCGAACAAGGCGGTCGCCCCCGGAACCATCATTCATGAAACGCAAAGCGGTGGGCGTTATCGGGCGACTTTTCGCACGAGCGTCCCAACCCGCACCCTGACGGTATTCACCGGACCTTACCAAATCGCCGAAAAACAACTGGCGATCGCGCGCGCCGAAAAAACCGCGCCGTCGGGGAAAAAACCGGTCCAAAGCGATATCGCGCTCAGGACCTATTTCACGCCGCAAATTGCGCCCCTGGCGGGCGATTATCTCGACTTTACCGCACGCTATATCCAACGCTATGTCCGACAAATCGGCCCCTACCCTTTCACCGGCTTCGACATCGTTTCCGGCCCTCTACCGGTGGGTTTGGGGTTTTCTGGGCTGACTTACATCGGCACCGACGTTCTGAAGCTGCCCTTTATTCGCTATACCTCGCTGGGCCACGAGATTTTACACAACTGGTGGGGCAACGCGGTCGGCGTCGATTACGCCCACGGCAACTGGGCCGAGGGGTTGACCACCTTCATGGCCGATTACGCCTTTGCGTCGGAACGTTCCGCGAACGGCGCGCGCGATATGCGCCTCGAATGGTTGCGCAATTATGCCGCCCTACCAAAGGGACGCGATCGCCCGGCGGTCGATTTCGTCGCCAAGAATCATGACGCGTCCCAAATCGTGGGGTATGACAAGGTCGCTTTTTTCTTTGTCATGCTGCGCGCGCAAATCGGCAACAAGGCCTTCGATCGCGCCATCCGTCTGTTCTGGCGGGACAACCGCTTCAAGACGGCGCGCTGGGCCGATTTACAAAGCGCTTTCGAGCGCGCCTCCGGGCAAAAACTTGCTTACTTCTTCGATCAATGGCTGCATCGCGCGGGCGCGCCGTCGTTCGTCATCGACGCGCCCTATGTCCGCAAGGAGAGTAACGGCTACCGGGTGTCCTTTGTCCTGCGCCAAGGCGGTACGCCCTACCGTGTTCGACTGCCGGTCGTGGTCGCCACCAAGGACGGCGCGCACCGTTTTACCGTCACGGCGAATCGGGACGGCGAGCGGTTCGCCCTGGACGTCCCCTCCCAACCCACAAGTTTAGCGATCGACCCGAATTTTGAGGTTTTTCGCCGCCTATCTCCGGGCGAAGCGACGCCAATTTTGCGTGACGTGACCCTAAGCCCCCATAGCGAGGCCCTGGTTGTCGGAACCGCACCGGACCTGATCACACAAGCCCGCGCCCTCGGCGCGGCTTTACTGGGACCCGACGCCCCAATTCGGAGCGCCGCGCCTTACGCCGCAAGCGGCGTCTTGCCCGCCGTCCCGCTGGTGCTGATCGGCGCACTTTCCGAGATCACGCCTTTTATCGAAACTCTAGGGATCCCGCCGCTTCCCCCTCGCTACGCCCGCAAGGGCGCCGCCTGGGCGTGGGCCACCCGCGCCCCCGGCGGGCAACCCATCGTCGTCGTCAGCGCGCGCTCCGCCCAGGCCTTGGGCGAGATCGTTCGCGCCCTACCGCATTACCGCCGCCGAGGGTATGTCGTGTTCGACGGCGCACGGGTCATCGAAACCGGCAATTGGCCCGTCAAACCCGGCGCGCACAAGGTCCTGTTGGCCCCACCCGCCAAGGGATAACCCTGAAAGTTACCCTCCGACGGTCGCGGCAGAGCCATATTGACAGTCCGCGCCGCACTGCCCATGGTGGAACAAAGCCGCGATATCCCCAACCACCGCTCCAGATAAGGATGCTTGGATGTCAGGAGGGGGGGGAACAAGGAGGCACGATATGAAAATATGGCCGGCACGCATGGTTTGCGCACACCAGGATAAGGTTTGCGCGCACAAGGGTAAAACGCAAAAAAAATCCTGGCGGATCGCCGCCGCGGCCCTTCTGATGGCGGGCGCCCCCACGAACGCCACACTGGCCCAACAAACCGCGACGCAAACCCCGCAGATCTCCAATGCGGTGAGGTTCGACGCCATCGCCTATAAGCCCTGGCCGGGGAAAACCACCGTTTCCCTCGACTTGATGGACAATTCAAACCGTAATTTGACGCTGCTCGCCGCGTTGAAAGACGCCTTAATCGCAAAAGGTTATCGCATCGCCCCCCGGGCGGCGCTCGTCGTGACCCTGAACAGCCGAGAAGAAAGCGGGGCATGGTCGGACGCCGGCGAGCGCACCTTCCTGGAGTTGCGCGCCAAGGGCGGGCGCGGCGGCGGAGACGCCAGCGCGCGCCTCAATATCTTCGACAGCGCCAGGGGCGGACTGATCAACCAAGGCCAACGCGCGCCTGAACGCGTCACACCGACACGCATCGTCTACGAAATTATGGTGACATCCCGTGACGACGACAACCGCATATGGCAGGCCTGGGCCACCATCGCCCCGCAAACGGCGCAGGAGATGCCCGCCAATGGGGTAATCGCCGGCGCGTTGGTCGAAAGTTTCGGTAAAACCGTTCGCAATCGGACCCTTCAGGTGCGCTAATCCCGATCATATGGCCCCAAGGCTTGCCCGGCGCGTTGATTTTCGCTACTAAGGCAGCGTTCGCGTCGGCACAACGTTCGCGTCGGCCTGCGTGCGCACCGAGGCTCCTTGAGACAACCCGTTGAGTTACCCAACCCATGACCTTCGATGCCGAAAAAGCCCTCCTCCCCACCGGAATGTGTGATGGCCTGCCGCCGGAAGCCGCCAAGGAAGCCGCCTGTGTAGAGCGCTTGATGACGGCGTTTGCCGCCTGGGGGTACGCCCGGGTCAAGCCGCCGCTGTTCGAATTTGAAGACAGCCTGCTTTCGGGAAGCGGTCGGACGATGGCGACCCATGCTTTTCGTTTCGCCGACCCGGCCTCCGGGCGAATGCTCGCCCTGCGCCCTGATATGACCCTGCAGGTCGCCCGGATCGCCTCGACACGCCTGAAAACCGCGCCGCGCCCTCTTCGCCTGGGATACGCCGGACAAATCGTGCGCATCAAGGGGTCGCAGCTGCGCCCCGAACGCCAGTTCGGCCAAGTCGGCGCGGAATTGATTGGGGTCGCCACCCCCGACGCCGACGCCGAAGTCATTTTAATGGCGATCGAGTCCCTAGCCGGTATCGGCGTCGGCGCCCTCAGCGTCGATCTCGGCATGCCGACCCTGGTCCCCGCTTTTTGCGACGACATGCAAATCGCCGAGGCCCATCGCCACGACTTGCGCCTAGCGCTGGATCGCAAGGATAGCGCCGCGGTCCATGCTCTTAAAGACCGCATCGGCGCCGACAGCGCCCGCGTTTTGGGCGCCATGCTGACCGCCACCGGACCTATCGAACGCACGTTGGACGCCTTGCGCGCCCTCGATCTTCCCGAAAAGGCCGCGCTTGAGCGCGACCGCCTGGAGACCGTCGCCCGGATCGTTGCGGCCGGGGCGCCGGACCTGGAAATTACCGCCGATCCGGTGGAAAATCGCGGCTTTGAATACCACAGCGGCGTCACCTTCGCCTTTTTTTCCCGCGCTGCGGGGGCCGAATTGGGACGCGGCGGACGTTACCGAACCGATGACGCCAACGGGGGCGAAGCGGCGACGGGGCTAACCTTATACATGGACACCATTTTGACCATGATGCCGCCGCCGCCCGAAACGAAACGTATTTTCCTGCCCGCCGGAACCGCCCGCGACGCCGCCCGAACACTGCGAACGCAAGGATGGCAAACGATCTCCGATCTTGACGGTGGCGGGGCCGACCATCCCGATTTTACCAGCTCCGAGCGCGAAACCGGAACGACGGCCGACAAGGCGCGACACATGGGCTGTTCACATTTTTGGCTAAACGGGACGGCGGTGGAAATTTAAAATCCTCGTGTTCCTCCCGAATTTTATCTCTACTTAAAGGGAATTTAAATCATGGCTAACGTCGTAGTTGTCGGCTCTCAGTGGGGTGACGAGGGCAAAGGAAAAATCGTGGACTGGCTGTCCGAACGGGCCGACGTCGTCGTGCGCTTTCAAGGGGGGCACAACGCCGGGCACACGCTGGTTATCGGCAATGTCACGTACAAACTACACATCCTGCCCTCGGGTATCGTGCGTAAAGGCACGCTGTCGGTCATCGGCAATGGCGTCGTACTCGACCCCGTCAATTTTCTGGACGAGATCGAACAACTGCGCGCCCAGGGGGTCAGCATCGACACCAACAATCTGGTCGTCGCCGAAAACGCGCCGCTCATCCTGCCGCTGCACGCCAATCTCGATCAGGCCCGAGAAGAGGCCCTGGGCAACGCCAAAATCGGCACCACGGGGCGGGGCATCGGACCGGCGTACGAGGATAAAATCGCCCGCCGCGCGATCCGCGCCGGGGATCTGGCCGATCGCGACCTGGTCGTCGCCAAGGTGGATAAGCTGTTGTTCCACCACAACGCCCTAATGCGCGGCTATGGACGCACGGAATTGACCCGCGATGAAATCGTCGAACCGCTGATGGCGCTGGCCCCTAAAATTCTGCCTTACGTCGGCACGGTGTGGAAAATTCTCGACGAAGCGCGCAAGGCCGGGAAGCGTATCCTGTACGAAGGCGCGCAGGGCACCATGCTGGATATCGACCATGGAACGTACCCGTTCGTCACCTCGTCAAACGTCGTCGCCGGGCAAGCCGCGATCGGCTCCGGGCAAGGGCCCAGCGCCATCGATTATGTCCTTGGGATCACCAAGGCCTACACCACGCGGGTCGGATCGGGGCCGTTTCCGACCGAATTGCACGACGACGTCGGCCAGGGGCTGGGCGAACGCGGCCACGAATTCGGCACCACGACGGGGCGTCCACGGCGCTGCGGGTGGTTCGACGCCGTACTCGTGCGCCAAGCGGTCAAAGTCAACGGCATCAACGGCATCGCCCTGACGAAGCTGGACGTCCTCGACGGCATGGACGAACTAAAGGTATGTGTCGGCTATCGTCTCGGAGACGTCGTCCTGGACCACCTTCCCGCCTCCAGCGTCGAGCAGGAGAAAGTCGTCCCGGTGTACGAAAGCCTGCAAGGATGGCGCGAAACCACCCGCGGCGCACGGACTTGGGCCGATCTTCCGGCGACTGCGGTCAAATACATCAAACGCATCGAGGAATTGATCGAGGCCCCGGTGGCGCTGTTGTCGATCAGCCCCGAGCGTGACGACACCATCTTGGTTTACGACCCGTTCACCGACTGACCCCCCCGAAGTGAAGGGGCGGGACGCACGTTTTTCCCACAAGGGAAAGCCCGCGCCGAAATGCGCCTTCTCAAGCGAGAGATCACGCCGGGACGCACCCTTTAACACCATCGAAAACACGCACCGCCATGCGCCCTTTGTGGCGCATGGCGGTGCGTGCGCAGTCATCCTTTGATTGTTTCTAAGGACGTTTCCATATAAAGTGGTGTGCGGTTGGGTCAGAATGACCCATTTAGAAGGGAATTCGCAGAAATGGCGATCGCTCCCCAGAAACAGGCTCCGCCCTCCTCTGGAGCGCCCACGTTGGAAGTTTCGAGCGCCTCCGAGGAAACTCAGGGGACGCTTTCTGGTGCGCCCACCGCCGAAGATCTCGCCCAAGCCCTCGCCGGAGTGTGGGAATCGGACGCGCCGGATACCTCGCAAGGTTCAAAAGCCGAAACGGCGGCGAACCAGACCGCCGAGGCGCCGCGCGCCACCGGCCTGGCGCCGTGCGCCCTGAAGGACCGCTACAACCTCTTTCCCGGCATGGCGCTGCACGATTTCGATACCCCCAGCGCGAAAGCCTACCACGCCGAGGATAACCGCAACCCCGAACGCAACCTGTACGTTCTGATCTGCAATCCGGCCCTGCCGATACGTCAGCGCGAATTGAAGGCGGTCACCGGAAGTGCATTGCGCGGCCTGATCACCGTGATTGACCATGGCCCCGTCGAATGGCCCTTGTTTGAACAGCGTGCGATGGCGATCGTTTACGAGCGCCCGATGGGAGGGCGTTTTCTCGACGCCAGTTCGAAAAGAAAAATTAAGATCAACGAGTATGAAATCCCTCGCAAGATCATCGCGCCGCTGCTCGCGAGCCTGAACGACCTTGCGGAATTAGGGGTCACACACCGCAATATCCGCCTCGAAAACCTCTATTTCCTCGATAAAGAGCGGCATCAACTGGTGTTGGGCGACTTCGTTTCGGCGCCGCCGGGTTATCACCAACCCGCCGTTTACGAACCCGTCACCAGAGCCATGGCGATGCCTTCCGGACGCGGTTCCGGAAACCTTGGCATCGATATTTATACGCTTGGTGTTTTGCTGGTGTTCCTACTTGTCGGACGCAACCCCATGGGCAAGATGACCGACGAGGAAATGATCACATCGAAATGCGAGAACGGCAGCTACGCCGCCCTATGCGGTCGTGAACGCATCCCCATGACGATCTTGGAGCCTTTGCGCGGCATGTTGAGCGACGATCCCGATGAACGTTGGGATTTAAATGCGATCGAACTATGGCTCAACGGACAAAAGAAAACACCGATACAGCGCCGCCCCGTCCCCAAACCGAAAACACGCATCAATTTTATGGGAAAGGACCATAAAACGACACGTACCCTGGCCTTCTCCATGGGCAGGCACGTCTCCGAAGCCGCCCAACTGATCAAAGACGGAAAACTGGAAGTCTGGCTGCGCCAAAGTCTGGACATGGGCGATCGCGCCGACGCCGTAACCGCCGCCATCGCCCACGCGAAAGTCAACGACGGACGCTTCGAGGGGAGCGACGATTATTTCGTCTGTAAAGTTTGCGCCATGATCGATCCTAACGCACCCCTTTTGTATAAGGGACTGTCTTTCCTTCCGGAAGGGTTTGGTTATGTTTTGGGCGTTTCCGTGCTTTTTGAGGAAAACATTCAGGCGGCCAGCGAAGTCCTACACCACAACATCGCCGCGTTCTGGTTCGCATCGCAGACCCACTTCCCCTCGGAAACCCTGGGTATGAATAAATCGTTCCAATCGCTGATGTCGCTGATCAAAATCAACGAAATGGGCTTTGGGATCGAGCGTTGCCTGTACGAACTTCTGCCCGGATTGCCCTGTCAAAGTCCATTGATTAAAACCGCCTATGTTACCGAGATCGAAGGTCTTCTGCCCGCCCTCGACGACGTCGCCAATAATACGGAAACCCAGACGAAGCCCATCGACCGCCACATCGCCGCGTTCATCGCGGCGCGTTTCAAGCACGACATATCTCCCCACCTGAAGGCCTTGTCCGACCCCAAGGAGGAAACGGCGACGATCGGTATGCTCAGCCTTCTTGCGCTGGTTCAGTGGCGTCTGAAAATACCAACCCTGTTTGGACTGTCCAGTTGGATCGGCGGGCAGCTTGGCGCGGCGATCGCAACCTATCACAGCCGCGCCACCCGCCGCAAAATCGAACAAGCGATCCCCTCTCTTGTGCGCAAGGGGAGCTTGCCTGAACTGTTCGACTTGATCGACAATATCGACAAACGGCGCAGTGATATCGAGGGCTTCGAGGAGGCCAAGAGCGCTTTTTTCGCCGCGGAAAAAGAGATTCTAAGCCTCATCGGCGATGATGAGAACGGCACACAAAAAGCCCAGCAATCCGGCGAGCATTTTACCGCCATGTTTGCGATTATCGTGTGCCTAATCGCTTCGTCCATAATCCTCATGGTTAAGATGATGTAGGCGATGATGGCGGAAAAAACACAAGCCCCCCCTCAAAACAGCAAAAAGAAGGGCCCGAGCCAAACCACGCTCTGGCTGATCTTTATCCTCGTTATCGTCATGATTATCTCATTGCCGAGCGTCATCGTATTCACCTTCGGCATGATCCCCAGCTTCGTCGCCTACATCATCGATCGCACCAAGTCCCGCAGCGCCACGTTTTGCGTCAGCAGCATCAATTTTATTGGCGTTTTCCCCTTTATTATCGACCTGTGGGTGAAAGAACACACGATCAGCGCCGCCCTGAACACGATCAGCAACGTTTTTTCGATTTTCGTCATGTACGCCGCTTCCGCCTTCGGTTGGATGCTCTTTTTATCGCTTCCCCCGGTCGTCGCCTCGGTGGTGACCATCTTAAACGAACACAAAATCGAACAGCTCCGGGCAACGCAAAAACAGATTATCAAGGAATGGGGCAACGACGTCACCTCCAAGGTGCAGCAGGCCACGCAAGTTCCGCACAGCCCACGGACGTCCCCACCCCCGGCATAAATGCAACGCACGAATTGATCATCCCGGACATGGTGAGAATATGGATAGGCGGAACCACGCCTCGGGAATGCTTCGTCAGGCGTCCCCCTCCCTCTCCAACATGGCAAAGCCCTTCGCCCCATGCGAAAAGCCCCACAAGAACGTTCTTGTGGGGCTTCGTAAATTGACGGGCCGCCCCGTCGCATATAGCGGGGGATGATGGGGGTGGGACGACCCGTCAAGCGGCGGACACGCCTTATCGGCGCGCCTTCAACATGCGATGTTTTGTTCTATCACGGCATTGCGTACCGATTTCTGCAACTTCTCGAAGGCGCGCACCTCGATCTGGCGAACACGTTCACGGGAAATTCCGTATTGCTGGCTGAGGTTTTCAAGCGTCGCGGGACTATCTTTCAGACGACGCTCGCTCAAAATCGACCGTTCCCGTTCGCTCAACCCCTTCATGGCGCCCTTCAGAAGCGAACGACGCGACAACAGTTCCTCGGATTGACCCAGGGTGTCTTCTTGATCCGGGCTTTCGTCACTCAACCAATCGAGCCACTCGTCATCGCCTTCGTCGCGCACCACCGTGTTGAGGGAGCTGTCCGGCGCGGACATCCGCCGGTTCATGGAAATGACGTCTTCCTCGCTTACCTTTAAGCGATGGGCGATAATGGCGACATTCTCAGGGGCGAGATCGCCATCCTCAAGAGACTTCAACTCGCCTTTCATTTTACGCAAATTGAAAAATAATTTTTTCTGCGCCGCCGTGGTTCCGATTTTCACCAAGGACCACGAATGCAGGATATATTCCTGAATGGAGGCGCGTATCCACCACATGGCGTACGTTGACAAACGGAAGCCCCGATCCGGGTCGAACCGCTGCACGGCCTGCATCATGCCGACATTGCCTTCGGAGATCAACTCGCCCAAAGGCAAGCCGTAACCGCGATAGCCCATGGCGATTTTCGCCACAAGACGCAAATGACTGTTCACCAGTTGGTGCGCAGCGTCGTCGTCTTGGGAGTCGCACCACAAGCGCGCGAGGCGTTGCTCCTCCTCGACGGAGAGCATGGGAAATTTACGAATGTCCTGGAGATAACGGGTAAGATTGTGTTCGGGGGAAAGGCTCAATCCCTGAGAGACAGCGGTTGTGCACGTTGACATTTGTTAGTTCTCCTAACCTATTTGTTGTCAAAGCCGTCACGCTCCCTCGATGGTGGAATATGCACCCGTGACAGACCTCTATTGATTAGGATGCTAGCCGACTTAATTAATCGAGTATAGATAAAAATTAACAAATATCTAATTTTTTAATTATCCCATTGATATACATTGGTAATTCTTTTTCAAAATAGAGTTTTTCACCACTTTTCGGATGTTTGAATCCAATAATATAAGCATATAAAAGCTGATAATGTTGCGCGGACAAGGCATTTTTGGCTGCATCTGAAACGCTCTCCTTACGTGCGCGGGTAAACGTCGCATAGACGGGATCACCCATCACCGGGTGACCAATAGCCGCCATATGAACCCGTATTTGGTGTGTCCGCCCGGTCAACAAGCGGCATTCGACCAGCGATGCCGCCCGCCCGAAAGTCCTGAGCACCCGGTAACGGGTAAGCGCGTGCTTGCCGCCTTTTTCGACAATCGCCATTTTTTTTCGGTCACGAGGGTTGCGTCCGATCGCCCCCACGATTTCTCCCTGGGTTTGCACCGGAACGCCCCAAACGACGGCGTAATATGCCCGCTGTAAACTGTGATCGGCGAACTGACGGCTGAGCCCCTGATGGGCGAGATCGGTTTTCGCGGCGACCATCAGGCCGCCCGTGCCCTTATCCAACCGATGAACGATTCCCGGACGCGACACCCCACCGACCCCCGACAACGAACCTCGGCAATGATGCAAAAGGGCGTTGACGACGGTGCCGTCGGGATTGCCCGCCGCAGGGTGCACCACGAGGCCCGGCGGCTTGTCGAAGACGATCAGGTCGTCGTCCTCGAACACGACATCAAGGGGAATATCCTGCGCCTGGGGCAAGGCGGCGACCGGAGGCGGGACGTAGACGCGGTAGACATCCCCCGATTTGACCTTGAGTGACGGATCGCCGACGACCCCGCCACCCTCCCGAGTAACGCAGCCTTGCTCAAGCAGAGATTTGATCCGGGAACGAGAAAGATCGGTCAACGCCTCGGCAAGAATTTTATCCAGGCGCACTCTCCCCTTGTCCTCGTCAACGAGAACGCTATAAGTGGTATCGCTATGGTCTGGGTTCACGGTGTCGGACAATGGATTAAACTATCATGCAAGCGTTGAAAGGCCTGGTTGCCGTAATGGGGGCGTTGATCGTCGTCGCGTTGGCGATCCTCGGTTACGGATTGTACCAAAAGGCCAAAAATCCTGACTTTAAATTCTTCAATCTTTCGGGCGTCCAACAGGCCGCTCCGCGCGCGGCCCCACGGGTAGAGGCCTCCAGCGCGGCTCAAGGCCTAACACAATCGCGCGCATCCGTCGCCCCTTTCGGCGATCTCAACTTGAATATGGACCGCGGGACCCGCATCGTCTCGTCACAATTGACAGGAAATCACTTGCTTCTTCAGGTCCGCCGACCGGATGGAACCGATGCCGTCGCCATCGTCGATGTGGCGCGGGGGACCGTTCTGGGCGTCGTCACGGTCGCGCCGTGATCCACCTCGGCGCGGCCCATCTGGCGGAGATACAAGACCACGCCCGCGCGGCCTACCCCCGCGAATGTTGCGGCTTACTCAGCGGATATGGCGGAGAACGCGACGACGAAGATATCCACATCACCGACGTCACGCCCAGCCCCAATATCGCCTGGGAGAACGGCGGCGCACCTTCTTTCGACCGCTTCGAGGTTGACCCCAAAGTGCGTTTTGATTTGATGCGCGCCCTAGAGAACGCCGCCGTGCCGGGCGACGAGACGCGGCGGTTGGTCGGGCATTACCATTCCCACCCCAATCAGGTGGCGCAGCCCTCGCCGAGAGACATCGACATGGCTTTCGAGCCCGATTTAATCTGGCTCATCGTTGGCGTCGATGCGCGCGGTGCGCGGCGGCCCAAGGCGTTTCGCATCGACCGCGAGACCCGCAGCATCGCCCCCTTGACGATCCGCATAGATGAGGATTGATACACGCGAAGGATACCGCCCATGAACTTTACCAGCGATAACGCCACCGGGGCGCACCCGGCCATCTTGAACGCCATCGGCGTCGCCAACGGCGGGTCCGTCGGGGCCTATGGCGGGGACGCCCTCAGCCGCTCGGCGAGCGATAAAATCGCCGCCACCTTCGAGCGCAACGGCGACGAGGCGGCGGTTTTTCTGTTGGGCACGGGAACCGCCGCCAACGCGCTCGCCCTGGCGGCCTTAACGCCGCCCTACGGCGCGGTCTATTGTCATCGCGACGCCCACATCAACACCGACGAATGCGGCGCGCCGGAAATGTTCACGGGTGGGGCCAAGCTCATCGCCCTGGACGGCGCACACGGAAAGATCGCCCCCGCCACCCTGCAAAGCGTGCTTTCCCAGGCCGGGCACGGCGTTCACCGGGTCACCCCCAGGGTCCTCAGTCTCACGCAATCGAGCGAGGCCGGCACCGTATACACCCCGGATGAAATCGGAACCCTTGCCGATATCGCCCACCAACACGGTCTCGCCGTGCACATGGACGGCGCGCGCTTCGCCAACGCCGTCGCCGCTCTGAATTGCTCTCCCGCCGAGCTGAGCTGGAAAGCGGGAGTCGATGTTCTGTGTTTCGGAGCCAGCAAGAACGGGGCGTTGGCGGCCGAGGCGCTGATCGTTTTCGCCAAGGCCGACCCCGACGACATCGCCTTTCGGCGCAAACGGGCGGGCCACCTGTTTTCCAAAATGCGCTTCATCGCCGCCCAGTTCGACGCCTACCTGGAAGACGGCCTATGGCTCGCCAACGCCCGCCACGCCAACGCCGCCGCCCGGCGGTTGGCCGACGCCTTGGATGAGATGGACGGCGTTCGCCTCGCCCACCCCGTCCAAGCCAATGAAATTTTCATCCACCTGCCCGCATCGATGGTCACGCGGCTCGAAGCGGACGGCGCTGCGTTTTACCGTTGGGCGCAAATTCCCGGCGAAGAAACCGTTCTCATTCGCTTGGTAACGGCATTCAACACCCCGGACGACGACATCGACGCCCTGATCGCAATCGCACGCGCCGAAGCGGCCAAATCCTGACCCGCCGCGACGCCCCCAAAAAAGGAGGCGGAAGGCAAAAACAAACCCTTGATAGCGGGCGCGATTGCCTGTACATGATGGCCATCGCGTCCATCCTTCGTCGTGTGAACACCGGAGAGGTCCCTTAAGCCCTGTCTTTCACGCCTTTGGACGCCCGCCTCGTCCCCTTCGTCTAGAGGCCTAGGACACCGCCCTCTCACGGCGGCAACACGGGTTCGAATCCCGTAGGGGACGCCATTTCATGGAAAATTCGCGCCCCAATCCACCACAACGTACGCAATTTGCACAGGTTGCAAAAACCTTAACTTTACGAACGGTCTTGCGGATACGACAGGCGACTTCCGGCACGCCGCCGATACCTAGGGTCCTGACCCTAAAACAAGGAGCGTCAAGCCGTATCTATCTCCAACGCGGGCAAAACCCGACTCACGCGATTGCGCCCTTCTTTCTTGGATTGATAGAGGGCCCGATCCGCCATTGCGATCAAATCTTCCAAAGGTTCGTCTTCTTCGGCGATGTGCCCGGTGACGCCAAAGCTCGCCGTCATACTTATTTTTTGTTTCTCGTTCCTCGTCAAGATTTCGAGTTTCTCGATCGACTGGCGTAGATATTCGGCGAACGAAACGGCATCGTACGGAGAAGAGACCGGCAACAGGAACAAGAACTCCTCTCCCCCATAGCGACAGAACAGGTCGCTGCCCCGGCACGCCTCCCGACAAAGGGCCGATATCTTTTTCAAGACGTCATCGCCGGCCTGATGACCATAGGCGTCATTGATGCGTTTAAAGAAATCAATATCCATCATAATCAGCGTGAACCCACCGCCATACCTGCGCGCGCGGTTCAGTTCGTGCTGGGCGCGTTCGAGAAAAGCCCGCCTGTTGAGCGCGCCGGTCAGCGGATCGATGCTCGCCAATCGTTCCATACGCGCGCGCGCCGAACTTTCCTTGCGATTGCTTTCCGCCAAAGCCGACGCCTTTTTCTCCAACGTCGAAGTCCGATCACGAACCTTATTTTCAAAGGTTTCGTTCAAGGCGGCGTATTCTCTTTGCATGCGCACGAAGCGATAAAAGAACGCCGCCACGACAAACGCGGAAAAATACAACACGCCCCAGTCGAGCGCCGGCGCCCTCCAAGAAATAAAATTGTGCGCGCTCGCGATATCAAACAGAAGAAAAAGGCAAAAGCCGCAAACCCCCAAGGCGAGGACCCGAGCCTCATAGGAGGCGTTTTTGAACAGTCCCGTGGCGACCAGAAAAAAAACGGCCAAACTAACCGAGACGAAAATATCAAAAACAAAATAAATCGGGGCGAGTCCAATTCCCTCAGACAAGGATATAATCGGCGCCGCGACGGCAAACCCCAAATGCGCCTGCCAAATACGGCGGACCAAGGAAAAAACACCGCGCCCAACCGTAATTTCGAACAATGCCACCATCGATACCGGGAGTAAAAAATAAGCCGTAGCCGCAAAATACGCCCAAAATACGGAGGGCGTCGTGATTAGTTGGCGTATCTGCGTCTGATCCCAAATGATCACGGAGGCGCACAACAAAAACAACGCCAACAAGAGATAAACCCGGCGAAAGTTGCGAATCAGCGAAAAAATCGTGCAAATCACGCCCAGAAGAAAGGCCATGGCGGCAACGATGACGTCGTCGATGTTATGCGCGATCAAACGGTTGACGAGGGATGCCCGCGCCCCGATCATTACGGAACCTCGAAGTCCGATTTGGGACGCATCGGAATGAACCCGGACGTACAGTTCCCGCCCCTGATAATCATCCGGCAAACCGATCATGTGCCAGCGCCACAAATCGAAATCCCCATCGAAGACTTCCCCCCCTGGCCGAACCCCGCCGAGCGATAAATCCGCCGCCCCCAAAGGTATACTTCGGCGGTACGTATCAATTTTGGGTATAAAAATAACCGGATCATGCCATTCGCCGTTTTTCGGCAAGACAACGCGGAACCAGACGTCGCGAAATCCTCGGCGCTGTGGCGGCGTCTCGGGGGCCGAGATGTTGTGCCAATGCAAGGAATCCGACGCATCACGGGTCCAAAGCGGGACCCCTCCCCTATCGAAAGGGGAAATCCCCCACCTGTATTGCCACTTTTGATTTAATACTTGAATCTTACCGACTTTTGCGTCATCGCCCTGAATAGTGAACGCGGCCATGAACGATGTAAAAATTACAAGAAATAATACAAATGGATAAATTTTATTATCACTTATAGTGTTAAACATAGAGCTTAAATTGGCACCATACTTTAAATTATTATCATATAGTCGCCGTGAAAACATCGTCGAACAAACCTTTAATTACGGCGTTTTTGCTAAAAAAACACCGAGGATATAAAATATGATTATTTTTTTACTGGGATTTGGATAACATGATAATGCGTTTTCTTTGTCAAGGAAAACGTTCGGAACTCGCCAAAAAGTATGAAAATTCTATGCTTTTTCGACCTTGGCGGCGCACACTTTAAATTCGGGAATCTTCCCCGAGGGGTCGAGTTTCGGATTGGTGAGAAGATTCGCCGCCGCCTCGTAAAAACAGAACGGAATAAAAACCATTCCATCGGGAACGTCACGGTCGGCGCGCGCCTGGATATCGACCACGCCGCGCCGGGTCCCGACACGCAGAGTATCGCCCGGCTGCGCCTCCAGGCGGCGTAGCGTGGCAGGGTTCAAGGAGACCACAGCGACGGGTTCCAGATCGTGCAATATTCCGGCATGACGGCTAATCGCGCCGGTGTGCCAATGTTCCAACATCCGCCCGGTGGTCAGGATGAACGGATAGTCGTCGTCGGGCAGTTCGTCGGGGGCGCAAAAATCGGTCGGCGCCAGACGCCCCTTACCGGTCTTTGTCGGGAAGCCGTCGCCGAAAAGGATATCCTGTCCGGGTGCGTCTTCCCGCGCGCACGGATACGTCACCGCGCCTTCCCGTTGAAGACGCGCCCACGACATACCCTTGATCGACGCCATCACGCCGTGCATTTCATCGAACACCGCCGCGGCGTCCATCTCCCCCCAGTCAAGGCCGATACGCCGCGCGATTTGCTGGACGATCCACAGGTCCTGGCGGGCGTCGCCGGGCATCGGGACAACCGGGTGGGCCATCTGCACCTGACGGTTGGTGTTGGTGAAGGTGCCCTCTTTTTCGAAAAAACTGGAGGCGGGCAATATCACGTCGGCCAACCACGCGGTTTCGGTCAGAAAAATGTCCTGAACGACGAGATGTTCCAACGCCGCCAAGCCCTGGCGGGCGTGGGCCGCGTCGGGGTCGGACATGGCGGGATTTTCGCCCATGATGTACATGCCCTTGATCGTTCCCGCCCGCGCCGCATTGATGATCTCGACCACCGTCAGCCCCGGGCTGTCGCTCAGGGGGACGCCCCAATAGCGCTGGTACATATCGCGCACCGCCGGATCGGATACCGCCTTGTAATCGGGGTAAACCATCGGGATCAGGCCAACGTCGGACGCCCCCTGCACGTTGTTCTGCCCGCGCAGGGGATGCAGCCCGCATCCTTCGCGCCCGATATGCCCGCAAATCAGAGACAGCGCGATCAATGCGCGCACGTTATCGGTGCCGTGAACGTGTTGGGAGACCCCCATTCCCCAATAAATGATGGCGCGCTTCGCCGTGGCGTACAGGCGCGCCACGGCGCGAATGACCGCCGCCTCGACGCCGCACTGGGCGGCGACTTTTTCCGGAACGAAGGCCGCGATTTTGCTCTTCAGTTCTTCGAAACCCTCGACATGGCGCGCGATATAAGCGTTATCGGTCAGGCCCTCGGCGATAATGGTGTAGATCATGGCGTTCAACAATACGACGTCCATGCCCGACGCGAACTGCACCATGTACTCGGCATGGCGGCTGAGGGCCTGACGGCGAGGGTCCATCACCACCAGCTTGGCCCCGCGCTTGACCGCGTTCTTGATAAAGGTCGCGGCGACCGGATGGTTTTGCGCCGGGCGCGAGCCGATGACGATAATCACATCGGCGTCCTTGGCGGCCATAAATGGCGCGGTCACCGCCGCCGAGCCCAGTCCCTCCATCAGCGCCGCCACCGACGAGGCATGGCACAAGCGGGTGCAGTGATCGACATTGTTGGTGACGAACCCGGCGCGGATCAGTTTTTGGAAAAGATAGGCCTCCTCGTTCGAGCCCTTGGCCGAACCGAACCCGGCCAGCGCCGCGCCGCCGTCGCGATCGCGGATCGCCGCCAACCCCCGGGCGGCGATCTCCAAGGCCTCGTCCCAGCTCGCCTCGCGGAACGCCGCCCGCCGTTCCTCCCCCGGCGGCGGGATCTGTCCGGGGTCCTTGGCCACCCCCTCCCGGCGCACCAGGGGGCGGGTCAAACGGTCCGGATGATGGGCATAATCGAAACCGAAACGTCCCTTGACGCACAGCCGGTATAGATTCGCCGGTCCCGCCGCGCCGTCGGCGGCGATGATCCGCCCGCCGCGCACGGTATAATCGACCTGACAGCCGACCCCGCAGTAAGGGCACAACGAGCGAACGTGGCGATCCTCATCGTCAATTTTCCATGTCTCGGGGGCGGCGGACGACAAGGCCCCGGTGGGACAGGCCTGCACGCACTCGCCACAGGCGACGCAGGTGCTCTCGCCCAACGCGTCGTCCTGATCGAAGGCGACGTGCGTGCGCGCCCCGCGCCCCGCCATTCCGATAACGTCGTTGACCTGAATTTCGCGGCACGCCCGCACGCACAGTCCACAGTGAATACAAGCCCCGGCGTTAAAAACGATGGCGCGATGGCTGTCGTCGCGCACCCGTTCCGTCACGTCGGAAGCGTCGCGACGAGGCGCATAGCGCGTCCGCGCGATACCCATTTTGTCCGCCCAGCGCGCCACCAGCGAGCGCGGATCATCGGCGCTGCCCGGGCTGCTCGCCATCAGCAGTTCGATCACCCCCCGGCGGGCGCTCCGCGCCCGGTCGCCGGCGCTCGACACCACCATGCCCGGGGTCGCCTGACGGCGGCACGACGCGCTCAAGGTGCGCTCGCCCACGACCTCCACCAAGCAGGCCCGACAATTGCCGTCGGCGCGATAGCCGGGGGCGTCCTTCAGGCACAGGTGCTCGATCTCGATGCCGCTGCGCCGGGCGATTTGCCACAGGGTCTCGCCTGCTTGGGCCTCGACCGTCCGGCCATCGAATTCGATCGTAAATGACGCGCTCATGTCATCACCTCGGGAAAATATCGATAGGCGCACAGAACCGTGTTCGGGGCGGCCTGACCCAGTCCGCAGATCGACCCGTCGCGCATGACGCCCGCCAAATCCTCGATCGCCGTGCGGTTCGCCCGCGGATCGTCCAGCAGACCCTGCATCGCCCCGATGCCGACCCGGCACGGCGTGCACTGCCCGCAGCTTTCCCCGGCGAAGAAAGACAGGCACTGATCGACAATATCGCGCACATCATCCGCCGCGGACAGCACGATCAAAGCCGATGAGCCGACGAAACAGCCGTACGGTTCCAAGGTTCCGAAATCGAGCGCCAGATCGGCCAGATCGGCGGGCAGAATCCCCCCCGACGCGCCGCCGGGCAGAAACGCCTTCAAGGTGTGCCCCTCGGCCATGCCGCCGCAATAATCCTCGATCAGACGGCGCGCGCTGATCCCCGCGGGGGCCAGTTTAACGCCGGGATCGTTGACCCGCCCGGACACCGAATAATAATGCGGGCGGCCCCGATCCAGATAGTCCTGGCCGCCGGTGGTGACGATGTCGCGCACCCAATATAGGGTTTCGACATTATTGATCAGGGTCGGACGACCGAACAGACCGACCTCGGCGGGAAAAGGCGGGCGGTTGCGCGGCAGTCCACGCTTACCCTCGATGCTTTCCAGCAGCGCGCTTTCCTCGCCGCAGACGTAGGCCCCGGCGCCCCGGCGCAGATGCACGGCGACGTCCCCCGTTACCCCCTGTTCGCGAAGGCGGTCCAGCTCGCCGCCCAAGAAGGCGTGGAGGTGGCTGTATTCGTCGCGCAGGTAGATGTAAACGTCCGCCGCCTCGACCACCCAGGCGGCCAGCAACGCCCCTTCGATGACGCGGTGGGGGTGGGTTTCCAGGACATGACGGTCCTTGAAGGTTCCCGGCTCGCCCTCATCGGCGTTCACCACCACGGCGCGCGGTTTCGCCGCACCGTCCAAGAACCGCCACTTGCGCGCCACCGAAAACCCCGCGCCACCGAGCCCCCTAAGATCCGACAGATCGAGCTGGGCCAAAATCTCCCCACGCGACAACCGCCCGTCGCGGCACGCCTTCAGCGCCCCATAGCCGCCCGCCGCCAAATAAGCGTCCAACTTCTCGAAGGAGGGAATTTCAGGCGTTCGCGCGGCGCGATCGACCATCTCGCGCAGATTTTTCGGTTGAGCCCGCCCGATCCGGCGCCTCCCCACCATCGCCATCGGCGCATGATCGCAGCCACCGACACACGGCGCGCCGACGACCTCGGCGCGGTCCGCCAATCCCCGGCACAGGGCGTCGAGCAGATCGGCGCTTCCCGCCATGCGGCACGCCGGGCCGTTACAAACACGAATTTTCAGGGGCGGGCGTTTTTGCTCGGGGCGCGAAACGTCGAAATGGGCGTAGAAACTGGCGACCTCGTAGACTTCGGCCTGCGACAGCTTCATCACCTCGGCCAACGCCGCCAAATGATCCGCCTCGATCGCGCCATGGGCATCCTGCACGACATGGAGGTTTTCGATGAGCTCTTCGCGGGCGAGCGAACGCCCCTCCAGGAGCGCCCGTACTCGGGCCTCGGCGGCATCGCTTCCCTGGCGTCCCTTGGGGAAAAACTTGCGGCGTTGAGAACGATCGAGGATATCCATCGGCGTCTCCCTCAGGCGTCGATTATAGACCGCTTTAGCCGGAAAAAGCCAGCCTGTCGATTCACGCCGACGCGGGTGACATCTCGAAAAAATATGACTTTTCCTTGCCCTAGGATATGGCGATACCCATGTCCCAAAATGAATATCACCGTCTGCAATACCGCAAGATCGAGGCCATCCAGCATGAACAAAAGCGACTTTGCGGGATTGACCGCCCTCGTCATCGACGATGAATACTTCATGCGCCGTCTGCTCAGCGCGCTGCTGCACGATATCGGGTTTTCCAGCGTGGTGACCACGGAAGATGGCGCGGAAGGTCTCAACCGGATCGAAAGCACGACACACGCCATCGACGTCGTGATTTGCGATCTTGAGATGCCGTTGGTCAACGGCTTCGAGTTTATCGCCATGCTGCGCGCCAGTCGCGAGGCCGATAATCCCAATATCCCCGTTGTCATCGTCACCGGACACAGCGAAGAACGCCACGTTCACGACGCCGTGAAACTAGGTATCCACGGGTTCCTGGTTAAGCCGATATCCCACGCCACGCTGGAACGTCGGGTGCGTCAGGCGCTCCAATCCGAACCCATCGACCCCGAACAATTGGCCCAAAAACCACAACCGATGCTGCCCTAAGCAGACGATCGCGCCTCATCGACGCAAACCTGACGCTGCGCGCCCAGCCCTTCGACGCCAAGGCCGACGACATCCCCTGCCTTGAGGAAAGTTTGCGGCGTCATCCCCATACCGACCCCGGGCGGCGTTCCGGTGGACACGACGTCCCCCGGCAACAGCGTCATAAAACGGCTGATATAGTGAATAATGTGGGCGAGCGGGAAGATCATCATCGCCGTGTTGCCGGTTTGCCGGCGTTCACCGTTGACGTCCAGCCACAAATCAAGCTTTTGCGGATCGCCCACCTCCTCCGGCGTCACCAGCCACGGGCCGATCGGGGCGAAGGTGTCGCAGGACTTCCCCTTGACCCACTGGCCTTCCTTTTCCAGTTGAAAGGCGCGCTCGGAGACGTCGTTCAAGATGCAATACCCGGCGACGTAATCCAGGGCGGCGGCGGCGGCGACCGATTTCGCCGTTCGACCGATCACGCACGCCAACTCCACTTCCCAATCGGTTTTTTGCGCCCCGCGGGGGATCACGATCGGATCGTATGGGCCGGTGATGGCGCTGCTCGCCTTTGTAAACAAAACCGGCTCGCGGGGCAGAGCCATACCGGTTTCGGCCCCATGGTCGATATAATTCAAACCAACGCACACGATCTTGCCCACCCCCCCGATGCACGGCCCGATCCGGGGCGCGCCGTCGATGCGAGGCAACGCGGCGACGTCGATGTCCCGTAGTCTCTCGATCAGACCCTCCGCCAGGGCATGGGCGTCGATATCCTCAACCACGTCGGACAAATCGCGCACATTTCCCATCGGATCCATCAGTCCCGGCTTTTCTCTTCCCGGTGCGCCATGGCGCAGCAACTTCATCGTTCCCCTCCTCGTTTTTTGATCACGTCCCATCCACCCGCGGCGCGACGGGCGCACCGGCAGCATACGCCGGAGCGCCCTCGAATAAAGGGGAAAATAAATCACCACAGAAAGCCGCATGGCGCCGGAGCCGTTCGTCAGGCGGCGTTGACCTTGCCCTTTGAGACATCTTCTTCGCCGCGCACGCCGTCCAACAAGGCGGCGATTTCGCTCTGACATACGCCGCAATTCGTCCCCGCCTTGAGCACCCGTCCAACATCGCGCACCGAGGTCAATCCCTGACCGCGGATCGCGCCGAGCAGCGTATTGAGGGCGACGCCAAAACAAGAACAAACGACGGGCCCCCGATCGGCGGCGTCTCCCGGGCGACGCCCGGCCAGAATATGTTTTCGCGTTTTTTCGTTCACCGTTTCCTCGGCGAAGACCTCCGCCAACCAATCGAAAGAAGGAAGCGCACCATCGACGGCGGCGGCGAAGCATCCTTGCAAGCGCCCATCCTCGATGAGGGCGCTGCGATAACGCCCTTTTTTAGGGTCTTCGAAGGTAATCGTTTCCCCGGACATCCCCGTAAAATAAGACGCGCAGAACGACGCCCAATCGGTGGGACATACCTGATCGGCCACTTCGTAGACGTAGCATCCCGGAACACGAATACGACACCAGTATTCGACGTCCCGAGGATCGCGCCGCCGGCGCGAAATGAAAAAGCCCCGCCACGCCGGTTTCCACGGCAAAAGGGTCACCGGCTGTGTTTTCGATGCCGGCTGTCCGGAAAAAGGATCGCGGCGCGGCGCAATCAGACGCCCCACCACGGCGTCCGACGCCACGGCATCGTTCCAATGGATCGGCACGAACACCTCTCCCCGGCGCATGGCGGAGGAAAAACGCACGCGCACGGTCACCCCGCCACTGGGCGACATCGCCCGGGTCCAGGACCCGTTCCGCAGCCCGTAATTTTCGGCGTCCTCGGGATGAATATCAAGGTAGGGCTCCGCCGTATGCCTGCCCAGACGCGGCGACAGGCCGGTCCGACTCATGGTGTGCCATTGATCGCGTACCCGACCCGTGTTTAGCAACAGCGGAAACGACATCGTGGTATCGATCAGGTCGGGCGGAGACAAAGACACCGCAACAAAGTGGGCGCGTCCGTCATCGGTGTAAAATCGACCATCGGCGAACAGCCGCTTGCGTCCCCGAGGGGTCTTCGCGCCGGCGGGCCACTGTGTCGGTTCCATGCGATCATAGTGGGCGCGATCGACCGCACCGCGCAAGGCGCCGATGTCGAAATCCCGCACCCCATCGTTTTCGAACGCCGACAGGTGAGCGTGTTCGGCAAAAATTTCCGCCGACGCGGCGTAGGCGAAAGCATCCCCAAAACCCATCGCGGCGGCGACGTCGCAGATAATTTTCCAATCCGGGCGCGCCGTTCCGGCCGGCGCCACAAACGGGCGCTGGCGCGATATCCGGCGTTCGGAATTGGTTACCGTCCCGTCCCGTTCGCCCCAGGTCGCGGCGGGCAAAAGAAGATCGGCGTAACGGGTGGTGTCGGTTTGCTCGATACAGTCGGAGACCGCGACGAACGGGCATTTTTCCAGGGCGGCGCGTACCTTGGTGGCGTCGGGCAAACTGACCGCGGGATTGGTTCCCATGATCCACAACGCCTTGATCCGCCCGTCGTGGACGGCGTCGAACAGATCCACCGCCTTCAATCCGGGTTTCGCGGCCAACGCCGGGGCGTTCCAGAAGCGCCCGACCCGATCGCGCGCACCGTCGTCAAACCCCATGTGCGCGGCCAACGTGTTGGCCAGGCCGCCGACCTCGCGCCCGCCCATGGCGTTGGGCTGGCCGGTCAGCGAAAACGGCCCCATGCCTTCACGCCCGATCCTTCCTGTCAGCAAATGACAGTTGATGATCGCGTTGACCTTGTCGGTGCCCCGGTGCGACTGATTGACGCCTTGGGAGTATGCGCAGACGACACGCTCATGTTCGGCGAACCATGCGTACAATCGAGCGACGCTCTCTTTATCGACATCGCAAATTCCGGCGACGGCGGCGATATCCGGCGCATTTTTGCGCGCCCGTGCAAGGGCCTCGTCCACATCGCGCGTATGCGCCGCGACGAACGCGGCGTCGCGCTTGCCGTTCTTCTCCAGATAGGTCAAAAGGCCGTTGAACAGGGCGGTGTCGGTGCCCGGTTTCAAGGCGATATGTAAATCCGCCGTGGCGCAAGTATCGGTGCGCCGGGGGTCGATCACGACGACCTTGGTTCCCCGCCGTCTTTGCGCCTCGCGCAGGCGCTGAAACAACACCGGATGGCACCACGCCGTGTTGGAGCCGATCAGAAGAACCAGATCGGCGGTGTCGAAGTCCTCGTAACAGCCCGGCACCGTGTCGGCGCCGAAGGCGCGGATGTGACCGGCCACCGAGGACGCCATGCATAGCCTCGAATTGGTGTCGATATTGGCGCTTCCGATGAACCCCTTCATCAATTTGTTGGCGACGTAGTAATCTTCGTTCAACAACTGCCCGGAAACGTAGAACGCCACCGAGTCCGGGCCGTGCTTGGCGATCGTCCGCGTCAATTTATCGCCGAGGGTCTTCACCGCCTTGGCCCAGGAGACGCGCCGTCCCGCCATCTTGGGAACCATTAGACGTCCGTCGTGAACCAACGTTTCGCCCAGCGCCGCCCCCTTGGAACAAAGGCGCCCGAAATTGGCGGGGTGGTCGGGATCACCCGTCACCGTCACCGCGTCGTCGGGACCGGGACTGATGATAACGCCACATCCCACACCGCAATACGGGCATGTGGTGCGCACGTCTCCCGTCATTCCGCCGCCGCCATTTGTGAAACGTCCAGGGCGATGCTGATGACCCCATTTTCGACCTTGACCGGGTGGGTTCTGCTTTGACCACACTCGCCGCTGGCGAAGGCACCGCTTTTCAGATCGATGATCTGGTTGTGCAGCGGGCAGGTCACCTGTTCGCCGTGCACGATGCCCTCGGATATCGGCCCTCCCTTGTGCGGACACCTGTCGTCCAAGGCGAAAATGGTGTCCCGGGCGGCGCGAAAAATGGCGATATCGCCGACCGGCGTGCGCACCACGCGCGACCCCAAGGGAGGAATGTCATCCACGGTTCCGATTTCAATCCAACTCGACATGATCTGTTATCCCACCAATTTTAACGGTTGAAATTCCGGCGTATCGGCCCCCGCGTGCTGCGCCCACGGGTCGTTCTGCGCTATTTTCTGGGAGCGCAAGAAGCGTTCCGCCAGCGCCTTGCGCCCCGCTTCGTCGTCCACGATCTCGGCTTTGACATAACCGATCCCGACGCGTTCGATCCACGGCGCGGTGCGTTCCAAGTAGCGCGCCTGCTCGCGATAAAGCTGCATGAAGGCGGCACAGTATTCGAGGACATCATCGGAGGTCGCGACCTTGCACAACAGATCGGTGACGCGCACCGTGATGCCGCCGTTGCCGCCGACGTACAACTCGAACCCCGAGTCCACAGAAATCACGGCGAAATCCTTGATCGTCGCCTCGGCGCAGTTTCTGGGGCACCCCGAAACCGCCATCTTGAATTTGTGCGGCGTCCACGACCCCCAGGACAGTTTTTCCAGTTGAATGCCAAGGTCCATGGCGTCCTGGGTGCCGAAACGGCACCAAGTATTGCCGACGCAGGTCTTGACCGTGCGCAGCGCCTTGCCGTAGGCGTGCCCGGACACCATCCCCGCCTTATTGAGATCGGTCCAGATCGCGGGCAACTGTTCCTTGGGAATGCCGAACAAGTCTATGCGTTGCCCACCGGTCAACTTGACCGAAGGAATGGCGAACTTATCGACGACGTCGGCGATCGCGCGCAGTTCCTTGGCGGTGGTCACCCCGCCCCACATCCGGGGCACCACCGAATAGGTGCCGTCCTTTTGAATGTTGGCGTGTAGCCGCTCGTTGACGAAGCGCGACTGATTGTCATCAGTGTATTCGCCGGGCCAGTCGCACAGCAGGTAGTAGTTCAGCGCCGGGCGGCATGCCGCGCAGCCGTTCGGCGATTTCCATTCCAAAGCCTGCATCACGGCGGGAATGCTTTTCAGGTTATGCAGACGGATCAGGTGACGCACGTCGTCATGGGTATGGGTCGTGCATGGGCAGATCGGTTTAAGCGCCGGGCCGGCGACGAAAGCGTCGCCCAGAGTGTGGGCGAGAAGGCTTTCCACCAAACCGGCGCACGATCCACATGAACCCGAAGCCTTGGTCTTGGCGCGCACGTCCTCGACGCTCTCCAGGCCGTGTTCGATAATGGCGCCGACGATATCACCCTTGGAAACGCCGTTGCAGCCGCAAATCTCGGCGTCCATGCCGAGAGCCGCAACGGCGGCGTTAGGGTCGGCGTTTTCTCCCGCCGAGAACTCGGGCCCGAAAATAAGGGTGTCGCGAATTTCGGAGACGTCGGCGCCTTCCTTGAGCATCTGAAAATACCACGATCCATCGCCGGCGTCGCCGTACAGTACCGCGCCGGCGATTTTGCCGTCCTTGAGGACGATCCGCTTGTAGACCCCCCGCGCGGCGTCGCGCAGGACGATATCCTCGCACGCGTCGCCGCCGTTGAAATCACCCGCGGAAAACAGATCGACGCCGCTGACCTTCAACTTTGTCGAGGTTACCGAACCTTGGTACCCAGGCCCCGCATCGCCCGGTTCGTCACCGCGGCAAAGCCGATCGGCCAGCGCTTTTCCCATCTCGTAAAGCGGGGCCACCAAGCCGTATGTCTGGCCCCGGTGCTGAACGCATTCGCCGACCGCGAAAACATCGGGATCGGACGTCGTCATGTGGTCATCGACCACGATCCCTCGTTCGACCGTGAGGCCGCAGTCCCGGGCGAGGGCGGCGTTGGGGACGATACCGACCGCCATCACCACCAGGTCGGCGGGGATTTCCCGGCCGTCCTTCAGGCGCACCGCCTCGACCCTGGACTTGCCGATCAGCGCGGCGGTATCGGCCTGGGTGATCACGCGAATGCCCCGGTTTTCCAATTCACGGCGCAGCAGATAGCCGCCCGCCTCGTCCAACTGCCGCTCCATCAGGGTATCCATCAGGTGCAGAACGGTGACCTCCATGCCCCGCTGGCGCAGTCCGTACGCCGCCTCAAGGCCGAGCAGGCCGCCGCCGATGACCACCGCGTTTTGGTGACTGCGCGCAGCATCGGCCATGCGCTCGACATCGTCCATGTCGCGGAAAGTGGTGACGCCGTCCAGGTCCGTGCCGGGAACCTTGATCATGAAGGGAGAGGACCCGGTGGCGATGATCAGGGCGTCGTAGGGCATGGTGCGTCCGGCCGAGGTCTTGACGCAATGCGCTTGGCGGTCGATGGCGATCACGTCTTCGCCGCTGTATAGCGTGATCGCGTTTTGCGCGTACCACTGTTGGTCGTTGATGACGATGTCTTCATAATTTTTTTCGCCAGACAGGACCGGGGACAGCATGATCCGGTTATAGTTTTCCCGGGGCTCGGCGCCGAACACGGTGACGGCGAACTTTTCCGCGTCGCGATCGAGGATTTCCTCGACCGTGCGCATGCCCGCCATGCCGTTACCGATAACGACGAGTTTTTTGCGTGTCATGATCATATCCTCCGTCATGCGGCTTCTTTCGAAGAAGAGGTGGTCTTTAGGCCCGGCGCGGCGTTTTCCCGGGGCACGGCGGTTTTTTCGCCGTGCTCGTGCTCCTGCAGGAAGGTCAGGACTTCCTCGCGCAGGGCGTAATAACGCGGGTGCGCCAAAAGCGCCTTGCGGGTGCGCGGGCGGGGCAGATCGACATCGAGAATCTTGCCGATCGTGGCGCGCGGCCCGTTGCTCATCATGATCACCCGGTCGGCCAGCAAGATCGCCTCATCGACATCGTGGGTGACGCACATCGCCGTCACCTGGGTCCGTTTCCAGACGTCCATCAGGACCTCCTGAAGTTCCCAACGGGTCAGCGAGTCGAGCATCCCGAACGGTTCGTCCAGCAGCAGGAATTTCGGCGATAGCGCGAACGCGCGGGCGATGCCGACGCGTTGGCGCATCCCCCCCGACATATCGCGTGCGGGTTTGTCCAGGGCGTCCCCGAGGCCGACGCGGGTCAAGTAATAATCGACGATTTCCGCCCGTTCGCCCGCGCCGGCGTGGCGGTACACCCGATCGACGCCGAGCGCCACGTTCTCGCGCGCGCTGAGCCAGGGAAACAGACTGGGGGCCTGAAAAACGACCCCGCGGTCGGGGCCCGCATCGGCGATTTCGCCGCCGTCGAGGATGATCCCGCCCCGGGTAATCTCGTTGAGCCCCGCCGCCATGGTCAGCACCGTGGACTTGCCGCAGCCCGAATGGCCGATCACCGAGACGAATTCGCCCTTGCGCAAGGTCAGGTCGAAGTCCTCGACCACCGTCAACGGTCCCTTCGCGGTGGGATAAACCTTGTCGATATGGGAAAATTCGACGTATTTATCGGCATTGCCGAAATGCGCCGCCGCCGCCGCCTTGGCCGCCTTGGGCAACCTTTTACCGGGCATGATCGGCTGGACATCCGGCAAATTCAACGTCGTGTCCGAAGTGGTGTTCGACGATATTCCGATGTCGATCAGATACTGGGTGACGTCGCGGCGCACAGCCTGAAACGTTTTGTCATGGTTCATCGCCGCCCGGTCGCGGGGACGGGGGATATCGACCTTGAATTCGGGACCCAGCGTCGCTTGCGGGCCGGGATTGAGCGGGATGATGCGGTCGGCGAGCAAGATCGCCTCATCGACGTCGTTGGTGATCAGCACCACGGTCTTGCGCTCTTGTTCCCAAATCCGTTCGATCTCGTCCTGCAGGTTCGATCGTGTCAGGGCGTCCAGGGCGCTGAGCGGTTCGTCCAACAGCAAAATTTGCGGGTTCATCGCCAAGGCGCGCGCCACCGCGACGCGCTGGCGCATGCCGCCCGACAGTTCCGAGGGGCGGCGCTCGATGGCGTGGGTCAGACCCACCAAGTCGATATATTTGCGCACCCGCTCGTCGCGCGCGGCCTTACCCTCTTTTTTAAACACCGCCGCCACCGCGAGGGCGATATTGGCGTACACCGTCATCCACGGGAAAAGTGAATAGCTTTGAAAGACGACGCCCCGTTCGGGACCGGCGCCGGAAATCGGCGCGCCCCGGAACAGCGCCTCGCCCGCGTCGGGCGCGATCAGACCCGCCAGGATCGAAATCAGGGTCGTCTTGCCGCTGCCGGAAAAGCCGACGATGGCGACGAACTCGCCGTCTTCGATCGACAAATTGATGTCTTTCAGGACCTCGCTCGCGGTATCGCCGGAACCGTAGCTTTTGCCGACGTTTTTCAGTTCAACGAATGCCATGATCTCCTCCCCCTTAGCGTTTTTCGCTGAATGTGAAAAAATTCTGCAACGACAGCATGATGCGATCGAGGCCGAAACCGATGATCCCGATCGTGAACACCGCGACCATGATCCGCGCCAACGAATGCGAGCTGCCGTTCTGGAATTCGTCCCAGACGAATTTCCCGAGGCCCGGGTTCTGCGCCAGCATCTCGGCGGCGATCAGCACCATCCAGCCCACCCCCAACGACAGCCGGAGGCCGGTGAAAATCAGTTCCAGCGACGACGGCAAAATCATTTTGAAAACCTTGGTGCGCCAGTTCAGCTGCAAAACCCGGCTGACGTTCATCAGGTCCTTGTCGATCGACGCCACCCCCAACGAGGTGTTGATCAACGTCGGCCACAACGAACACAGCGTCACCGTGATCGCCGAGGTGAGAAAGGATTTTTCGAACATCGGATCGCTGGAGACATAAAGGGCGCTGACCATGATCGTCACCAAGGGCAACCACGCCAACGGCGAAACCGGCTTGAAAATCTGGATCAGCGGATTGAGCGCCGCGTTCACCAACGGACTGAGGCCGCACACGATACCGAGCGGAATGGCGATGATCGTTCCCAACAGAAAGCCCGCGAAAACGGTCTTGATACTGGTGAAAATTTGATCGATGTAGGTCGGCTTACCGGTATAGGCATGCCACTTGATGACGGCGTTGGGGTTTTCCGCCAATTTGGCGGCGTTGCGCTTTTCCTGGCGGACGTCGAAGGCCGCCTCCTTGGCGCGCTGGTGAAGATGATCGGCCCACAGGATGTGCGCTTCCTTGACGACCTCGACCGGCCCCGGGATGGTGCCCAGGCTGGTGACGATCTGCTTCGAGGTTTCCTGCCAAAGACCGAGGAAAATGGCGAAGGCGATAACCGGAACCGCAACCGAGCGCCAAAACCATTTGGCCGCTTGTTCCCGGCTGATCTCGCCAAGCAAGGCCGGGAACGGGGCTATTCGCGATATCGTAGCGACAAGAGTAGACATGGTTCACCTTTTTTAGATTTTAATGCGTCTTTACGGTTCGCCTACGAAGGCATTGTTTAAGCGGGACCGGCGATGATGGACGATAGCCGGTCCCGCCCCGGATTATGGCTTTCCGACGATCTTCCCGCCTTCGATCCGCTCGTTCCCCTTCAGGCCGATCTTGAATTTTTCGAGATAGGCGTTGGGCTTGTGGGCGTCGTAGACGATATTGTCGATGAAGTGGCTTTGCGGCGGACGGTAGCCGTCCGACATCCAGGGAAAATCCTTTTTCGAGGCCTTGCCTTCATCGACCAGCATTTTCGCCGCCTTCAGATAGATGTCCGGGCGATAGACTTCCTTGGCGATCTTGGCGTACCAACTGTCGGGTTTGGCCTCGGGAATTTGCCCCCAACGGCGCATCTGGGTGAGGTACCAAATAGCGTCGGAATAGTACGGATAGGTCGCGAAATAACGGAAGAAGACGTTGAAATCGGGCACCGAACGCTTGTCGCCCTTTTCGTATTCGAAGGTGCCGGTCATCGAGTTGGCGATCACCTTGGCGTCGGCCCCGACGTATTCCGGCCTGGCCAGTATCTTGACCGCCTCGGAACGATTGGCGTTGTGGTTCGCATCGAGCCAGATGGCGGCGCGGATCAACGCCTTAATCACGGCGAGATGGGTATTGGGGTATTTCTTCGCCCAGGCCGCGGAAACGCCGAAAACTTTTTCCGGGTTGTTTTTCCAGATACCGTAATCGGTCACCACCGGCACGCCGATGCCTTTGAACACGGCCTGCTGGTTCCACGGCTCGCCGACGCAGTAGCCCGAAATGGTCCCCGCCTCCATGGTCGCCGGCATCTGCGGCGGCGGCGTCACCGACAGATAGGCGTCGGCCATGATCTGACCGGAAATGTCCGACGGCGCGTAATAGCCGGGCCGGATGCCCCCCGCCGCCAACCAATAGCGCAGTTCGTAGTTATGGGTCGAAACAGGAAACACCATGCCCATGTTGAACGGCTTGCCTTCGGCCTTGTACGCATCGACCACCGGCTTCAGCGCATCGGCCTTGATCGGGTGGATCGGCTTGCCCGACGCATCCTTGGGCACGTATTTCTTCATTCGCTTCCACACGTCATTGGACACGGTGATCGCGTTGCCGTTCAAATCCATGCTGAAGGCGGTGATGATCTTGGCCTTGGTGCCGATGCCGATGGTCGCGCCCAGAGGCTGACCCGCCAGCATGTGCGCGCCGTCCAACTCGCCGTCAATGGTGCGATCGAGAAGAACCTTCCAGTTGGCCTGAGGCTCCAAGGTGACATACAGCCCCTCGTCCTCGAAATAGCCCTTCTCGTAGGCTATCGCCAGGGGGGCCATGTCGGTCAACTTGATGAAGCCAAACTTCAATTCTTCCTTTTCCAGCTTTAACGGTTTGGCTTGAGCAAGAGAGGGCATGACGCCCCCGAAGACGCCCCCGAGGACGCCCCCGAAGACGCCTACGAGCGCCAGCGCCGCCAAAACGGTACGCACGGGAGTCGTGAGCCTCAAAAAAGACGGTCTGAGTTCAGGCCTATTAAAAATCACAAAAAAACTCCTCTGCATCGTTTAAGTTTAATTTTTGCATTCCCGTCCGGCTTTCGCCGTTTTGGCTAAAAATAAAAAACGCCGCACCCCACAGCCCCCTCAAGAAAGGACATTGCAGTTTGCGACGTTGCGAACGGGTCCGCCATTGGATCCCAGACTATTCCATGTGCGCCACGGAAACGGTCTCCCCTACCCTATCAAGAGTTGTGCCAACCCAAACTCCGGTTTATTTTTATGGAATTGCAGTACATTAGAATGTTCGCGTATGCGGCGCGAAAAAACAAATATGACTAAAAATTAGGCATGATAATTATAATGCTTATTTTTTATGCAATAATGAGAGGGCATTTCTGGCGGGCGCCTATAGCAAACCCGCCAGACCCCGCTTCAGGGCGCCGGAGCGCCAATGGAAAATCGCGCGAGATACGCTGCGATATCATCGGGTGTAAAGGGCGCGCCGTCGAAAGGCATGAGCGCGCCCTCCCCCACCGGCGAGGGGTCCGCGATGCCGGAATCACCCGTCTGATCGTAGAGATCTTCGCGGAAAATCCGATGCACCGCCTTTATCGCCGCGGCGCTGAATGCGCCCTGGCGCCAACGCACCATTTGACTGTATAGCCACAAGGCATGCTCTCGCCGGGGGCGGCAAGCATCATCACGATTCAGAACCAAAAAATCGTCGATCGTGACCGGCTCCGCACCCTTTTTCAGGACAAGACGTCCCTCAAGCGCCCGCATGATCAGCGGTGCGGGAATATTCAGGTAACGCTCCCGAGACAGGATATCCGCCAGTTCCCCATGATGCGCCGCCGCGCCCGCCCATGCCGCCGCGTGGCGCAGGCCGCGCAGCAGGGCGGAGAGCGTCTCGGGATGCGAAGCCGCCCAGTCGGCGCGCACGCCTAACACTTTTTCGGGGGCGCGAGGCCAGATCTGAGCGCTGGCGAGGACAATACGCCCAACATCCTGCTCTACCGCCAGGCTATTCCATGGCTCGCCGACGCAAAACCCATCGACGTGCCCCATGCGCAGGCTCTCCACCATGAACGGCGGTGGAATGACGACCATGCGCACGTCCACCTCGGGGTCGATGCCGCACGCCGCCATCCAATAGCGCAGTTCGTAATTGTGACAGGAAAACGGGAACACCATGGCGAAGCGCAACGGCTCCGCGCCGTCCGCGCGGCGCCGTTCGATCACCCTTTTCAAAGCCTGTCCAGCCCCCGCCGGCGTCGTCAGGTCCAGATCGCCCCGATCGTGTTCGAGCGCATCGAAAAGTGCGGTGCTGAGCGTGATCGCGTTGCCGTTCAACCCCAGCCCCATCGGCGCAATGGTCTGCGCCTGATCCTGACCCAATCCCAAAGAGGCCGCGATCGGCATCCCCGCCAGCATGTGGGCGCAGTCGAGGAAACCCAAATTCACCTTGTCGCGAATATTGGCCCAGGACACCTCCCGCTCCAATTGAAGATCGATATTTTCGCGCCGGGCGAACCCCTTTTCGGCGGCGACGGCCAATATGGCGCAATCGACCAGGGCGATGAACCCCACGCGCACCGGCGTCGGAGGGGGCGTCCGCGTATTCATTTCAATACCTCCGAAGCCAG